>CP053680.1:2805001-3108752 GCA_019623805.1 Gammaproteobacteria bacterium (ex Lamellibrachia satsuma)
CGGTAGCTGGCGCAGCCCACTATTGGGTAACACCACTGTTTTGGGTGAATCGAGAACTCCGGTGCGGCAACGACACTCCACACCACAGCCTTGCGTTGCAGATCGGCATAACTGCGATAACTCCTGTTTTCCGGCAGTTTCAGCGTTTGGCTGGCAAAGTCCCGCAGGGTTTCAGTCAGCTGAAGCCTTTGCTTCAGCAGTGGATCGGTCTGTGGATTTGCCAGCAGGTCGCTGATAGATTCAGTGCGCTGCAGCAAATCCAGATGTCCCTGGATCGACTGGGCGTAGTACCCAATGCTGGAGCAACCGGAGAGCAGCAGTGCTATCAGCAGCGTGGCAGGCAGGTTTAAGTATGGGGAAAACAGTGTTCGAACTCGCTCTCTACTCCGGTATGTGCTCGATAGTATACGCATGACGAGTAGAGGCTTCCTGCCAAACACAGGGTTCTCTGATGGAGGTCCTCGAGCCTGATATGCCATAATCCTCCATGAAAAATTTCTGGGATAGCAGGTGAATAAGATGAGTGTTGATCAACTGAACAGTGAGTACGCGATCGAGAACCAGCTGAAGTTTGTCGATGGGGAGGGCGGTTTTCCATTTATTGAAATCGACAATGGAAAGGCAACGGCCCTGATCTCTCCCTATGCGGGACAAGTGCTCTCTTTTTGTCCGGCCGGCGAATCCCAGGACCTTCTGTTTCTCAGTGACCAGGCCTACTACCAGGATGGAAAGGCCATCAAAGGCGGCATCCCTATCTGCTGGCCCTGGTTCGGTTCCGATCCTGAAGGTTTGGGCCGGCCCGGTCATGGGTTTGTGCGCAACCGCGACTGGTCGGTAGTGTCTACTGATGCAACCAGCGAAGGTGACACCAGGGTGGTGCTGGGTCTGGTTGATACAGAGGAGACCAAGGCTATCTGGCCCCACGCTTTCAGGCTGAATATCGAGATCACGGTAGGCAACAGTCTGACTGTGGAACTGGTCACCCGCAATACGGGTGAGCAGACATTTACCATCACCCAAGCGTTTCACACCTATTTCAGAATAGGGGATATCGCCAGGGTGAAGGTGCTGGGGTTGGAGGGGCTTGATTACCTGGATAAAACCGACAGTGGCGTGGAAAAGACCCAGGCAGGTGAAATCACTATCTCTTCAGAGGTGGATCGTATCTATATGGATGCTCCAGATGAGCTGGTAATAGACGATGAGGCCCTGAGTCGGCGGATTCACATCAGCAGCGCAGGCAGCCGGACTGCGGTGGTGTGGAACCCGTGGGCGGAAATCTCCAGGGACATGGCCGACCTGGGTGATGAGGATTTTCAGCGCCTGCTGTGCGTGGAAACCGCCAATGCCGCGAGTGAAACCGTCGAGCTTCCGCCGGGTAGTGAGAGCCGGGTGCTTGCCCGCTACCGGGTATCCTCATAAGAGCAGTGTTCAAACCCTCTTTCGATTCTGGCATATACTGAGCAGTATATCCGTGACGAATAGAGGCTTCTAAGCCGATACAAACTGAATCCTGGAGTTGGATCTGCCAAGGGAGGCATTGATAGAAGTATCTGACCTTTGTGGGGATGAATCATGTATTGGATCAAACTGCGTTTTTTACTTGTTGGGCTGGCCTTTCTGTTGGTCGGCGGTTGCCCATTTACCGACTCAGACGATGGCACAGTCAGCACCACGATTGCGTTGACGACTGCGGACAAACCCGATGTGGCGCCCTGTCCCACGCAGGATATCCTGGCCGACCAGGCAACCCTCGATGAATTGAAAAATGTATTGGTGAATGGCGCGCTCGTCTATCTCGATGTCCCCTTCGATGGTGGTGATCCGGATATTTATTCAAAGAAGTGTGGCCTGGATGCGTTTTGGAATCCGGCGGACAATATCGATATGGTGGCGCCGGGCGATGTGGGTATGACGGCCCTGACGCTTGCCCAGTATTATCAGCTCGGCAATGCCGGTATCTGTGCTGCCGGTTTTAACAATGGCAGCTTCGGCAACGGGGAGGGTTTTCCTGTTGCAGGCACCTACCGCAAAGAGATCAAAGCGACCCTTGCAGGTTTTACCTATCACCTGCGATTCAGACTGGTCGTCACAGGCACATCAGCGGGCAATCTCTTTGCCGATGAAGGCATTGTAGTGCCGCAGGATATGGAGAACACCCTCGTATATGAGGTGGATGGCGTTGTGACTGCCCATGCAGATCTCTACAGCACTATCGTCGATGCCTTTCTGGCGGGTGGAGGCGCCCCGACCGTGGTGCTGACAATCAAACCGAACGGGGCAGGGGCGGAAATCCTGCGGGTCAGTATCGAGCTGATCTGTGTCTCCAAAGCCTGATAATCGCCGGGGTAAGAGTGAGACTGCACAGCAGTGCGAGGGTGAGGCCCACTGCCAACAGACCGCCGAGTTCCCTGTTGACCTGAATGGTCGACAGGGAGAGTGCCGCCGTGCAGGTGGCAATAACGGCGGTGGTTGCCAGTAGCGCAGGGCCTGCCCGTAAAGCGCCGCTTTGCAGTCGTCTCTGGAGGGAGCGTTTGCTATGCCGTAACGGCCATAGCAGATGCAGGGTGTAGTCCACAGCCAGGCCGATATAGATAACCGGCAGCAGCATCATGCCCAGGCTCCAGGGAATGCCTGCATGGCCCATTACTCCGCCGATCAACAGGGCTGGCAACAGCAGAGCGATCAACGCCGGTACAATGTTGGCTGTGTTGCCACCGAAGGCCCAGAGAAGGGTAACCATGATGATCGCCAGTGTTCCGATCAGACCCATCATGCCCGCTTTGGCACCCAGTTGTTCCATGCGATGGTAGTCGTAACCTGTGCCGCCGAACCAGAGACGGTGATGAGACAATACCGTGTGGTCGAAATGTCTCAGCCAATCGATGAGTTCGCTGTGGCGCTGGAATGAGTGGGGGGCGAAATGTAGCTGCACCCGTGCGGTGGCACTGTCGGGTTTGAACCAGTCTGAGAGCGCTGCTTCTTCTGTGCCGGGTTTCGGCGCCGTAGCTGTTTCCACCCCTGCCGCAAACGGCAGAACCATTTTCGTTTCGGGCCATGTTTTTGCGTAGTTCCTTATTGCCCTGGCTGCATTCAGGAGAGCCATCCTGTCTGCGCCTGCATCGTCCGTGGCCTCGATGAAAACATCTACGGGCCGCAGGTCAGTTCTACTCACCTTGGAAAGTTTGTAGATCTCTTTTTCAAGTGTATGGGACGGGTGAAAAAGACTAGGAAAGCGTACTGTCAGTTGCAGTGACGGCAGCCCTGAAAGGGCGAGGCAGAGTAGTGTGACCCATGCTGTCAGGACCCGTTTCGCATGGTGTTGCGAATAGCGGACTGCCTGCAGCGCAAGATACCTTGGCCAGTTTGGGACGGGTCGAAACCTGATTCCGGTAGAGAGAAAAAGTGTTCCGGAAACAAAAGTCAGCAGATAGGCCAGTAGCGCGCCAATGCCTGCCCAGATTCCCAGATCATGCAGTAAGGGAGAATCCTCCTGTAGCGCCAATATGAGCAGTGCGCCGGCGGTGGTGAGGGTGGTCAGCAGACAGGGATGGGCCAACGCCCTAACTTCACCGCCTAAAAAAAAGGTATCGCGCTTACCCGCAAGACGGGTAGTGCGGTCGATCAGATGGATGGCATCGAGGGTTGCAATGGACCAGACGATGGGGATGAGTACCACCGCAATCAGTCCCGTGTTTCGTTCAAAGTATTGTAGCAGAAGCAGGATAAGGGTGCAGGAGATGCTGGCGACAAAGAGTGGAAAGAGCAAAGCGCTCAGGCTTCTGAAAAAGAGATAGGGGATCAGCGTCACCGAGATCAGGAGCCAGGGCAGGATGCCTCTTATATCCTCGTAGGCACTCTGCCAGGAGGCGACCCGGATCTGTGGTGTGCCGACACTAGCGGTGATGGTATCGGTAAACGCTGCAGTCGATGCCGCTATCGCCTTTTCGAGTCGGTGTGCCGCCTGCATGCTTGAATTGCCGGCGCTGATGTTGATGAGAAGCAGACGGGCATTTTGCTCGCCGATGGAGAATTGCATGACATCGGCAACATCGTCGATGGTGCTGATCTGTTGCTTTAATCTCTCGATACTGCCGGGTTCAGCCTCCGGCTTGATGCCGATGATTACCCGGTTCGGTTCTATACCGAAGATTGTCCGGATCTCTTCCAATCTGTCTTGGTCCTGGGGCGGCAGCATCTGTTCCAGGGTCGGGCGTTCATCGGGCGTGAATGAGGAGAGGTAGTAGAGACAGATCGGCACCGCCACAATTGCGGTAATCCTGCCAAACCAGATCAGCCAGTTGGGGCTCGCGAAACTATAACTCCCAGTGCCGGACACTACAGCTCCTCAATTAAGGGAAAATAGGATGCGTAGGGTGCGCCATGGGCACCAAAACAAGCTGTATTCACGTTAATCAGGGTGCGCACGACGCACCCTACCTTCTCGTGAAACATAACTCTCAGTAGCGGATACAAGATTGCCTGAATCAGCTCCCGGAAAGTTGCTTGATCAGCACCTTTGAATTGCGCTGATAGTTATACAGCTGGCGGCGTTTTATCGGCAGGGATTTCAGATCGGCGGTAACGAAACCCCGCTCCCGGAACCAATGGGCGGTATGGGTGGTGAGCAGGAAAAGCTGCCGGATGCCTTGGGCACGGGCAGTGGTCTCCATCTGTTCCAGCAGCCAGTCCCCGCGCCCGCCGTCCCGGTAGTCGGGGTGGACGACGACACAGGCCAGTTCCGCTATCTGCTCCTTGGCATAAGGGTAGAGGGCGGCGCAGGCGATGGCCATGCCGTCACGCTCCATCAGCGTGAAGCGTTCGATCTCGGTCTCCAACAGTTCCCGTGAGCGCCGCACCAGGGTCCCTTCCGCCTCCAGCGGCTCAAGCAGTTCCAGCAGGCCGCCGACATCGTCGATGGTGGCGGTGCGGGTCTCCTCATAGGGTTCTGCGGTGATCAGGGTACCTGAGCCGTCACGGGTGAAGAGTTCTTGCAACAGCGCGCCGTCACCCTTCCGGTCGAGCAGGTGGATGCGATTGACACCGCTGCGGCAGGCGGTAACCGCTGCCCGCAGATGCTGACAGATATCCTCCGCCAACCGTTTGCGCCGCGACAGGATGGTGTCCACATCCCGTGGCACCACGTTGGTGATGAGGCGCCCCCGTGAGTCGGTCAACCCTTTACCCTCTACCAGACTGATGAGCTTATCCGCCCCCAAGGCGATGGCCACGGATGCAGCGACGTCGGCGGCGCTCAGATTGAATACCTCGCCGGTCGGGGAGTAGCCGATCGGGGGGATGATGGCAATCGCACCGGTTTCCAGGCGCTGCTCGATGGCCGCGGAATCGACGCGACGAACCTCTCCGGTATGACCGTAGTCGGTACCGTTTCTAACGCCGATGGGTTTAGCAGTAACGAAGTTGCCGGAGGCTGCCCGGATACGCGCTCCTGCCATGGGAGAGTTGGAGAGTCCCATGGAGAGCAGGGCCTCGATTTCCACCCGCACGGCGCCGGCGGCCTCCTTGACGCAGGCCAGCGCTGCATCGTCGGTTACCCGCAGGCCATCGATGTACTGCATCTTTGCGCCGCGGGTCTGCAGCCGCTCTTCGACCTGGGGACGTGCACCGTGTACCAGCACCAGGCGGATTCCCAACCCCTGGAGAATGGCAAGATCGTGGATCAGGTTTGGAAAGCACCTGTCCGCCACTGCCTCTCCACCGAAACAGACGACGAAGGTGCGTCCACGGTGAGCGTGGATATAGGGGGATGCATCGCGAAACCAGGTCACGAAAGGGTCGGTTGTTTGCTTTTTGGAGACCATTTTTCTGCCTATTCAGGGTCTAGGAGGTTGTCGGATTTAACACTGTTTGGCTGCAAACCCCTGATGGCGATCAACTCAGCTTATCAAACTCGTTAAATAGGCCCACTATTCGCCTCGTTCGATAAGCTGATTTGATTCGCCCCCAGTGATTTTTGCTTCAAACGGATAAACCCGACAGCCTCCTAGCTAACAGAAGATCACAAACAGAATCTCTTCACCAGCGACTGTATCAGTTTGATTGCAGGCTGGATATGTTCAAGGGGAAGGTATTCATCGGGTTGATGGGCCTGATCGATATGGCCAGGGCCGCAGATCACTGTCTCCATGCCCATCTCGTTCAGATAGGGTCCTTCGGTGCCGAAGGCGACAGCACCCGCCGGAAAACCGGTGAGGGTCTCGACTGCCTGCACGATGGCGGCACCCTTTGGAGTCTCCATCGCCGGGATGCCATCAAAGACGGGGACCATCTTCCAGGCCAGGCCACTATCCACAAGCAGCCGATCAAGACGGGCAGATATTTCGGCCCGCAGGTCACTCAACACCATGCCCGGCAGTGGGCGCAGATCGAACTGGAGTTCGCATTGGCCGCAGATGCGGTTTGGGTTGTCGCCGCCGTGAATATGTCCGAGATTAATGGTCGGTACTTCAACTTCGAATGCAGGATTGCGATAGCGTTGCTGCAGATCGTCACGCCATTGCAGCACCTCTCCGATGACCCGGTGCATTCCCTCCAGGGCATTGATCCCCAGTGACGGGTCGCTGGAGTGGCCGGAGCGGCCGGTCAGCCGAATCGACTCCATGGAGATCCCTTTGTGGGTACGAATCGGTTTTAGTCCGGTCGGCTCGCCAATCAGTGCATGACGTCCCAGCCGGCGATGCAGGTCGACGAGTGCCTGGGCACCGCACATGGTGCTCTCTTCATCGGCGGTGGCGATCAGGGTCAGCGGCTGTTTCAGATTGTGCAATGGCAGTTCGCGGATTGCCTCGATGACAACCGCAAAGAACCCCTTCATATCGGTGGTGCCGAGGCCGTAGAAACGGTTGTCCCTTTCAACGAGCTGCAGGGGGTCGCTGTGCCACCTCTCCTCGTCGAAAGGCACGGTGTCGGTATGGCCGGAGAGCACCAGACCTTCACTGCCGCTACCTGCGCTGGCCACCAGATTGAACTTGTCCCTGTGACCTGGGATCGGCACTATCTCGATCTTGAAGCCAAGTGATTCGAGCCAGCTGCTCAAAACCTCGATTACCGGCTGATTGCCCATGTCCCACGAAGGATTGACGCTGCTTACCGAAGGCGCAGCGATCAGGGTACGGGTCATCTCCATTAGATTGGGTGTCTTCATACAATGATTCTGGATGGTTGCATCAGTCTCCGCAAGTGTGGTGAGCTAAAGTCGTTCTGATAAAATAATTCATTGTCATCTCGAACGGAGTGAGAGATATCCTTCAGCCCATTACAAAACAGGGAAAAACTCAATGCCGATGAAGGACTGGTGTTTAGCCGACGACTACGGTTTCACAGAAAAGTTGAGCGGAGCCCAATGGGCCTGGGAGTTTCTGCGGCGCAATCCAGATTACCGCAGGGAGTGGAAGATCTTCAATGAGACATGGCAACTACTTGAGGCAGCCTACGGCAGACCGCCGAACCGGGATTTCTGTGCCTGGAAGCTGGATCCAAGATCCTGGGTGGCGGCCAGTGAATGCAGTGAGAGCGACTGCCGCATCGAAGGTGACAAGGTGCTGATTGAATGCGCCATGGGTGCGCGTTGGGGTTTTTACAAGTTTCCCCCCGATCCGGTGGATGACGATCCGGTGGGCGAAGAGAGACTGGCTTGGCGGGAATTTTCAATACCGCCACGCTTGCTTGAAGAGCCTGGTGATGAATGGCGGGCAGAACAGGCGGCGATACTATTTGACTTGGCGATCCCGCTACTGGAACAGTTGGCCCAGGCCAAGCGTAGGCTGCAGATAGAACAGAGCAGGCGCATAAAGGCAGGAAAAATAGTGGCACCGAAAGTATCGGCCCAACGAGTTCTCTGGCGTCTGTGGCTTCGGCTGCTCGATGCTGTGGAGTCAGGTGCGAAAAATGAGATGATGGCACAGCAGTTGAATCTGGAAGATTTGGAAGAGCTTGCAGAGGCACTTTCTGCTGCAAACAGTATGATGGATGGAGCATACAGGCGCTGTTCGCTGTATAGCGGGTGAGGTAAGGGAGACTTGGTGGTATTGTCAGGGAGATACTTTTTGTCACAACGAATTTTATTTCTGTATGATGAAAAAGGCTATGTCGTATCTGCCTGTGCTTTGACAAGGAAAACGCCATGGAAGTGAAATTCGATAATTTTCCCAAGGAATTACACAACAGCGACTGGTATTCTCCGCAGAAGTTATCCTATAAACGCCCGTTTCTTGTTCGTCTGGTTGAAGCATCCATTCCCCCCGTCTTCCGTTCCTCTCGCGAATTTGTCGGGGCTGAACGAATTTCAATCCCTTTCGCGGCCGATCTCTATCTGTGGGTCTTCAATTGGAGCGGTATTGAAGATGCCAAAGATGCGATGGCCTTTGTCTGGGACACACCAAGACATACCTTTCTGGTTGATTTCCGTAACGAGACTTTCTTCGATGTGATCAGGGAGGTCTATTCCAAACAGGTTAACAATGAGCAGCACTCTTTAGCCTACCTTGCACTCTATTTCGAAACCGCAGCAGTCAGGAGAGAGCGGCAGAGCCTCGTCTTGAGCCTGGAAGATGTACGGCAACCTGAAAATATTGAGCAGGAACGTTGGAATGGCCTGCTTGAGAGAGCATCAGAGAGCAATGTTCCAGTAGTTATTGATCGAGAGAGGAATGCAATTTACCAGGTAACCTTGAAGTATTCTGAAAACTCACTTCCTCTTCCAGATTATGACCTTCTTATAGAGGATTGTGTATTTGCACAAGATACAACATCGGTCAATGTGGTTGGATTGGAGCAGCTATGGTGTGCACCGGCGCTTCATCTTCTCGATAAGTCGTCTTCAAAGCATCGATCAGAAAACAATGAGGAGTCCAAGCGTATCTTGAAGCGCCTGGAAAGCTGGCGTCCGCCAGATGTTGAATCAAATGTAGAAGAGGTTTTACGTGAAGCGTTAGTAAACTTTAAGCGACGATACGCTGAACATCGGTGGGTTGAGATATGGCCATCGAACGATGATGAAATACTGAGGGGTGAAGCGCGGGAGCTTTTTGCCTACATCAACGAACGTTGTCTTGATTACCACATTCCTGATGCTTGGTCGCAGTCGCCGGGGGCAGATGATATAGGAGATGAATTACGTGTTTTACGCAAGACACTCTCATTCTATAACGGACACAGGCATTACGAAATAATCGACCGGCGGGGAGGCTATCCCCGGCGAACTGAGATGCTTTTTGCAATCGCGGATTCTGAAGTTCCTGAAGGTGTCGACCACCTTGTACCGCTCAATGGTATGTCGGCCACGCTTCATAAGCTAAATGCTGCCTACGGACTCAATCTGGACAGCACAACTGCTACGGAGTATCTCGATTTCTTTTGTGACATGGTACATGGTGATGAAGGCCCGTTTCATATTGTGGAATCGATAGACGATGCAAAGTGGCGCTGCCACTCAAAGGATCAACGCGATGTGCTGTCGGATATTATAAGACCGATTAGGGTCTGGCCCGTCAGTGATCCTGACAAGGGTTTTATGGTCGCAGATGCCTTCCTGACCTATTCAGATAACTTTTTTCATGCATGTTTTCATGTCTATCCTGATGGGAGTGTCGCTATGGATGATGATACGCCGGTGATGGGGCGTTTAGGTATGGCGCCGGAACTCTTCACCACGAAGACGCATTTTCTCCTGCGTCTACCTCGTGATTTTGTGCTGCCATAACCAGAATACTATTTGAGACGATAATGACTGAGTCCACGCCTGTTTCCAACGAGATTATCGATGCGGATATGTTTGTCGCAGCGCTAAGGCGGGGCGATATGGCTGAGATTGAACATAAGCGTGTGCGCGGCGCCGTCCAGTTTCGTGGAGAAAGCATAACTTTTCCAATGCGGGCGTTGTATACCTGCTTTGAGGGTGAAGTTGACTTTACCGGCGCGAGGTTTGAAGGGGGCGCCGATTTCTCCGGTTGTACATTTTCAAAAACAGTTGCCTTTCGAAATGTCAGGGTCGTAGGGGATTTTATTCTCGATGATGTGGATGTTTTGGATATGCCCTCTTTGTGGGGTAAGCGTCTTCTCGATGCAGTTTCGCTTGATTTGAATGGACTGCAGGTTGAAGGAAATTTTGTTTTGAACCGTACCACGGTCCATGGAACAGTTTTGGCAAAGGGTCTTCAGGTAGAGCAGAATGCGAGTATCCGTGGATGTGAAATCAACTCGCCAGATCCAAAGAAAACAAATGCCGTTACCCTCGACAATGCGCAGATTGGCGGGAATTTTGATTTTGGCTGTTGGGCGCAACATGGATCACTTTATGGTAAGAACGGAGCTTATCGAGAGTCCCTGGTCAGAGGGGGTGTCAGCGCAACCAATATTCGGGTTCAAGGGACAGTCAATATAATCGGACTACAGGTTCTTGGTGACTTATCCTGCTGGGGTTCAGTTTTCGAGAGTACTGTATTTATAAAGCCTTTCATGAAACAGGCGAATGATGGCTTCAGCATGGTTGCGCATACCGCGGTCAGTGGAACGCTAAATTTTTCTGCGGCAAAAATTTCCGGGCATTTAGAGATAGAGAGTGCGCGTGTTAATGGCATGCTAAGTTTGTTGTCGTTGGAATCCGGGACTATTGTTTTAGGCATATATGGATATCCATCCCCTGCGGAAGCTGGACCCTGCATACTGGGTGGACTAACACTGAAAAATGCGCGAATACATGGCGATGTTGGAATGCCAATGCTCGTTGTCTCCGGCAAGGATCGTACCGCAGGTTCTCCAGGACTCTTTATCAATGGCGCCGATATTGAAGGTGACATTCTTTTCTGGCGTAGCACATTGCAGTATAAAAATAGTGCTGGTGGCTCAAATCATTCGATCGATTTTCTTTCCGAAGGCGCATACGTTGGGGGGCATCTTGAAATATGTCAATCGAACATCCGTGGTGAGTGTGACTTCGTCAATATTACCGTGGCCGGAGCGATCAGGTTAAACGATAGCCACATTGCTGGTGATATCGCCTTTCGTTCGCGGACAACACTGCTTGCCGCGTATAAAACACCAAAGATGGTGCGGGATCGCCTGCCAAACAGTGATACGAAATTACGTCGTGCGACAGCTGCAAATCTTGACCTGACCATGGTTCGTTGTGATAACGACATCGACCTCACCGGCCTGGATATTATCTCGGAACGACCGGATGCAGAGTATGCAGACGAACTTCTCGATGGGGTCAAGGTCGGCTGTGTGGTGGCGAGAGGGCTTCAGGCACAAGGTGAAGTTGAACTCTTTGCCATCAACGATGAGTTTAGTGTTACGGACAGTGTAAACATACCAGGCGCGGCCGACTTCAGGTATCTGAAAGCGTTTCGGTTTGTGATTTCACACAAGAGTTTTGATGCTGAAACATTCAAAGAGTGTGATATCGATAGAATTGGCCTGCGTTTGACATCGGCTGAACTCGGCGAATTAAGGATCGAGGCGCGAAGGAAAGAAAACAAACGATGGCAGCGTCTTTTCGGTGGAAGAACAGAGAGTTTCCCCCGTCCACTGCATCTGCAGGATCTCTCGGTGCGTGCCTGGGATATTCGAAACTATGAGCAGACGGACAAGTTTCAGACGCTGCTCTCCTGTGATCCCATGTTCAGGCGCGATACCTATGTGAGGTCGGAACAGTCCGTTCGAAATGCTGGGCATGAGAGTGAAGCCAATGCAATCTACCGTGCTGCCCAGCAGCGCGCGCGCCGTCAGGTGTGGCGGGATGCCTGGCGCAGTAAATGGTGGTTTTTTCGTCTGCCCCTGGAGTCTCTGCGAGGGGTTTTTCTGCACCTGCCTTTTGCTTACTTGCTCGGTTACGGCACTACGCCGCTACGGCTTCTTCTGGTCATCGGTGTGGTTTGGGGGCTGATGATGCCCCTCTATTTTACGCGTGAAAATTTTGAACCCAGTCTCGCATATCGTGAGGTGCGTTCTGCAGAGGGACTCGATCCTCTCAAGATACCGCCAGCGATTATATGGCAGGACGCAACGCCGTTCTTTATGTCGCTGCGTTATCATATTCCTATCATTGGGCTTGTGGCCCGGGATGAATGGGAGCTGGCAGAGGAGTCGGGCCTCCACCTATTCTGCAAAACGTCACCACTGAAGAGCGGCGACAGTGATTTGCAGGATGTAGATGAAAAGTCAAAACGTGATGGTCCTCTGCAGTCTGTAGCAAGCAACCCGGATTGCCGGTTAAACACCTCACTAACACCAAAGGATGTAGGGATTCTTATCTCACTGCTCAATTGGGCGTTATGGCCCCTGGTGCTGACATTCAGTATCAGGAAGATGCTGCGGTGATTTAATCTCTCATGGGTGTGATTTTACAAGGATTGATGCGAGCCGCCGCTCCTAAAGTTTAAATATGCTGTCTGATTGCACGTCTTGATAGACGGGTGTGTGAGGTGCTGACCTTGAAAATCGTCCCAAGCTTTGCTTTCCTTAAGGTAGATACCCATTGAGCAATATGTTTTTTCCCGGCGGGGGATGAGAGGAGCCTGCTGGAGAATAGGCCTTCGTACGAGCAAGCAAGATTCAGCATGCGTCACTTCATTCGGCATCCATCCGACATACCCATCGATTTCGATTTGGGTGAGATTGCCGCTGACAACCATGATTGTCTGAAAAACATCAGTGACGGAGGGCTCTGCTTCATCGCAAATCAATGGATTGCTCCCGGTACCGTTATCCACGTGGCCATCTCCATAACACCGCCGGAGTTCCATGCATCAGGGACAACTGTCTGGTGCAAGGAGCAGGAAGAGTGTTATGAGGTTGGCGTGAGATTTGATGATGCGGGTGATGAGTTTGCCTTGCGCATGGTGGAGCAGGTCTGCCACATCGAACAGTACAAACAGGATGTGCTGAAAAAAGAGGGGCGGCGGCTTACCGGTGAGCAGGCAGCGATAGAGTGGATAGAACGCTACGCGGCGGCATTTCCCCGCTGATCCCCTTCGTAGTTTGGCCCGCTTGGCGTGGGGTCAGTGCGGCGTGATGCTTTCCCCGCCCGGAAAGTGGCGACTGGAGTCCGGATGCGGAGACGCCGCTACGTGCAGTTGCCGAGTTTGCAGGTGCGTACGCCCACACACCGGACACTCATAACGAGACTGTTCGGTGGTGGTATCCCGCAGGGATTCAGTCTGTACCATCACGGATGAGCAGTGCGAACATAACATGAAAATCTCCCCTTGATTGTGAAGGGATCGAAGTCAAATTAGACCCCGTCCACCTAAGAAATTAAAAAGGCATCCCTGCCGATAACGCTCCGTGACTACTAACTCTTTGACTTATTCCCAGTTCAGTGCGCCACCGGTCTGATATTCGGTGACACGGGTTTCGAAGAAGTTCTTCTCCTTGCGCAGGTTGGCCTGTTCGTCGAGCCAGGGCAGGGCGCTCTCGGCGCCGGGAAAAGGTTCTTCAATCCCGAGCTGACGCGCCCGGCGGTTGGCGATGAAGCGGAACTGTTCGATGTGATCCTCTTTCGAATAACCGAGAATCGGATCCTTGAGAATATAACCTGCGTATCCTGTCTCAGCTTCCAGCGCCTCGTCCCACATCTCGCGGACCGCTTTGGGATCGAGCTGTATGCCCTCTTCAAACATAATCTGTTTCACCACGCGGATGCCGAAGGAGGCGTGCAACACTTCGTCGCGCATGATGTACTGCAGCTGCTCTGCGGTGCCCTTCATCAGCCCCCGGCGCTGTAGGGCGAAGATCGGGCTGAAACCGTTGTAGAACCAGCAGCCTTCGAAGATGCCCGCGAAGAAGATATAGGCCATGACGAAGTTCTGTAGCTCGTCGGGATCCCGCAGATTGATGTCGGCGCGCAAGATCGAGGCGAGACGGCGGTTGGTGATCTGGATCTTACGGTTGATCTCCGGCACAACGCGATAGCGGTTGTAGATCTCCCCCTGGTCGAGGCCGATGGTCTCGATGCAGTGCTGGTAAGTCCAGGTGTGCAGCGCCTCCTCATAGACCTGGCGGGCCTGGTAGATTTGCAACTCGGGTGCGGACATCTTCTCCATCACCGCCAGGCCTATGTTGCGCATCGCCAGGATGTCGGAGGTGGTCAGGTAGGAGAGCACGTTTTCGTAGACGTGGCGCTCCTCCAGCGTCAGGTTGTGGTGGTAGTCATGCACATCCTGCGCCATGTTGATATCCAGCGGCGTCCAGTGGTTCTTGTTGCCGTTGAGGAAATAGTCCCAGGCCCAGGGGTATTTGAATGGCGCCAGCTGGTTGATATCGGTCAAACCGTTGATGACGCGTTTGTCATCCGGGTTGACCGGTTTAATATCCAGATTCATCGCTGCCTCGGCCGGCATCTCCGTTGTTGCGGTTGCGACAACGGCTTCCGGTGTCTGCAACTCGCTATCCACGGTTGCCCCAGCCTGTGGCGCAGGATTGGCTGACGCCACCGGCGCTGTCAATGGATCGTCCCAGTTCAGCATAATGAAGCCCCCTTAAAAATCCGATTCAAGTCTGTTACCTGAAACCTGTTACCTGCCACCTTCTGAATCATTGGCACGCCTCGCAGTCCGGATCGAGGATCGAGCAGACCTTGGGCGCCTCTGTCTCAGTGCCTGCCTGACCGCTACCGCCAGCCACGCTGGTCTTCTCCGCAGCAGTGGCACCGATGGAGCGCAGGTAGTAGGTGGTTTTGAGACCGCGCACCCAGGCCAGCTTGTAGAGGTTGTCCAACTTTTTGCCTGAGGGTTCCGCCATATAGAGGTTCAGGGACTGGCCCTGGTCGATCCATTTCTGGCGGCGGGAACCCGCCTCTATGAGCCAGCGCGCATCCATCTCGAAGGCGGTGGCGTAGAGCGCCTTCAGCTCTGCCGGGATGCGGTCGATGGGTTGCAGGCTGCCATCGTAGTATTTGAGATCGTTGACCATGACCTCGTCCCATAGATCCTGCTTTTTCAGATCATGTACCAGGTAGGCATTGACCACGGTGAACTCGCCGGAGAGGTTCGATTTGACGAACAGATTCTGGTAGGTGGGTTCGATAGACTGACTCACACCACAGATGTTGGAGATGGTGGCGGTGGGTGCGATGGCCATGCAGTTTGAGTTGCGCATCCCCTGGGTGGTCACCTTCTGGCGCAGGTGATCCCAATCGAGGGTCTGGCTTTCGTCGACCTGGAGGTAGTCGCCGCGGCTCTCCTTGAGTTTTTTCATAGAGTCGATGGGCAGGATGCCCTGGCTCCACAGAGAACCTTCGTAAGTGGAGTAGCGGCCGCGCTCTGCCGCCATGTCTGAAGATGCCTGGATGGCGTAGTAGCTCACTGCCTCCATGGAGCGGTCGGCAAAGTCGAGGGCCTGCTCCGAAGAGTAGGGGATGCGCTGTTTGTAGAGCGCATCCTGGAAACCCATGATGCCCAACCCAACCGGGCGGTGACGAAGGTTGGAATTTCTCGCCTGGGGCACACTGTAGTAGTTATAGTCGATGACATTGTCGAGCATGCGCATGGCGGTGGTGACGGTCTTCTCCAGCTTCGCCAGATCGAGGCCGTTCTCATCGACATGGGCAGGCAGGTTGACCGAACCCAGGTTGCAGACTGCGATCTCTTTGTCGTTGGTGTGCAGGGTGATCTCGGTGCAGAGATTGGAGCTGTGCACCACGCCCATGTGCTGATTGGTGTAGCGGATATTGCAGGGGTCCTTGAAGGTCACCCAGGGGTGCCCGGTCTCGAACAGCATGCCGAGCATCTTGCGCCACAGGTCCACCGCCTTCACGGTCTTGAAGATCTTGATCCCGCCCTTGGCCGCCTTCTCTTCGTAAGCGTTGTAGGCAGTTTCGAAGTCGTTGCCGGTGAGGTCGTGCAGATCCGGTGTCTCGTTGGGGGTAAACAGGGTCCAGTCGCCCTCTTCGGCCACGCGTTTCATGAACAGGTCCGGGATCCAGTTGGCGGTGTTCATGTCGTGGGTGCGGCGGCGCTCGTCACCGGTATTTTTGCGTAGTTCCAGGAACTCCTCGATGTCGATGTGCCAGGTCTCCAGGTAGGCGCAGACCGCACCTTTGCGCTTACCGCCCTGGTTGACCGCCACAGCGGTGTCGTTGGCCACCTTGAGGAAGGGAACCACGCCCTGAGACTTGCCGTTGGTGCTCTTGATATGGGCACCCAGGCCGCGCACACGAGTCCAGTCGTTACCCAGGCCGCCGGCGAACTTGGAGAGTAGGGCGTTGTCCTTGATGGAGCTGTAGATGCCGTCCAGGTTGTCGGGCACGGTGGTCAGGTAGCAGCTGGAGAGCTGTGGCCGCAGGCTGCCGGAGTTGAACAGGGTCGGCGTGGAACTCATGAATCTGAAAGATGAGAGCAGTTCATAGAACTCGATGGCACGATCCTCGCGGTCGATCTCGTTGATTGCCAGTCCCATGGAGACGCGCATGAAGAAGGCCTGAGGCAGTTCGAAGCGCACGCCGTCCTCACTGTGGATGAAGTAACGGTCGTAGAGCGTCTGCAGGCCCAGGTAGGCGAACTGCAGGTCGCGCTCCGGCTTGATGGCAGTGCCAAGCCGATCGAGGTCGTATTGACCGAGACGGGTGTCGAGCAGTTCCAGCTCCCCTGCACGATGGATATAGGACTTGAAGTAGTCGCTGTAGCATGCGCCCATCTCGGCTTGGGTGCCGACGTTGTTCTCCTGACCGAGGAAGCCGAGTGCCTCGCGGCGCAGGATGTCCAATAGCAGACGGGCGGCGACCTGGGAGTAGTTGGGCTCCTGGTCGATCAGGGTGCGCGCGCTCATTACCAGCGCCTGGGAGACATCGGCCTCTTTTACACCGTCGAACAGGTTGCGGCAGGTATCGTCCAGGATCGCTTCGGCCTCCACCTCTTCCAGACCGTTGCAGGCCTCCTCAACCAGAGAGCGAAGCCTGCTGATGTCGAGCGGACGGGTGCTGCCGTTAGTCAGGGTGATCTTGACCAGATGTTCCGGGGGCAGACCTCCTTCAGCCGCCTTCAGTGCTGCCTCTTCCGAGCGCTTCTGATTCTGCTGCTCGCGGTAGAGTACGTAGGAGCGGGCGATCTTGTGCTCGCCGGAGCGCATCAGGGCCAGTTCCACCTGATCCTGGATATCCTCGATATGTACCGTTCCACCGGCTGGCGTACGGCGGGCCAGGGCAACAGCAACCTGATGGGTAAGTTCCTTGACAGTGTCGTGGATGCGGCCTGAAGCGGCCGCGCTGCCACCCTCGACCGCAAGAAAAGCCTTGGTTACCGCGACAGAGATCTTGCCGGCATCAAAATGGGTGACCTTGCCGTTACGGCGGATGACCTGGAATGTACCACTGTTGCCAGAAGCGGTTTCCGGAGCGAGTGATTCCTGGACGGTCGGCGGTAGGGTGTCGGATGCAATATCATTCTGGCTGGCTTCGGTGACCATGTCTCCTCCTGGCTGTGTCGGGCATACACACTTGTTCGGGTTCAGTTTGAATTCGGGGAGCAGTCCCGGTTTCTCGTTGGAAGGCGGGAAATGCTTAATAACTATTGCTCTGTTACATAGCGTCCATTCTTTATTGGCCGTGCAACCTAGCAGGCCGTTTTTGTGTCCTGTGTGATCGATATGAAGCGATCTGTTAAACACAATATATATGCAAAATTTAAAGTGTCAACCACAATATGTTGTGTATTGGGGTGGGTATAAGCTTGTGTAAGTTGTGTGCAGGTTGTGGATAACTTTTAATCCAGAGCAAGCATTATTTTGAAAATCATCTGCTTAGCTCTGTGTATGAAATTTATCCCCAGACGAGGACTAAAGACGGGGAAATAGGGACAAAAAAATTTAGCGCCCGGCAGGAAACAGATACCCCGCCACGAAATGCATGCTGCGACGACTCCTGGGTAGGCATATCGCGGCGGGGTGTTTATTACATGCGGCTGGTTGGCAGGTCAGAGGGGGTGTGAAATGGATCATGCTTTTATCCGTGAATCGGGAAATAGCATCCTGAACAAGGTATAGATTTATCCTGTGTTGCCGCAAACAGATAACGATAAAGCAATGTTTGTTGAGCAATATTCCGAATAAAGATGGAGATGGGGAATTGGATATGCGGTCGATTCTATATGTTAGTGCAAATCTTTTTTCGGGTTTGGAGCTTGGGGATTGTCTGAATCGGGCAGGGTGTCGTCTCCTTGATGTTGCCCGTCCCAATAGCGATATTCTTGCCTGGGTGTTGCGTGAGCAGCCTGATCTGCTCCTGATCGATGTGGACACCCCCTCTTCAGCGCTGCTTGAATCGCTGGAGGTTGTGGTCTCGGTGTCGGCTTTGCCGGTGGTAATGTTGAGCCGCAACAGGGACGGTCATCTGATTCAACGCGCGATCAATGCCGGTGTGACCAGTTATGAAGTCGGTACAATCTGGCAAGTAGAGCTGGGTGTGATTATCGAGGCGGCCATTGCGGGGTTTGAGCGGTTGCAGAATCTGACGCAGGCAATGGAGAGTGCGCGTGTCAAGTTGGCGGAGAGTTATCGTATCGACCGTGCCCGCAGCCATCTGATGATGAGGATGGGTATCGCCGAGGAAGAGGCAAGGGTCAAACTGCTGTTACTCGCCAGAGAGCGTCAACGGCGTTTGGTTGATGTGGCGGACAGTGTGCTCACCGCCCCTCTGGCGATGGTGTGAAGATCATGTTTACGAAGTTCGCACCAGCTATTGATTGAATAATCAGTCAATCATGAATTATTAATAGTTGTTGGCTTTGCCTGTTGGATTGCGTATCTTTGTCGTTTGCGTCCTGAGTGGCGCAGAGGTATGCATATCTGGAATCCAGCGGTAGTGCCCCTGTTGGGCTATTTTGTCAGTTCCGGCAAAGACGTGAATTCCAGAGTGTTAAAGAAAAATTATTAGCGTCTGACGAGGAGCTCCCCGATGCTGGTTAGCGACATTATGTCAAGATCACCGAAGACGGTGACACCTGATACCAAACTGCTGGAAGTGGTCTCACTGATGTGCCTGTTTCGCTACAGCGGCCTTCCGGTTGAGGATGAAAACGGAAAACTGATGGGTATCATTGCGGAGAAGGATGTTCTGCACCGTATGTTTCCAAAACTGGAGGATTTTGCGGATGTAATGGCTACGCCGGATTACGACGGTATGATGAGCCAGTACAAGGATGTGGTGAACCTGAAGGTTTCTGATCTGATGACCCCCAGGGTTGTTAGCATCGATCCGGATATGCACATATTGCGTGCTGCCACCGTAATGGTACGGCATAAGTTTCGACGCATCCCGGTTGCAGTAGACGGCAAACTCATCGGCATGTTGAGCCTGGGCGACATACACAAGGCTATCTTTCAGGCAAATCTGTCGGAAACTATCTGTAAATAACAGCGGACGAGATCATTGTTTTGGCCCGGTGGGCCATGGAAAAACGGCGCAAATGCGCCGTTTTTATTGCCCAAATGAGAGGTCGGAGTTAAATTTAACTCCGACCCCGGCAGCAATCAGAACTCGCCTGTAGCGCCGGCAACCATTACATCAAGCATGGCCTGATTGACGCGAATGGCGATTTCGGTCAGCTCGGCAGGCAGCATCTGACTGTTGATAAGCATATCCAGGTTCAGCATCATCAGCCATAGTTTGCCGTTCTTGTCCTCCACCATGGCAATACGACAGGGCATGTAGGCCGCATAAATGGGGTCATGCATAATCATCTTGCGGGCGTCTTCCGGGTTGCAGAATTGGAAGATGTCGAGGTAGGGGGTCTTCAGGCCCCGTGCCTGCAACTCTTTCGAAACTTCCTGGCGGGCAACGAACTTCAGATTGATCTCTGCAGCTCGGGACATCAATGCCTGTATCGCATCTTCACGCGTGATGCCATCTTGAAGGCTCATCTGTACAACGGTTTGTTTGATGTCTGTAATGTTGATCTGCGGCATCGCTGGCTTATCAGCTGCCAAAGCGGTAGTGGGGATCGCGATCGCCAGTGCCAGCATAAACCAAAGGTTTTTCAGTGCATTCATTAAGGTACTCCGGTAAATGGTTATATACGCTTGGTAACGCTGTCGATAACGTTATCTTTTGTTGTTGGGTGCCAGCGAAGAGACGTAAGCCAGAATGCTTTCAATCTGCTGATCGGAAAAATTATCGAACGTCTCATCTTCAGGGTCGTCGTCGTGAACCCGTTTGCGCCACTGGAACATCTTGATCTGACGGAATAGATATTGGGAATACTGCAGGGCCAGGGCCGGTATGCCTTTGCGGGATTTTCCCATGCCGTTTTTACGGTGGCAGCTTTTGCAGTCCTCCCCATAGATGGCTTCTCCCTGTGCAATATTGCCCGGCCATTGTGGAATCGCACCCAATCCGGGGGCAACTTTGTTCAGGTTGATACTTTCGTAGTAGGCGGCAATATCGTCGATATCATCCTCGCTAAGTGAATGCAGGGATGAGGTAATAACCATGCGCAGGTTTGGACGGTCGCCGTTGATGTAGGCCTCCACCTGCTGAACCATATAGCCGGCAGGTGTTCCTGCCAAACGCGGGGATGCGGGACCGGGTGTACCTTGGCCCAGTTGGCCGTGGCAAAGCGCACAACTGCGGCTGAGTTTTCTACCGTTTTCCATGTCTACTGCCTGAGCAGCGAGCGGTAGTGTTAAAAGGAGTGTCAGCAATAGCCGTTTCATGAACGAGCCTCCAGGGTTTGTGTATGAGTCGTTTAGTTTTCGAGAAAAAGCGGTTGATCCTGCAGATTTTATCCCAGTTCTTTTGCTGTTATGGGATGTACCTTCAGCTCATCAGGGATGAAGTTAGTTGTTAATCGCGCTGTTATTTACTTTTTTACTTGCCACATCTGCCCCTGTTGATCAGCACTGCAATAAGCGGGTTTTTGGCAGGTATTGGCTAGTTCGGCATTTTGGCAGATGTCGGATAATAGTTCAATTTTCCCTTTATTATCAATGGCTAATATAATTATCAAATGCTAATCAACCGACCTGTTTAAGCTCGAGCAGCCTTCGATGAAAGATTGCCTGATATGTAATAACAGGCTATTCTCAAGTTCGTTCATCACACAAACACGTGAGAAGTCGATGAGTAGATATTTGCTAAAGACAGGGGCTGTTTTTCTTGGTTTGATAGCAGCAGGAATAGTTGTGGCAGGGACATCGGAAAAGGCGATGGAGGAGTACGAAGCAGCACTCCTTAAGGAGCCGAGTATTGAAAATGGAAAGAAGGTGTATGAGATTTGTGCGGTGTGCCATACGCCGGAAGGGTGGGGGCATGAAAGCGGCACTTATCCTCAGGTTGCAGGCCAACTGAATACGGTAATCATCAAGCAGCTTGCCGACATCCGCGCCCGCAACCGCGACAATCCAACGATGCGGCCATTTACTTCACCCCGCCTGCTGGGTGGTGTACAGGAGATCGCCGATGTTGCAGCCTATATCGCACTGCTGCCCATGATCCCAGACAATGGTACGGGCTCAGGGCATGATCTTAAACATGGCAAGAAACTCTATGAAGAGTATTGCACAGAGTGTCATGGCGACAATGGTCAGGGAGATAAGGCTGAGCACATACCGGCGATCTACGGCCAGCACTACCGTTATCTGATGCGTCAGTTCGAGTGGATAAAAAAAGGTCGTCGCAGAAACGCCGATCCAAAGATGGTTAAGCAGATCCGACGCTTTAGCATGCGGGATGTCATGGCGGTGATGGACTACTCCTCTCGTTTGAAGCCGCCGAAGGATAAGGTTGCCGAGGCGGGCTGGCAGAATCCCGATTTCCCTAAATACTCCAGATCATCCAAGATTTATGGTGGTTATGCGATCGACAAACGATCTCATGATATGAGAAGGCCGATCAGACCCAAGTAGGCGTCTTACGGCCAGAAAAAAAAGCGGGGTAACCCGCTTTTTTATTGCCTGTGAGTCAGGATCTGCTAACACAATAAAAAAGGCGGAACCCGAGGGTTCCGCCTTTGAAAAGGATCGTTGTCAAACGTCCTCAGCCGTCATCCCTGACGGTTATGATTCATGACTCAGTTGAAAGCATCGTTGGTGATGTTGTCAAACCAACTGTAGGCGTACTGCACCTCACGGGCTCGCATTTCAGCAGAGGCATCTTTGGGAGTCAGACCGCCGGAGACCTTTGTGATCTTGGAGCCGTCTTTTGCCAGACGATAAACTGCTGCAACGGAGATGCCGTAGTCTTTGCCGATGATAGAGTAGCAGGTGTTGACATAGGCAGGCGTACCAGGCTCGTGACCATTCAGCAGCGCAGCAATGGAAGCAGCGCAGACCTTGGCTTCGGAGTTGGCGGCATAACCGGACTTCGGCATACCCTTGGCGATCGCAGCATCACCAATCACATGGATGTTCTTGTGAATGGTGGACTCGAAGGTGTGCAGATCGATCGGGCACCAGTCGCCTTTGGTCAGGCCCGCAGCGAATGCGATCTTGCCGGCTTTCTGGGCGGGGATCACGTTCAGAACGTCCGCCTGGACTTCGTTGAAGCCAGTGGTCGCGGTACGGGTCTTGGCATCGATGCCGGACAGAACATTGTCGTCGGAACCCTTTGGGGTACCGTGCCACTCGATCATGCTGTTGTCAGTTCCGTAGCCATAGAGATCCTTCCAGCCCTGGGTGAACAGGCCCATCTTGGAGAATTTCGGCTTCGGATCCAGGATGATGATCTTGGACTTTGGCTTGTGCTGCTTGAAATAGTGTGCCATCTGAGAGGCACGCTCGTAAGGTCCGGGAGGGCAGCGGAAGGGGTTGGGCGGGGCAGTGATACAGACGGTGCCGCCATCCTTCATTGCAAGCAGTTGCTTGCGCAGGGTCACGGTCTGTGAGCCTGCCTTCCATGCGTGGGGGATGATTTCCGCCACATTGGCATCATAACCTTCAACGGTATCCCACTTGAAATCGACACCAGGAGCAACGATGCAGCGGTCATAATTGAAGCTCTTGCCGCCCTTGGTCTTGACCACGCGTTTGCCGGCGTCGATGCCGGTGACGATGTCGTGAACGATCTTGACACCATGTTTGCCCATACCGCTGTAATCGAACTTGATCGAGTCGATGGTGCGGTCACCACTCAGAACCTCGTTGGAGAGGTAACAGGTGTAGTAGTGCTTGTTGGCTTCGATCAGGGTGACATCGATGGTCGGATCGGCCATCTTCAGATACTTGGCGGCAGTTGCGCCACCGGTACCACCACCAACTACCACCACCTTCTTACTTGCGCCCAGGGCGATAAAAGGGGCACCGATCATGCCGACAGCTGTCGCTGCACCGGCACCTTGTACAAAACTTCTACGGGTAATCTTCATGTTTTCAATCCCCCTTATTGCTGGCTTGCGTAGAAGTGCATCAGATCGTCAATACTGCCGTCGCCTTTCGCCTTCAGCATCTTGTTGAGTTTCTTTTTCATCTTCTTGGAAATGGGACGGTCGCCCGCCCTATAGTCAGCCAGGGTCCACTTCAGGTAGGGTACGAGCTGGCCGGCGAGGACACCGGAATCGTCATCAGCGGCAGTGCCACCATCTGCATGACACTTTTCACAGTACTTGTCGTGCAGCTTGGCGCCATTCTTGGCCTTTGATGCATCAAACTTCTGGTTTGCTGCGACAAAAGGTTTTTTACCGAAGAAACCTGCCATTGCAGTAAATTCTTCGTCGGTATAGCCCTTGGCAATGCGGCCCATGATGGTAGATATGATCTCGCCACTCTTGTAGCCTTGCATAGTCTCAACAAAGTATTCACTGGAGAGACCGCCGATGCTGGGGATAGCCGGACCGACGCTGGCGCCGTTAGTGCCATGGCAACCGGCACAGGTTTCGGACAGCATTGTTGCGCTGGCGCCCATCATCAGGGGTTTGTCAGCGGCGAAAGCCAGTGAAGATGCACTGAGAGCCAGTGCCCCGATCAGGGCCTTCTTAATAGTTGTGTACGCCATGTTTCCTCCTTTGGGTTTTGAACAGGCTTACATTGGTATAAAGGGATTATTATCCCAGTAAAAAATGCGCTGAAATCTTAAACTCTGCGAAGACTTCAACTGCATTGGCGCGCTAGCGAAAACTCCCTGACTTTCTTTGGATTTATTGTGGATTCCATCCACTTCGCTTGCGCAATGCTCTGGATAACAGGTTGTTCGAAAAACGACCGGTTACCGTTGCCAAGCGGATATTTTTGCTTGACATTATTATTCGTTAATATGGGGTGAGAGTAGATAGTATGGGGCTATCTCATCCTCCACTTACTTTGTGTATCAGCCTGCTCCTTCGAGCAGATTGAAGATATGCTTTTTCCTTTTCTTTTTGGCAATGTCTGCAGCTGTGCGGCCGTCGCTGTTTCTAATTGTTTTATCGGCGCCCTGCTTCAGCAGAAGCCGTGTCATATCCATGGAGCCACTGCTCACAGCCTCCATCAGTGGCGTAATGCCATCTTGATCAGCATGGTTGATATTGGCGCCTTTGTCAATCAGCAGTTTTGTGATTGCTATGTGCCCCTGTCCCACTGCCCAGATCAATGCCGTCGCGCCGTCACGATCCTCTTTGTCGATGGAAGCGTCGAATTTCAGCAGACGTTCTACCGTCTCTTCATTGCCGCGGTCGGCCGCGAGTATCAAGGCGGTGGAGCCGTTTCTGTCCTGGGCATCGGCGTTGGCGCCATGCATGAGCAGTATTTCGGCAGTATCCGTATGCCCTTTTCTCGCCGCCATCATGAGCGCGTTTCGGCCGTGCTTGTCCGATGCGTGGGGATCGGCGCCCTTGAAGAGAAGCTGCTCCACCATGTCCGTGATGCCGTAACGGGCGGCGATCATCATTGAGTCCCAGCCGGCGCGGGTACGATCATGTATGTTTGCGCCGCGTTCGAGCAACATCGCGGTAAGTGCCGGGTGCCCGTTTTCGGCAGCAACGGTAAGTGCAGTGCAGCCTGCGACGGTGCGGAAGTTGACCTGAGCGCCCCTGTTTAGCAGCAGGACGACAGTTTCGAAATTATCGTTTTCGACCGCCATCATGAGCGCGGTCTTACCGAATTTGTTGGCGGTGTCTACCGATACGCCTTTGTCCAGAAGTTCGATGATGGCGTCTGTGTCACCGACAATGGCGGCCAGTCTCAACTCTTTCGCCATCTCCTTTTCACCGGAGAGGGCTGGCGTTGAGATGAGCAGCGCCAGCAGTATTGCGGCAAGCTTGTTTTTCTTCATGATTCTACCGTGACTGTTCCGGTTTCAAAAACGCTCATCATGCCTTGTCGTTATCTTCCCCGGCGGCTTCTTCCGGTTCATCCGGCTCCTCATGGGCGATACCCTTGTGGCAGTCGATACATGTTTTGCCTTCGTCTTCCGCTCTTGCGTGACGCTTACGGGCACTGCGATCCTGTTCGCTCAGATCCATCTGGCTGAAGTCGTGGCAGCTCCGGCATTCGCGGGAGTTTGTACTGCGCATCTTATCCCAAACCCGGTTCGCCATGTCCCAGCGGTGGGACTCATATTTTTCTTTGGTGTCGATGGTGCCGAGGATCTCATGCATGACATCCTTATATGCCATTACCTTTGCGACCATCTTGGGTACGAACGACTTGGGAACATGGCAATCTGAGCAGGTGGCCCGAACCCCTGAGGCATTTTTGTAATGCGTTGTCTCTTTGTACTCTTCCAAGTTCACTTTCATGGAGTGGCAGCTCGTACAAAAGTCCATTTCGTTTGTGAATCCGAGGCCCACATTGAAGAGGCCAGTAAACACGACGCCAGCGAGGAAGATGATGCCTACGAAGACAATGGATACTTTGCCCGCAGCGTTACCGCTGGCACTGTTGCGAAACATACTCCACCCTCAATCTTTTGTTTTAGGTATCGGCAGAAAACGGTGATCTCACCTGCCTGATCTACGAGTGCTGACTTGTTGTTGGAAAAATAGAACACCCAATATTATTTGGCGGATATTACGTCATGCAGTCAATCAATGCAAAACTATGAACTATATGAATTTATTAGAGAAAGCTTATGTTTTTAACCTGTTTGTTGAGGTTGGATGTCAGTAGATACTGTGCTTACCGGCATAGGCGTGCTGCCTGGTTGCTCTGCGGCTGTAAATGCACTCCCGCCGCTATCCTCGCTCAATACCTGCCGGAGGGTGTGTGACAAAGGGTATGTGGCCTTATATACGGTGTGCAGGGAGGGTGTGAGCCGGTATGAAACCTAATCCGCAACAAACGGATTGTTTCGGCGCTCTTCACCAAAGGTTGATTCTGTGCCATGGCCGGGGATGAAGCGTACTGCACTTCCCAAGGGCCAGAGTTTTTCCTTTATCGAATGGATCAGCGCTGCATGGTTGCTTTGCGGAAAGTCGGTTCGGCCAATCGATCCGTGGAATAGCACATCCCCCACCAGCGCCAGTTCGCTCTCACGGTGGAAGAAAACGACATGCCCTGGTGTATGGCCAGGACAATGAAGAACCTCAAGCTCCACCTCGCCGAAGCTTACATGGTCCCCATCCTTCAACCAGCGATCCGGCTCGAAGGCTTCCACAGCAGAAAACCCAAACATGGCAGCCTGATTGGGCATGCCTTCGAGCCAGAAGCGATCGTCCTGCTGCGGGCCCTCGATAGGTATATCCAGCTTTCTGGCCAGTGTCGCCGCGCCGCCGGCGTGGTCGATATGGCCGTGGGTGATGAGGATCAATTGTGGTTTCAGTTGATGGACAGAAACAGCATCAATGATCCGTTCGATATCTCCACCAGGGTCGACAATGGCGCTGGCTTGGGTCTTTTCACACCACAGCAGCGTACAGTTCTGCTGAAAGTCGGTAACCGGGATGATCAATGCCCGCATTAGCTGATTCTCTGTAGTAGTTTTTCAAGTTGCCGCTGCGATTTGGCACCCAGCAGGACTTCTGTAATAACATTGTCCTCTACCAGAACCGTTGTCGGCGTGGCGCGGATGCCGTAGGCGGCAGCCGTCTCTGGCGCTTGCCTGGCATCATATTTGATGACGTTCTCATGATTTTTGGCCATTTCGTCAATGACCGGTGTCATTTGGCGGCAGGGACCGCAAAGCGCGCTGTGAAAATAGACCAGTCGCGAAGAAGGAATGTTTGTTCCGTTGATTGATGCTGCCACGTTTTTTCCGACGCTGCGACGGGCGGAGAGGTGGGTAAGCAGTGGTATCAGTAGCAGGAATGTCGCCAGGACGAGAATAACCAGGAGTGGCCAGTTCATGGTGCTTTGTCCTCATAGTCGTTGTGATTCGCTAATTCGATTGTGCCGGTTACGGACTTTTGGTACCAGCAAAATTCAAAGCCGGGAGAGCCATCGCGGAATAGCGGGAAGGTCACAGTCGGTTCAGACAAAAGGTAAGGATTGTTGTCGGAGCGGTCATGGCAGGCCCCCATTTTTCCTGAAAATAGTGTGTCGGGCTGACAATGATTTTGGCAAAATAACAGCGCTATTTAACAGATAAGTTTTCAGTATTGGATTGCTACAGTTATGAACCTGATTTTCGTCCTTGGCGGATTACTGATCGCGGCCCTGATGCTGGCAAGCATAGTCCATCGTTATCAGGCGCATATGGCGCAGAAACGAATGAAGATCCAGCGCCTGCTGCGAGGTGTGGATCTTGTGGAGGATCTGCTGGACCGGCTTTCGGGATGTCCATTTCCAGCCGGGACGTGGCAACTTATGCAGAAGGATATGTTGGCGCGTTATCAGGCCATCAGAGGGGTGGATCGCCGTTACGAAGGGATCGACAGGCTGATTGGCGAGGTCGGGCAGACGCTGGCCTCGGCAGAAGTGGCATCGCAGAGCCACAATATCCAGGACAAACTGCACCTGCAGAAGGTGGTCGATGCATTTGGCGAGCTGATGGGGTTTCTGCAGGAGGGTGGTTTATTGAACCGGACACCGGCAGACGTGATTCGTCAACATGTAGATAAGTTGGGTATGCAGCGTGCGAAGTGCATCCACCGTTTCCACTTCGTCAAAGCCGAGCAATCATTTGAAGAGGGTAATGTCCACGACGCCCTGGGACATTGCAATGCCATCAAAGAGTTCCTGACAGAGAAGGGGCCGAACAGTGACGAGGTGAGGGCGCTTTACGATGAAGCTGAGGCGTTCAGGAAACGGATCAGCGAGCAGGAAGCTGACAACTAATACTCTGAAAGGTCTTCGTCGAATGGCGTCTCTTCAGAAGGGATCTTATGCTTCTCGTCGAACCACTCCCCAAGGTCGATCAGGCGACAGCGCTCACTGCAGAAGGGCCGCCAGGGTGATTGCTTTCCCCATGTGACGTTTTTCCCGCAGGTAGGGCAGGGGACAAAAGTGGGTTCGCGGTCACTCATGAGGATTTAGAGTACACAGCTCGTGAGCATGAAATCCACGTTCTGCTTCGATGTAACGGGCCTCCCGGTATCCACTGCCTCCAGGAAACGGATGCTGAAACGATGTTTATTGCCGCTGATCTCCACGAACAGGGAGCTGCCTTCCGGCAGACCGACGCGGATCATCTGCGCGGGTGACGGTGTCTCCAGTGACTTCTGGAAAAAGCCCTCTTTGGCCTGTTCCCGGACCGGGTGGTTGCTGGTGCGGATCAGGTTCAGTAACAAGATGATGGCCTCGCGCACAGGGTTGAGTTCCTGGAGCCACTCAAGCATCTGATTCCGGCGGACTTCGTAGGGTTGATTTAACCAGTAGTGGTATTGCGGCAGGTCGAAGTTGCAGCTGCCGCCAGGAATGCTGCTGCGTTGCATAATGGCGGTGAGGAACTCATTCTCGCGCAGCTTTTTGCCAATCTGACCGTCCAGCCGATAGACCTGATGGATCGCCTGCTCCAGGTCGTCCAATACTTGCCCGAGGGCCTGCATGTTGACCCCTGGCTGGCGGCGAATACGTTCCAGATTGGTGGTATGCCGTTCAAGTTCCTTGAGGATTTCGGTCTTCAGATCGGAACGGCTGAAGATGCTGATGGTGCCCAGCAGGCCATTGATGGTGGTGCGGTTGCTCCAGACATCTTTGAGAGGGAGGAAATGGTCAATCTGCAGAAACAGGTGCTCAAGACGCAGAAAGGTGCGAATCCTTTCATTGAGCGGATGTTCATAGATGACGAGATGGGTCACGGCGGCTTGGGCGTCTTCAGGGTGCAATCTCCAATTGTCTCCCATTAGGGTGCGGGAGGTAAATAGCCGGTAAGCCTTATTTCAGCGCCCGCACCATATCGAGTAGTACCGGGTCATCCCATGCCCGGCCGCCGATGGCCCGGTAGGCCAGTCTTCCCTGAGGGTCGACCACGTAGGTTGTGGGCAGGCCCCTGACCGGCCAGGATTGGATGGTTGCGGAGTCCTGATCCAGCAGGAGAGGAAACTCCACCGGATAGTTTGCGGTGAACTGGAAGATGGTGTCTTCATCTTCGCCGATGTTGATAGCCAGCATGACGACCCCCTCCGGTTCCAGAAGCTCCCAGGCGCGCTGCATGGAGGGCATCTCCTCCCGGCAGGGTGGGCACCAGGTGGCCCAGAAGTTCACGATGACCACCCGGCCCCGATAACTGGAGAGACGATGCTCGGTGCCGTCCAGATCAGTGAGGTGGAAATCGCCGGCTTTGGGCAGGTCCGGCAGTGCCTGTAGCAGTTGCGATGTGCCTGCGGCCTGTACCGGTTGAAAGAGAAGGGTGCAGAGCAAAAGCAGGGTTGCGGAGAGTTGTCGCCGCATCATCGGTATGGACATTCAGGGTGTCTCCTGCGGGTTGTCGGCCGGGCATTCAATATTCCGGATAGTGGCTGATTCACGTTTGCCCTCCCGGTGCCAGACCAACGTCAGATTGAATCGTGTTCCCGGTGGCTGGCCGTAGCTGGTCATTCCCCAATTGTAGTCCCCTGGTGCGTAGGTCTGTTTGGTGGGAAGCAGCGACCACTTGAAGGCGATGCGGGCTGCCTGGCCGATTGACTGTTTTTTCCAGTGAGGCATCCAGTCATCTGTCGTGGCCATCGAAGAGGATTTGTTGCCTGAGATTACCCTCCACTCATTCAGATTGAACTGCAGTGAAGCGCCACCCGCAACCGCCGTATTGAGCAGGCGTGATTGGAAAACGCAGCTGGTGGCAAACTGGTTTGCTGCATCCGTGTCGAACCCTCTGGCCTGAAAAAAGGCGCGTGTCTGGTCCGGGAGCCGCTGATTCAACTCGAACAGGATTCCCTCTGCCTCGTAACGCCAGAAGGCGAGACCTGTTTCAGGATCACTGCCGGTGGATGCTGATCCCGCCGCGATCGCAGTTGGTATGAAGAGAGCGCTGAGCAGTAGGGTGATAATGCGCACGGGAAAGGTCTCGCCTCGCGGAGTCAAAAGAGATTTGCCGTTAGATAGTGGGGTAATCACTGTAAACTTGTAAACTTTTGTGAATAGGTGTTTAATTCCGAGCGCTTGGTTTAAATAAGAATAATTAGAGAGATCCCATGAAAAAGCTATCCATTCCCTGGCTCTGCCTCCTTCTTCTGTTATTTTCGTCCGCCACTCAGGCCGATAAGATATACAAATGGTACGACGACGACGGACTGATTCATTATTCACAGACCCTGCCGCACAATGCAAACCAGGTCGAAACCTCCAGTGGCCGGATCAGCGTGGTGGAACAGTCCTGGTCAGCAGGTATGAAAAAACAGGCCAAAAAATTTATGGACGATGCCCGTGTCCACCGGGTCTGGGTGGATCAAAACGGTAAAAAGGTTTCCGGCTGGTACTGATTGCCTAGCTCAAGATGCCAGGACTGGAGCGAAAGCTGTCGAGGATATGGACATAATTCGCCCGCTCGAATTCTGATGGGTCGGCCACACTGATCTGGCTGAGACGGCCACGCACATCTTCGATCGACTCAAAGCCCTTCTCATCCATCCAGGCTTCCAGTCCCTGCAAAATGCCACCGATTGCAGAAGCTCCCTGTTCCAGCAGCAGACTGCAGAAATGCACCACGTCTGCGCCTGCAAGCAGCAGCTTGATGACATCCTCCGCTGTGTGTACTCCCCCCGTGGCACCGAGAGAGAGGGAGGTGCGTCCATGCAGGATGGCGATCCAGCGCATGGCAAGCAGCGTCTCGGCGGAAGTGGATGTGTGCAGGCTTGAGACCAGCCGCAGATTGTCAATATTGATATCCGGCTGATAAAAGCGATTGAAGAGCGACACGCCACGGGCGCCGGCCGTTTCCAGCTGTTTGACCATATTGGCCAGTGAGCTGAAGGCAGGTGAGAGCTTCATATTTATCGGGATATCGATATGTTGGTCCAATTCACCCAGTAGATCCAGGTAGCGTTTTTCCACCACCTGACCGTTGTTTTCGATATCCGCCGCCACATAATAGACATTGAGTTCCAGCGCATCCGCCCCAGCCCGCTGCATCTCCTTGGCGTGTTCGATCCAACCACCGGGTGTTACGCCGTTGAGACTGGCGATGACCGGAATTCCCAGGGCAGATTTCAGCTGCTGGAGATTTTCTAGATAGAGATCCTGGCTGTTCGAAAAATCGTAATGATCGGGCAAAAAACTGTCCGCTTCGCCAAATCCCGTATCCTGATGGTGCAGAAAACGCACCATGTTCTCTTCTTCAGCTGTCACCGCCTCCTCGAACAGGGAGTGCATGATGAGTGCCGATGCACCGGCATCCTCCAAGCGGCGCGCATCATCGATGCTGCGGGAGAGGGGTGAGGCGGAGGGCACCAGCGGATTCTTCAGCTGCATGCCGAGGTATTGGGTGGTCAGATCCATTTTAAACTCCTGTGCTGTAAACACGCTCCGCAGACGTAGGCCGGTTCAAGCATAGCGGAACCGGCAACCCCATACGCCCCGCTTGTTCAGAATGCCCGATCCGCTACGCTTGATCGGGCCTACGTTTATTGTGTTCCATTGTGGCGATTGGCCTATTTCTCCGTCTTCTCTTCCGCATTGGCCACCGCCAAACTGGCCAGTTGTTGATAGAGTGTAAAGCGGGATTTGACCTGCTGCTGTGCAGTGCGCAGAAACCGTTCGGATGCCGTTGGATCGATGCGCTGCAGCACACTGAATCGGGTCTCGGTGGAGGCAAAGTCCCGATAGGGTATGGATGGCGCTTTTGAGTCCATCTTCAGCGGGTTCTCCCCCTTTTTCGTCTTTCTGGGGTCGTAGCGGAACAGTGGCCAGTGGCCGGAGGCTACCGCCAGATCCTGTTGCCGATGGTTATTTGAGAGGTCGACGCCGTGGGCGATGCAGGGTGAATAGGCGATGATCAAAGAGGGACCGTCGTAGGACTCCGCTTCCAGAAAGGTGCGCAGGGTCTGGATATCCTTGGCGCCGTATGCGACCTGGGCGACATAGACGTTTTCGTAGGCCATCGCCATCAGCGCCAAGTCCTTCTTGTTGGTGGCCTTGCCGCCGGCAGAGAATTTGGCGACAGCACCCAGCGGTGTCGCCTTGGAGGTCTGGCCGCCGGTGTTGGAGTAGACTTCGGTATCGAGCAGCAGAATGTTGACGTTGCGACCGGTCGAGAGCACATGATCCAGGCCGCCGTAACCGATGTCGTAGGCCCAGCCGTCGCCGCCGATGAGCCAGACGCTCTTCTTGACCAGTGTTTCGGCAATACTCTCCAGGCAACGTGCCTCAGTGGTATCGATTTTCTGCAGCTTCTTCTTCAGCGTCTTGACTCGGTCGCGCTGCTCGAAGATCACCGCCTCTTCGTGTTGATCCGCTTCCAGAAGTGCATCCGCCAGCTCACTGCCGATCTCATTGCGCAGCGTCTGCAACAGCTCCCTTGCGTGATCCGCCTGTTTATCGATGGCGACCCGCATGCCGAGACCAAACTCCGCGTTGTCCTCGAACAGGGAGTTGGACCAGGTTGGACCACGTCCCTCAGGATTGGTGGTGTAAGGGGTGGTGGGAAGATTGCCGCCATAGATCGAGGAGCAACCGGTGGCGTTGGCGACCAGCATACGGTCGCCGAAAAGTTGGGTGGCGAGTTTTATATAGGGGGTTTCACCGCAGCCGACGCATGCCCCGGAGAATTCGAACAGGGGCTGCATGATCATCGCGCCCTTCAGGGTGGTCTTCTTCAGTTTGCTGCGGTCGTATTCCGGCAGGCCAAGGAAGAAGTCCCAGTTGGCTCGCTCCTGTTCGTGGTAGGCCTGGTCGCCGGTCATGTTCAGCGCCTTGCGCTTGGGATTCTGTTTGTCGCGGATGGGACAGATATCCACACAGAGACCACAGCCGGTGCAGTCGTCCGGGGCAACCTGATAACTGATCTTCAGCCCTTTTTCAAAACCGCCACCCTTGACGTTGGCGCTGAGGAAACTGTCGGGCGCGGCGGCCAACTCGCCTTCCGTGAAGACCTTGGAGCGGATAGCGCCATGTGGGCAGACCAGCGGACACTTGCCGCAGTGGGTGCAGATGTCGTCCTCCCACTTCGGCAGTTGCAGGGCGATATTGCGTTTCTCGAAGGCGGCGGTGCCCGGCGGCCAGGTGCCGTCTGCCGGCATCAGGCTGACTGGAATCTCGTCCCCTCTGCCCGCAATGATGGGGGCAGTGACCTGCTGTACGAACTTAGGGGCGAAGTCGGGTACGGGTGGTTTTCTTTCAAAGGTGCTGTCAGCAGCGCTGGGAATCTCTACCTGATGCAGACCGGCCAGTGCCGCATCGATAGCCTGGAAATTACGCTCCAGCAGCCGTTTGCCTTTACGTCCATAGGTCTTTTTCACCGCTTGTTTGATCAGCTCGATGGCCTTTTCCTGATCGATGATACCGGCGATAGCGAAGAAGCAGGTCTGCATGATTGTGTTGATGCGCCGCCCCATGCCGGTTTCGTCGGCGATCCTGTAGGCATCGATGACGTGGAAGGTGAGACCCTTGTCGATGATCTGCTGCTGCATTCGCCGGGGCAGAGTCTGCCAGACCTGGGCCGGTGGCGCGGGGGAGTTGAGCAGGAACACGCCGTTTTGGGCCGCCTTGTCGAGCATGTCGTAGCGGTCGAGAAAGATCGGCTGGTGGCAGGCGACAAAGTTCGCCTCATTGTTGCCGATCAGATAGGTGGAGCGGATGGGAGCCGGACCGAAACGCAGATGGGAGACGGTGACCGCGCCGGATTTTTTGGAGTCGTACTGAAAATAACCCTGGGCAAAGTTGTCGGTCTGCTCGCCGATGATCTTGATGGAATTTTTGTTGGCGGAGACAGTGCCGTCAGCGCCCAGCCCATAGAAAACACAGCCGGTGACGCCCTCTGTCGCATCGGGTCTGAAGGTTGGATCCCACGCCAGGCTGCTGTGGCTTACATCATCGAAAATGCCGACGGTGAAGGGGTGTTTGGGCGAATCCTGCGACAGCTCGTCGAAGATGCCTTTCACCATTGCGGGGGTGAACTCTTTGGAAGAGAGACCATAACGTCCGCCGATAATTCGGGGCAGGGTCTCCCGCCCGCCAAGACTGAAGGCCTGGGCGAAGGCATTCAATACATCCTTGTAGAGCGGTTCGCCGTCGGATCCCGGCTCTTTGGTGCGGTCGAGAACCGCGATTTTCCGCACGGTTTGCGGAATCGCCTGCAGCATGATTTCAGGGTCAAAAGGCCGGAACAGGCGCACCTTGACCAAACCGACGGCTTCGCCCCTGGCGGCGAGATGCTCCACGGTCTCTTCCGCTGCGCCGATGCCGGAGCCCATCAGCATGATCAGCCGTTCAGGTTCTTCGGCGCCGATATATTCGAACAGGCGGTAGTGGCGGCCGGTGAGCTCGGCGAAACGTTCCATCCACCCCTGTACTATCAACGGCAGTCTTTCATAGAACAGGTTGACCGATTCGCGGCCCTGAAAGTAGACATCCGGGTTTTGGGATGTGCCGCGTATCACCGGATGGTCGGGTGACATGGCGCGCTGGCGATAGCCTGTGACCAGCTCATCGTCGATCATGCCGCGCACCGTATCATCGCTTGGCCGTGCTATCTTGTTGAGCTCGTGGGAGGTGCGGAAACCGTCAAAGAAGTGGACAAAGGGAATGCGTCCCTCCAGCGTGGCGGCCTGGGAGATGAGGGCAAAATCCGCCACCTCCTGTACGCTCGCCGAGCAGAGCATGGCATAACCTGTGCCCCGGCAGGCCATGACATCGGCATGGTCACCAAAGATCGACAGCGCCTGTGCTGCCAGCGAGCGCGCCGAGACATGTAGCACGGTAGGCGTCAGTTCACCGGCGATCTTATACATGTTCGGGATCATCAACAGCAGCCCCTGGGAGGCGGTAAACGAGGTCGAGAGCGACCCCGCTTGCAGCGCCCCGTGAATGGCTCCGGCGGCACCGCCCTCGCTCTGCATCTCCACCACATCCGGCACTGTGCCCCAGATGTTTTTGATACCGCAGGTAGACCATTCGTCAGACCATTCACCCATCGGTGATGCGGGTGTGATCGGGTAGATGGCGATGACTTCATTGGTCAGATGGGCGATATGGGCGGCGGCCTCGTTACCGTCGATAGTGACCATCTTGTCTGACATATCTTCTGTCCCTTATGTGTTGTTTTGGGATACCCAAAAAGGTATAGCAGGTATTTTGGAACAGTGGGTGACAAGTGGCGATGATAAGGGTCAATCGACACTTTGAATCAACATGGATACTACGGTGTCCGATAGTATGTAGGCCTGATCAAGCGCAGCGGATCAGGCAAGATATCATTTTGGGTTACTCAGGCTTTCGATAGTCCATGCGCAGATGGAAGCGGCTGTTCATCGGCAGTTGGTAATCGGTGATCTCGATGCGCAGCTCGCCGGTGATGAGATCGTCCTCAGCGTGCCAATGTTTCTTGTCGTTGCTTACCCAGGCCTTGTGGAGATAGAGGTCTTTGGCGAGAAATACCGGCAGGACCTGATGCGCTGTATCAGCGAACAGGGAGCCTTCGACTGTCACATCAAGCAGGACGGGCTGTTCTTTGCTCAGATGAAGAATGTAGTCCCCGTCTTTTGGAGCGGGTTGGCCAAGCTTGATGACGGGTAGTTTTGCAAAGGTTTCATCACTTGGTTTCAACAGGGTTGAACAACCAGTGAGCAGCAGTGAGATTGATATGACGATACTAATGGCGATTCGGCTTGGCATGACTTGGGTCCCTTAAATCAGTGGGCTGAACAGCTTGGCTGACAGCAGAAAAATGTACCGTGTTGTGCAGGGACAGGTTAGATCGAAACAGGGTTGGGATTCAGTTGGGATTCGGTATCGGTTTGTAACGGAATGTAATCACATGTCGGGCCAGCACAGGACAAAGCAGGCTCCACCCAAGTTACTCTCTTCCACTATTAGTGAGCCCTGGTGTCGAACCATGATCCGGTGGACAATTGCCAACCCGAGGCCCGTGCCGCCGGAGCGCCGGTCACGGCTCTCATCGAGTCTGACGAAGGGCTGCAGAATGCGCTCGCGGTCTTCAGCGGAAACACCGGGGCCATCGTCTTCCACTGCGAGTCGCCACAAGTTCGAAGAGTGAGTGAGGGTAATTTGGATCTCACTCCTGGCGTAACGTTGTGCATTGCGCAGCAGGTTGTCTAAGGCGCGGGCCAGCTGCCGTTCGTCAAAAGTGCAATTCTCTTGCTCGATGCTACCGGCAATGTTGCAGTGGATGGTCACTCCGTCCCGGCTTTCGAAGCGTGTTATATGTTTCCTGAGCCAGGGCGTTATCAACTGTTGTTCAAACTGGAAGGCTGGGCCGTCGCGGTCCAGCCGTGCATGATCCAGAAGTTCGCTGACAAGTTGCTCCAGTTCCGCGAGATCCTCCCGCATCCCGGCCAGATGGCGCGACCGTGTCTCCATATCGTTTTGTTGTTCCAGCATCTCCATGCCAAAATGCAGCCGCGAGATGGGGGTCCGAAGTTCATGGGAGACGGCGTTGGTGAGGTCGCGATGTGAGCGGATCAGACGTTGGATGCGGTCTGCCATGCTATTGAAGGTGCCTGCCAGGTGTTGGATGGCAGAGCGTTTGGAAACCGACAGACGGCTGCTGAACTCCCCTTTGCCGAAAGCCTGGGCACGGCTGTCCAGCTGTTTGAGATCACGCCAGATGGGACGAACCCAGAAATAGACTACCAATGCGACCAGCAAAGCAAGCAGCCCAATCAGAATGTAGCTGAAGGCATCCAGTAAAAAAGGGATGCCGATGGGGCCCGCTTTGACCGTGTAGGCTGAATCACCGACCCGCATAAGATAGTGCTCTGTCGGTTCATCGATATCAAAAACCAGCAGCTTGCCGGCTCTCATCTCCTCGCGTTTTTCCGCTGTAAGATCTGGCTGATCGATAGGGACAATCGTAAGCGGAATGCCGAAGTGAGGTTGCAGTTCTGCGATGGCCTGAGGCCACATGGATTGGGGACGGTTGAGCAGCCATTCAGAGATCAGGTGGGCTGTTCCTTTCGCGCTACGCAGGGAATCCTCGGTTCGGGTCTGGCCCATTGCGAGTGAAAGGTACTGGTCGGTATCGAACAACCGCTTGTACAGGAAGACAGCCCGTTGGTCGTGCTGCTCGAAAACTATCTGATGGGCGTTTAGCGGCGAGAGGTCCTGTGAGCTGAAATCGTGGTCTGCAACCTTGCCGATGCTGAGCGGATAACCGAAATGGGGCTGGAGTTCTTCGATGACTCTTTGCCATTCAGCGGCTGGCCGATTTTGCAGACGTTTCTCGATAAGGTCGAAAGTGCCGGACATCACACGGTTATAGTAGACTTGTGTCGTTTTATGTAGCAGCATTTTCGGCAGCACCTGCATCGCAACGATGAAACCTCCCAAGCTGAGTGCAAGGCTGATATAGAGGGTAAGAAATATACGGCCCATGGATGGTTACTCCCAGGCGTCCGGTACAAAGAGGTAACCGCGGCGGCGTACCGTTTTGATGCGGCGGGGTGGTGACACATCGTCGTTCAACTTGCGGCGCAGGCGGGAGACGGCAATGTCGACCGAGCGGTCCAGCCCATCATATTCGATGCCGCGCCAGGCTTGCAGAATCGCGTCCCGGTTTAACGTGTTCCCAGCGCCGCTGGCGAGAATCAGCAGCAGATCGAATTCGCTGGTGGTGAGTTCCACGCTGTTTCCGTCAAGGGCGACGGAGCGGGAATGGGGATCGATGATCAGCCGGCCATGCCGGATATCCGACTTGCCGTTATCTTCCAGGGACGAAGAGGATTCGTTGGTACGACGCAGATGGGCGCGCAGCCGGGCCAGTAACAGACGGGGTTCTATCGGCTTGGTGATATAGTCGTCCGCCCCGAGTTCCAGGCCGACGATCTGGTCGATATCCTCATCACGGGCGGTCAGCATCAGGATGGGGTTGCGATAGTGTGGCCGAATCTCCCGGCAGATTGCGAATCCATCCATCCCCGGAAGCATGAGATCGAGGACCAACAGATCGGGAGGCGCATCGATGATGCGTGATACTGCGGCGTCGCCCCGGTGTTCCAGGTCGACCTCAAAGCCCTCTTTCTCCAGGTATTCCTGTACCAGGTGGGCGAAACGGTGATCGTCTTCAACCAGCAGGATGGTCTGTTTCCGGTTCATGCGCCAAGTATCTATCCTTTCTATCCCTCTTTTTGTAACAGAATGTTGTCATATCTTCACTAATTAGAGTTCCTAAGGCCCAGCACGGCCGTTTGTCAGCAGATCTGCGATTATTGGCTAAACTTTCAGGGGGAATAAGCCTTTGATTGGATAGCAGGATATGTCGGCTCAGCATATTGCAGCCCGTCGGCCCGGTTTTATGGAACGGGAGAGGTTGCAGGATTTTTTGGATGTTTTTCGTCTTTTGGGTTACCGAACGCTGGGTCCGGTGGTAGAGGAGGAGACGATTCAGTGGCGGGAAGTCGATACTATCGATGCCCTGCCCACAGGTGTCCAGGCGCGACAGGGTCCCGGTGAGTACCGCCTGGAAGAGCAGTCCGAAAATCGTCTGTTCGCCTGGAATCATGGACCTCAAGCCATCAAGCCGCTGCTATTTAGTGCCGAAGAGACACTCTGGCATGAAAGGCTCATGGCGGATGGGCAGGTGGACATAAAGCAGACCCTGCCCGAGGTTAAACCCACCGCGATTTTCGGTGTGAGGGCTTGTGATCTGGCGGCCCTGGCACTGCAGGACAGGCACTTTCTTTCACAGCAAAATCCCGATCCCCACTACAAGGCCCGGCGTGAAGCCCTCTTTCTCATAGGTATCGATTGCGCCTTTTCCGCGGCAACCTGTTTCTGTACCTCCACCGGTGATGGTCCCTCATTGGGCGAAGGTTTCGATATCGGCATGGCGGAACTGGACGACGGCTATCTTGTCTGGGGAGGCAGTGTAAAAGGCGGTGAGATTATTGGTGGGTTATCTCTCGAACCTGCAACCGAAGCACAGCTCAACAGTATGATTCAGGAGACGGACCGGGCGGCAGCGCAGCAGCACCGTTTTCTGCCGGGTGAGACAGAATTGAAACAGCTCTATGACAAACTGAATCATGGACATTGGGATGAGATCGGGGCGCGCTGCCTCAGCTGCGGCAACTGCACTGCAGTCTGTCCGACATGCTTCTGTTACTCAACGGGTTACCAGCGGACATTGGATGGGCAATCCGCAGAGATGAAACGTCAATGGGAGTCCTGTTTCAGTCAGACTCACAGCAGCATGGGACAGTTTATGCTGCGCAGGGAGACAGCGTTGCGTTACCGTCAATGGTTGACTCACAAACTGGCAGGTTGGCAGGAGCAGTATGGCCGCAGCGGGTGTGTCGGTTGTGGGCGTTGCATTACCTGGTGTCCTGTGGGTATAGACCTGACTCAGGCAGTGGCTGCCATACTGGACGGGGGGCTGGCCGATGTTTGATCCCCACCTGCCTCATTCTGCGGTAATTGACCAGCGGGTACAGGAGTCGCCCGGCATATTTTCCCTGCGGCTGCAGTATGTCGATACCCATGTGCAGGATATCTTTGAATTCCAGCCTGGGCAGTTCAACATGCTTTCGCTTTTTGGCGTAGGCGAAGTCCCGATCTCAATCGTCTCCGACCCGGACGACAGCCACTTCTTCGATCATACCATTCGTGTGGCGGGCAGGGTGACAGAGGCGATGAGCCGTCTGCAACCGGGTGATCGAGTGGGCATCCGGGGCCCATTCGGTCGCGGCTGGCCGATGGCGCAGGCTGAAGGTCAGGATGTGGTAGTGGTGACCGGGGGCTTGGGTTGTGCCCCATTGGTCTCGGTGATCCGTTACCTGCTGCGTCGGCGCGACCGGTTTGGAGATATCCATATCATGCAGGGTGTAAAACATGAGGATGATCTTATCTGGCGGCGACAGTATGAGACCTGGTCCCGGGAGCACGGTATCAATGTTCAACTGGCTGCTGATGTACCCGGCAAGGCGTGGCCCTGGCAGCAGGGGCTGGTAACCGAGCTGATAAACACCCTTGATCTCAATCTGGAGACGACCATATCCATGCTCTGCGGGCCCGAATTGATGATGCTGGCCGCCATTGCGCAACTGCGTGATATGGGATTGGCTGATCAGCAGATCTGGCTCAGCATGGAGCGGAATATGCAATGTGGTTTTGGACAGTGCGGGTGCTGTCAGGTGGGGCCGAAGTTTGTCTGTAAGGATGGGCCGGTTTTTTGTTATTCGGAGGTGGCGGACTTTTTGGGTGCCAAGGGTTTTTGATGTGTTTATTGTGTTGGTGTGAAGAGTATGTGTCGCTACGCGACGGTTTTTCTTAACGGGGCTTACTTGACACTGTCGTGGTTTTCTTTTGTCTCTGACAGCACGTTTTTCGTCCTGCTGGACGAGTCACTTTTCTTTTTCGTGAAAAGAAAAGTAACCAAAAGAAAGCACACCCGGCTGTCACGTCCTGCGGGCCACTGCGATGCTCAGAAAAGTCGGCGGGACCGGAACTCGCTACGCTCAAACAGCCGGTCCCTTCTCCCGACTTTTCCTGCGCTTCTCGCTCGTGACAGAAACGGGATTACCCACTAGCAGACACCTCGTAATTGGCTAGTGGGTGGCGTGATGGAGCAATGGTTTTGGTTACTTTTCCCGAAAGAAAAGTAACCTGCCGTAGGGGCGCGGAAGCCCCGTTAGAAAACCGTCGCGTAGCGACACAAAAACATCGGAATAACAGGAAACAGAAAACAGGAAAAGGCAAAATCAAAACAGACTGACAAAATGAATAAACCAAAACCAAAACTCGCCATACATAAATTCAGCTCCTGCGACGGCTGCCAACTCGCCCTGCTAAATCTTGGCGAAACCCTGCTCGAATTGCCTGAGTATGTCGACATTACCCACTTTGCCGAGGCCGGACCCAATAATCCCAACGCCAAAGTTGATATTGCACTTGTCGAAGGCAGTATATCTACTCCGGACGATATCGAAAGGATCAAGCAGGTCAGGGAGAATAGTGCGTATTTGATTGCTATCGGTGCTTGCGCCACCACTGGTGGCTTGCAGGCGCTGGCCAATCTTGCCGATCGTGATGCCTGGATGGCGGCGGTCTATGCACGACCGGACACTATCGAGACACTGAGTTCATCTACGTCTATTTCAGAGCATGTCAAAGTCGATCTGGAACTGCACGGCTGCCCGGTCAATTCACAGCAAGTGATCGCAGCCCTTGCCGACCTGCTTGCCGGAGTGAAACCGGTCAGTGAGCGACAGCCCCTCTGCATGGAGTGCAAACGCAAAGGCGTGGTCTGCACCATGGTGACAAAGGGTGAACCCTGCATGGGACCGGTGACGCGGGCGGGTTGTGGTGCGCTCTGCCCGAACCTGGGGCGGGCATGTTATAGCTGTTATGGACCTGCAGAGACGGTGAACGACGGTGCGCTGGCGTTACGTCTGCAATCGTTGGGATTGACCATTGAAGCCGTCGCACGGCGCTTCCTCTATATCACCAGCGGTGCACCGCTATTCAGAGATGCCGGTCTGCGGCTCAGACCGCCGCCTTTGGAGACAGATGAGTAAATCGATGGCGAGCAAACGAGAGATTCATATCAATGTCCCGGTGTTGACCCGCGTGGAGGGTGAAGGCGCTCTGGAGTTCGACGTCGTGCAAGGGGTCATCCAGAAACTGAACCTGCGTATCTTCGAGCCGCCCCGATTGTTTGAGAAGTTTGTCGAAGGCTACGAATATGATCAGGTCATCGACATGGTGGCGCGGATCTGCGGCATCTGTCCGGTTGCCTATCAGATGAGCGCTGTGCAGGCTTTTGAGCGGCTGTTTGGAATCGACCCCGGACCCTGGGTGCGGAATATGCGCCGGGTGATGTATTGCGGTGAGTGGTTGCAGAGCCATGCGCTGCATGTACATCTATTGGCAGCCCCCGATTTTTTCGGCTTCGACAATGCCATCGCCATGGCAGAGAAGCACCCTGAAGCAGTGCGCAGGGGATTGAGGCTGCAAGGATTGGGTAATGATCTGATCACCCTCTTCGGCGGCCGATCGGTGCATCCTGTGGGAGTGCGGGTGGGTGGTTTTTACAAAGCGCCTGCGCAAGCGGCAGTGGCTGATATGGTGAAGCAACTGGAAGAGGCGCTGCCCCAGGCGGAGGCGTTGGTGCGTTGGTGCGCCGAACTCGATTTTCCCTATGATGAACAGGCCTTCACCAGCGTCGCCCTGAGCGAACCGGGAGCGTATGCCATCGGCAGTGGCCGGTTGGTCTCGGGGCAGGGGCTGGATATCGACATCAGTCATTTCGAGAGCCATTTCGAGGAGTTTCAGGTGCCTCACTCCACTGCCTTGCATACACAGTTGGAGGGGCGGCCCTACCTTACCGGACCATTGGCGCGCCTCAATCTGAACTTTCGTCAACTGCCGAAACCTGTACGTGCGGTGATGGAGGATTGTGGCATCCATTTTCCAAGCCATAACATGTTCCACAGCATCCTGGCACGGGCGATTGAGATCCATCTCGTCATTTACGAAGCGTCACAACTGCTAAAAGCGTATCAGCGACCCGCCACACCGGCGGTTCAGGTCAGGCCGCGGGCAGGCACGGCTTTTGGCTGCACCGAAGCGCCTCGCGGTTTCCTTTGGCACCGTTATGATGTGGATGAGAGAGGGGATATTCGACGTGCCCGGATCGTTCCCCCCACCAGCCAGAACCAGGCGCGCATTGAACAGGATCTTTGCGCCTCTCTGGAAAGCTTTGGGCTTGACCATGACGATGATGAGTTGCGGCAAAGGGCGGAGCAGGTGATTCGCAACTACGATCCCTGCATCTCCTGCGCGACCCACTTTCTCAAGCTCAAAGTGTCTCGCCGTTGATACGCGTCATCGGTATAGGCTCGTCCTTCGGGGCTGACCAGTTGGGGTGGCTGGCACTTGAGGTGCTGGAAGAGGCAGCGATTCCCGACCTGGAATTGATCAGGCTGGATCGCCCCGGCAGCGGATTGCTGCGCTATTTTGAGGGTGTTGGAATAATCCTGCTTATCGATGCAGTCGAGGCTGGACTCGAACCAGGCGAGATAAAACTGCTGAATCCTGCTGACCTGTCACAGTTATCCTGTCTGACATCAAGTCATGGTTTTGGAGTGGCGGAAGCCCTCGCTTTGGCCGAAACACTGGAAACGCTACCTGCCGAATTGTGGGTGGCGGGGATAGGTGCTGGAAATGACCGTTCCAGCGTGCCGGATCTGAACAAACAGCAGTTACTCGACCTGCTGGCCCATCTTCCGTGCTAAGGGGTCGGAGTCAAACCGTCCACTCATACCGAATTACCCACCTGTCACCGTGCGGTTTGACTCCGACCCCCTCGGGAGGAACGTAGGGTGTGCCGTGCGCACCATTATTGCTCATCATTCCTGGACCAATTATTGCAACAGATTTCCTCCAGCTTGCCGCTAAATAAAAAAGATAACAAATACGGAGTTGGGAATGGCGCCGAAGACGATCGGGCGGTTCAAAATCGGCAAAAAACTGGGCTCGGGCAACCAGGGTACAGTCTACCTGTGTTCCGACACTGAACTGCAACGCCGGGTGGCGATCAAGCTGCTCAATAAATCCCTGCCGCAGGCGTCCTATCGCAGTGAAGCCCGCACCATGAGTAAGTTGCAGCACCCTAATATCGTCTCCATCTATGAAGCGGGTGAGCACAAGGGAACCCCTTTTCTGGTCTTCGAATATGTGGAGGGTCGACTGCTCTCCGATCTGATACGGGATGACGGGCTCGAACTGGCGCAGATACAGAATATCTTCCAGGGACTGCTTGCAGGTGTTAGCCGGGCACATCAGGCGGATATTGTCCATCGTGACCTCAAACCAACAAACATCATCATCAACGGTGAGCAGATGCCGAAGATAATGGATTTCGGTATTGCGAGGTTACTCTCAGGCGGCAAAGAGAAGGATGAAGTGCTGATTGGTTCACCCCGTTATATGGCACCGGAATACATCAGTAAGGGACAGGTTGGGCCGCAGGCGGATGTTTTTGCGTTGGGCCTGATCCTGGATGAGATGCTGACCGGCATGCCCGTATTCAACGGCCGCAACCAGCAGGTCGTCCTCGACAATATTTTGAATATGGAGGTAAAACCGCCCTCCCAGTTCAATGAGACGGTGGATGAGCGGTTAGATCGTTTCGTACTCAAGGCGTTGGAAAAAGACCCTGATGCCCGCTACGCGGATGCAGAGGATATGCTCAATGCCTTTGGTGGACTGCGCAAATCTCCCGTCGAGTCTGAAGCGGTTGGAGACGCGGGTCACGGTACGGTGGATTTTCTCCTGCGCCGGATGCGCCGCAAGAGTGATTTTCCGGCCCTCTCCCAGTCTGTGCGCAGCATCAATGCCATGGCCCAGGTCAGTGACAAGGATCTGAATCAGCTGGCCGGCGTCATCGTCAATGACTTTGCCCTCACCAACAAGATTCTGAAGGTGGTTAACTCTGCATTTTACGGCCGTTTTTCCGGCAAGATCGGCACTGTCTCCCGGGCGGTGGTAGTGCTTGGCATGCAGACAATCCGCTCCCTGGCAGCTTCATTGATCTTCTTTGAGCACCTGCAGGACAAAGAGCAGGCAGAACGGTTGCGGGAGATGATCTCCGCATCGCTGTTCAGTGCGACCCTTGCCAGCCAGGTCGCCAAAGATATCGACAGCCAGGCGTTCGAAGAGTATTTCCTCGCCGCTATGTTGCATGATCTTGGTAAAATTCTGATCGCCTTCTATTTGCATGATGAGAGTCGTGAGATAGAACGGATGATGCAGCAGGAGTCGAAATCTGCGGTGCAGGCGGAACATGCCGTGCTGGGAGTGACCTTTGAACAAGTGGGAATAGAGATCGCCAAACAGTGGAACTTTCCCAAAGGGCTGACGGCATCCATGGAAAGTTGGAATGATGACAGGAAACCCGCCACGGTTAACGAACGCCGGCGGATGGTGGCAGCCTTCTCCAGGGATACTACGCAGGTAATGGCAGAACAGGGTCTGGATGACAAAACAGCGGTTACGACACTGTTGCAGAAGTACAAGGAGGGACTCGGCCTCGATCGCCGCAAGTTCAAGCGTCTGGCAGATCAGGCCCTGGAAGAGTTTCAGGAATTCAGTAAGGTGCTCTCCAAAGACATCTCTCAGTCATTTGTAAAAAAGATCAGTGGAGATGGTGCGGTACAGCAGAAGGCGGAAAAGCGTGCCGCAGCCAAAGCTAAATCAGCAGCGAAAGATGGCCTCGGGGAGACGCAGATCCTGAACGGAGAGTCTGCTGATACCGCCTCTGAAACAGCAGATACGGAAGCCTTCACAACCCCAGAAGATGCCGAAGCGCTATTGATGGATGGCTTACAGGAGGTAACCGGTATGCTGGTGGGTCAACATAGCGTCTCTGAGGTTTTCAACGTGGTGCTGGAAACCATGTATCGTTCCATGGGTTTTCAACGCGTCCTGTTGGCACTGCATGATCGCAGTAAAGGAGAGATGGCAGGCCGCATAGGTTTTGGTGATGACGTGGATGATTTCGTCAAGCAGTTCAGATTTCCCATTAAATACAGCGTGGATGTCTTTCACGGAGTGATCAAAAATGCGGTGGATGTTTACATCGCCGATACCAGTGATAAAAAGATGCAGGCCGATATTCCAGACTGGTACAAGCGTATTTCCGATGCAGGTTCCTTTCTGCTCTTCCCCCTGGTGGTGAACAAGCGGACGCTTGGGCTTATCTATGCCGACCATCCCAATTCCAACGGTGTAGAGATAGATGCCAAGAAACTCAACCTGCTGAAGTCGCTGCGTAACCAGATCATACTGGCGGTTAGATCTTGAGATTACACTGGCTATTGGCTCTACCGGCTCCAGGGTTTCTGGAGCAGACATCCTATCTGTTGCGACTTACAGTCGATGCAGGAAATTCCTGTATCGCTCCGGCTCTACAATCCAGTATCGTCCAGGCCTCCCGGAAGATAACCCTTCCGGCTTTTTACCATCATCACTGACGATCAGGAGCGTTTGCTCACCTCCATCGAGTGTTATCAGAGCGATGCCTTCCGGCTGAACCACAATTCCATTTTCCTCGATCGGAAAAAAGCAGTGGATCGGCTCAGGTTCATGATTCTTGCTCCCCTTCCAATACCACAATAAGAATTTTGCTTTGTCATTGGAATAGGGACATTTGAATTTTTCATCTCCATTAATCGACTTTCCGCTGACGATCAGATACCCCTTGTTATCTGCCATACAGGTCATGGCGCGAATGCCGCCCCCTCCCAATTTCAAGGCGTAAATATTTTCTTTGTTTTCATTGATTTTAATGGCAGATGCATCCGTTTCAAAGGCACCGAGTAGCCCCTCGGTAGACACGACGAAGGCTTTGCCACCCATGGTGGGACCACGCAATCCGATGAGCAATTCTTTCTTATCTTTGTGTATCGCAAGGCCTTCAATATTGAATTTCTCTCTGGAAAAATCTGAACTGTTTAGCTTTGGAAACGCTGTTAGTAAAATCTGTTTGATGCGTTTTTTAAGTTCATAGTCTCCGTTGGCGGCTATTGGCTGTGAACTGAAACCATCTGCATCCATCTGAAAGCGGATGAGATGCCTTATTTTCGGGTCACTAGCAGAATAGGAGGTGATGGCATACATATACTCCCCCAACAGGACTACCCCTTCCAGGTCATCGACTTTCGGCATGTTAGGAGGAGACTGAAGATGCTTCGCAGTTAGAGCGCCAGATGCATGGGCCAATAGATAGAATGCTGTGTCCGGACTGGAATCACTTACGGCTAGGAATCGATCCTTTTCCAGCTCGGTAATTCCAGAGGGTTCGGTTAGGATATCCGTGCCGATGAATTCCTGAAATTGAAGGCTCACACGCTTCTCCTCATCATTTCCTACAAAAAGTAGCCAGCATTGATGTCTCTTCTAAGTGACCTTAATAGTTAATGCTATTCCACAATGATAGGATAGTTTGGAGTAGGGTTAAGCGGACACGAATAGACATATTTTCCTGGTTTCAGGATGATTTGATAACTTTTTGTACTCCCTGTAGTCAAGCCGCCACCTGATACACTGGGTAAAGTTATCTGTTGAAGACCAGTCCCTCGCAACCAAAAGCCCAGCGGATACGGGACATTCTTATTCGTAATCCGAAAATTATATTTGCCCGGTTTGAGTTTCATCGGCTTAACTGATTTGAGGCGTTCAATCCAGCTTTTTTCATTGATTTTTTTGCAATCATTTTCGCCTGTTGTTTGAAAGTGATGATCTTTCTCTTCCGGTTCTAAAAATTGGCATCCCGTTTGAGTCAATTCAATAATATTTGTTTCTTTATTTGCAGCTGTAACGGATTTTGCCATCCCCAATTCTGTTGTGATCCATATGCATAACATACAACAGATTCGAGCAGTTATTCTTGAATATCCCATAACATCTCCGTTTTTAAGTTATAAAATATATCTTAAATATTTGATATCCGGCCAGAAGAGTCTTCACTTATGGGGGTGATTGCTTGATCCACGTATTTAAAGCGATTTGGGTCGGTCCAGATTCGCTTCAGCATAAGGCGCAGCCGGATGTAGGTTGGTATTGCTTTTCCCATGGTAAACAGGGTTTCCTTGACGAATTTGGGATAAAAAACCACAGCAGGTTCGACCGGGAACGTTGGCCGCCTGTCTTTCCGGAACTTCAGACGCAGAAAGCCGCCTTCCAGGGGGTGGACATGGAATACTCGTTTGAATTCGCGGTAGAACAGCAAGCGATGGAGCGTCGTGAGTTTCTTGTTGCTGCGCATAGCAACCATGCGCTTGAAGATAGTCTCCATGTGGTCGAAGGTGTAGAAATGATCCCAGACCGCCTTGTAGGCCTCCTTCCATTCCGCATCAGACAGTGTCGGATGCTTGGTGACCATATGGTTCAGGTCGTACTTGTTTAAATCCGGGTCCATCCATTCGCCTTTTTGATACATTGCTTGATGGTCCTCGCAGCCTGGCAGAGGCGTCAGGACGGTGAAATAGATATGGTCAATTGCCAGTTCGCGCTTAATGGTTTCGACGTCTTCCAATAAAGACTCTTTTGTATCGCCGGGAAAGCCGACGATGTAGCCGGCACAGATAACAACGGGGTACTGCTTCCATGCCAGAATCTGTTCTTTATAGCCGGATATTATGTTCTGCCGCTTTTTAACAGCGAGCAGATTTTCCGTATTGATGTTTTCCAAGCCGATAAAGATTTGGTCTACTCCAGCTTTACAGCATTTTTCAACAAAGCCGTGAATCTTATGACAAAGCGTATCTATCTGGATGGAGAAGCGTACTTCAATACCCTCTTGTTCACGTAGATCGATGACGCGATCCAGACAGGCTTCCCAATTTTTATTACGGGCAAAATTATCGTCGGTGAGAAAGAAACTGTGCACACCGATTTTATGATTCTCCCGGATGATGCGCTCAAGATCGTCTGCACCGCGGAAACGGCTTTTCCTGCCCTGGACGTTAATGATGGTGCAGAAGGAGCACTTGAAAGGGCAGCCACGACCCAAGTCAAAACTGCTGTAGGTTCCGTACGTGTGTTCTACCTGTTCACGGGGAAGGAAAGGGATCGGCTCGTCAGGCAAACCTGGCAAGTCTTCCAGATAGTTGTAGATCGGTTTCACAGTCCCTTTGTATGCATCAATAAGAAGCTTATCCAGGCGTTGCCCTTCCGCTTCACCTGCGAAGAAGCTGATGCCCAGGTTTTGCGCGTCGACCATGTCTTTTGGCATCTCGTCCAACATAGAAAAACAGCCGGAGACATGGAAGCCGCCAATACAAACCGGGATATCCTGGGCCAGGAACGGCAAAGATAAATCAATTGCGCGAGGAAACTGGTTCGACTGCACACCCACCATACCGACCAGTGCCATGCCGCCGTCGCGCTTGATCATAGCAATCAGCGCCTCCGTGTTTACCCTGCTGTTGTATTCATCAATGGCGTGCAGGCGAATCTCGACATGTTCACCGAGTACGTGCCGGTCCTTGCAACTTTGCGACAGGCCATAAACGCATGCCAATGAGTTGGACGGAATTAAGGATTTAAGCCATTGGATCGGATAGCCATCGTCATCGTAATGCGTTGGCTTGATCATTATGAAATGGAATATCTCTTGCACCTTCACTCCGTAGACGCGGTGGTTACCTGGAAATAACGTTTAGGTAACTGGAAGAAAAAACTGTAGATTCAGTACTTTAATCATTTTCTGGGGCCAAAGGCAAATATGTTTGCCACAACGTATCAACCAATGCGGCTCCGAGACACAGTGCCACCACACCCGGTTCCGGTGGCGTTGGCCCGACGGGTTCGTCTGCCCAGAGTGCGGGCATGTCGGCTACTGTGGAATTGCCTGATACAGTCACTATCAGTGCACCATCAGACATCGGTGATCAGCGGTTTTATTTGTTAGTACACCAAGCTGCCGCTAACGACATGGTTTGGCATTCAGTATCCTCGCCATTGTCTATACAGAACTGCCTATGACGGTTCATCCCCGCAGGTGCGGGGAACACAGAGCACAAGATGGCAGCTATAAGGGCTGGTACGGTTCATCCCCGCAGGTGCGGGGAACACGCCATCAGACACGCCGACCAGCGCCGCCCCTACGGTTCATCCCCGCAGGTGCGGGGAACACAACAGCCCTTCCATGCGCTTTAGGAATTCCGTCGGTTCATCCCCGCAGGTGCGGGGAACACTAGCAGGCGGCGGGCCATAATCGGGGCGCTATCAGGTTCATCCCCGCAGGTGCGGGGAACACACCTTCCCGCTGTAGTGGATACGCTTTACTACCGGTTCATCCCCGCAGGTGCGGGGAACACCTCCCCATAGGTCGAGTTTATTGCCTATGGGACGGTTCATCCCCGCAGGTGCGGGGAACACGCAGCTTTTGCGGTGTCATACCAGGATATAGTCGGTTCATCCCCGCAGGTGCGGGGAACACTATTTGCCATGATCTTCCTGGGAATATTCAAATCGGTTCATCCCCGCAGGTGCGGGGAACACTGATTTTCTATACGATGAGGATCATCCACCCCCGGTTCATCCCCGCAGGTGCGGGGAACACCAACGATCCGAACATTAAATTCCGCCCTGACGCGGTTCATCCCCGCAGGTGCGGGGAACACGCCGTCAGATTGTAGGTAGACAACCAGTTGGCCGGTTCATCCCCGCAGGTGCGGGGAACACGGCGTAGTCTGTTTTGCTCTTAATTACCTGATCGGTTCATCCCCGCAGGTGCGGGGAACACCCGTCTATATCAAGCCCATCCAGGCAAAATATCGGTTCATCCCCGCAGGTGCGGGGAACACCGCCTCAGACTCAAGCACAGCAAGAGTTAAGGCGGTTCATCCCCGCAGGTGCGGGGAACACGTCAGGGCGTTGGCAGAAGGCAAGATCGATACCGGTTCATCCCCGCAGGTGCGGGGAACACTTCCTGAGCACTCATGCTTTTTTGCTCAATGTCGGTTCATCCCCGCAGGTGCGGGGAACACCTCGCAAGCGTCGACCGGGCAATGTCCCTCGCCGGTTCATCCCCGCAGGTGCGGGGAACACTGCCGTCCGCACCGTGCGCTTTCTTGTTCCGTCGGTTCATCCCCGCAGGTGCGGGGAACACGACCGGCGCAAACGGGCAGAAAACATTGTGGACGGTTCATCCCCGCAGGTGCGGGGAACACAAAGTCAGATACATGCTATCCATAGTTGTCTCCGGTTCATCCCCGCAGGTGCGGGGAACACTTCCGTCCAGGGTAACGGTCATAGTTGGATGTGCGGTTCATCCCCGCAGGTGCGGGGAACACGACAGTTTCCGCACCCGGAATCGTCACCGACTCGGTTCATCCCCGCAGGTGCGGGGAACACTGATACTAGGCATTGCGCTGATCGCTGTAGGGCGGTTCATCCCCGCAGGTGCGGGGAACACTGTGGGATAGCACGGAACGCATCTATTAGTGACGGTTCATCCCCGCAGGTGCGGGGAACACTTCAAGCAATGGGGCGCCTGGGGTTCTGACGGCGGTTCATCCCCGCAGGTGCGGGGAACACAATGGCGAGCGAAGCGAAGTCCAATTTGAATGACGGTTCATCCCCGCAGGTGCGGGGAACACTCCGTCAAGATAGCCAACTACAACGGTATCGTGCGGTTCATCCCCGCAGGTGCGGGGAACACAGATGGGGCAGAAGTTCCGCGCACCAATCCAGTCGGTTCATCCCCGCAGGTGCGGGGAACACAACCCTTTTTTCAACTAATTGTTAATCCTGATCGGTTCATCCCCGCAGGTGCGGGGAACACATTCTGGAACGACACCCGGAATACAGTGCAACCGGTTCATCCCCGCAGGTGCGGGGAACACCCCTGGAACCCGCGAAAACACTGGGTTTTTAACGGTTCATCCCCGCAGGTGCGGGGAACACCCCTGGAACCCGCGGAAACACTGGGTTTTTAACGGTTCATCCCCGCAGGTGCGGGGAACACACGATTTAACCCCATCAACATGATAAAAATTAACGGTTCATCCCCGCAGGTGCGGGGAACACCTATAGGGTTCAAGTCAACGAAAAATCAGACACGGTTCATCCCCGCAGGTGCGGGGAACACCACGCCCCACCAGCCGTCGCCCTCTTCCAGTTCGGTTCATCCCCGCAGGTGCGGGGAACACAGCACTGTCCAGCCGCCACCAAAATTATGATCCGGTTCATCCCCGCAGGTGCGGGGAACACCGTACAGTTATTGACAGAACTCCAAGTAGGGGCGGTTCATCCCCGCAGGTGCGGGGAACACTATCTACCACCCCGGCCACGATCTGCCCAAGGCGGTTCATCCCCGCAGGTGCGGGGAACACTTATGAATGGTTTTGCTCGGTTGTAAATGCGGCGGTTCATCCCCGCAGGTGCGGGGAACACCAAAGCTAAACTGGTCCCGAGGATATAATTATCGGTTCATCCCCGCAGGTGCGGGGAACACGGCGATGTTCACCACATTGACTGACGAGTAAACGGTTCATCCCCGCAGGTGCGGGGAACACTGTTCTTTGCGCGGTAGTGGCGGATAAACCGGCGGTTCATCCCCGCAGGTGCGGGGAACACGTCAGGTGTATGGCGTACCTGTCGGAGATATTCGGTTCATCCCCGCAGGTGCGGGGAACACGGTTCTCTTCACTGCCCACTGCGGTGCCCTTCAGGTTCATCCCCGCAGGTGCGGGGAACACGTTATCCGTGCGGCTGGTCAGGAACTCGCTGACGGTTCATCCCCGCAGGTGCGGGGAACACACCGGCAGAATGCCAATGATACCCCACAGTTTGGGTTCATCCCCGCAGGTGCGGGGAACACGCGAGGTGACGGTTGGTGATGGGGCCTAAAGCCGGTTCATCCCCGCAGGTGCGGGGAACACAGGCTCTTTATGGCCCGAGCGCATCAATGGCGCGGTTCATCCCCGCAGGTGCGGGGAACACGTCAGGAATCTGGACCTGTGAACTATGACCGCAGGTTCATCCCCGCAGGTGCGGGGAACACGCTGATGCAGGCGCGGCAACTGAAAGCCCAACCGGTTCATCCCCGCAGGTGCGGGGAACACCAAGACCGGCGTTTATGAGAAAGGTGGAGAGCCGGTTCATCCCCGCAGGTGCGGGGAACACTCAGGACCATGACCCGGGCGTTTACGTCGCCGCGGTTCATCCCCGCAGGTGCGGGGAACACACCATCGACCTGTCAGCCGGTGGCAGCATCAACGGTTCATCCCCGCAGGTGCGGGGAACACAGTAATTTTTACGGTCTTCACTCATGTGTAAACGGTTCATCCCCGCAGGTGCGGGGAACACGAAAGGCCTTCGTTATAGGCATCCATCATTCCCGGTTCATCCCCGCAGGTGCGGGGAACACTGTTGCTCGATCACCCACATTAGCTAATCCAGCGGTTCATCCCCGCAGGTGCGGGGAACACTGTGCCGTCCCAGTTGAAGTCGTTAAGTTTTCCGGTTCATCCCCGCAGGTGCGGGGAACACTTAGGCTCATCAAAATCTAAACAAACAATTATCGGTTCATCCCCGCAGGTGCGGGGAACACTGAAGCTCATTTTCGTTTCCTCTTGGTTTCGGCGGTTCATCCCCGCAGGTGCGGGGAACACTTTACCCATACACCTTGCCTAACAAACTCAGGCGGTTCATCCCCGCAGGTGCGGGGAACACGGGCGGTATTTCTGTCCACCCTGTCGGGTATCCCGGTTCATCCCCGCAGGTGCGGGGAACACGCCATATTCCCATTCCTCATAGCGCAGCCATTCGGTTCATCCCCGCAGGTGCGGGGAACACTGTGTTCGCTTTCCGGCAATCCTCTTATATTCCGGTTCATCCCCGCAGGTGCGGGGAACACCAATGCCGTCGTGATGTGACCGCAGGCTGAATCGGTTCATCCCCGCAGGTGCGGGGAACACGCGGGCGTCACTGTCGTGGCGGACACCCTGCACGGTTCATCCCCGCAGGTGCGGGGAACACACTAATTCTATCTATTTGATAATTAATGGCAAATTCACTATAGGTTTTTCTACCAACCTATTTGGCCTTATTTGAGACACTAAATCCAAATTGTTAAAGAGCATCTTTATCCTCCTTTTCGGGAAGAAAGGAGACCAGTCGGATCCCGTCGAAGTCGACGGGGATTCTCCGGTTGGTGCCGAGTGTTTTGAAGTCGTAACCTGATTCTGTATTGGTGTTCCAGGCCATGATGGCATTGCCATCTTCGAGCCCTTGCTCGGTCTGTTCCCAGATGAAATCGCGGAGTTTTGCGGAGGGATTGCCGACATAGACGCCTGCCCGGACTTCCACCAGCCAGATTGCGAGTCGTCCACGCAGCCTGGATGGGATACTTTCAGTGGCGATGACCAACATCTCCGATTCCTTTTTCTTCTGGTATGGCGATGGGCTGGGCGTCTTTCGGTGGCTCCGGTGGTTCAATTTCACCGGCTGCCAGGACCTCTTCGATAGCAGGGATGATCTTTCCGAGTATCTTTTGTTGCCGGAACATATCGCGACAGGCGAGCCGGACGCGACGTTCCGGTTGCAGAGGGGCTTTTGCTGCGACTTGAAAAGCAACAGGCACGACGCTATCGAATTTGAACAGATCCGCTATGTCATAGACGAAGGAGAGGGGTTTGCCTGTATGGATGAAGCCAACGGCTGGCGCGTAACCGGCTGCAAGCACTGCGGCTTCGGTAATGCCATAGAGACAGGCAGTGGCAGCGCTGAGGCAGAGATTCGGTAGGTCGGATTTGTCCCAGTCGGTGCGGTCGTAGTTTCGGCCCTTCCACTGAATGCCGTGGCGTTTGGCGAGCAGTTGGTAGGTCTTTCTGACTCTGGCCCCCTCGATACCGCGTAGCTGTTCAACGCTGCGTTTGGTGGGGGGAGCCTCCCCAAAACGGAATTCATACATCTTGCGCACGACCTTGAGACGGGTCATTTCATCTAACGCGAGTTTTGCCTGATAGAGCAGTCGGTCGGACCTTGCCCCTCCAGGTTGGCCTGAGGCATAGAGCCGCACACCGGCCTCGCCGACCCAGACCAGCAAGGTTCCTACCCGCGCTGCCAGTGCGGCAGCCCGATGGGAGACGCGGGTGCCGGGTTCGAGCATCAGGCAGGCGACGCTGCCGATGGGGATGTGAGTACGGACGCCGGTCTTGTCGAGGACGACGAAGGCGCCGTCCAGCACGTCGATCTCGCCTTTTTCGATGAACAGCATGGAGATCCTTTCCTTCATTGCGATGGGTTTGAGGGGTGGGAGCATGGCGGCTTCTCTACTGAACTGATCCCGGATTAATCCAATAGTTTGACCTGGCAACTCGTATGCAGGGTATTTCGTATCAGTTTCTGGTCGAATGTGGCGAATTGGCGTGTTGTAGTGGCTGAAATAGCGAGATGCAGCGCATCGGCAAAATCCATGTTGTTCCGCAGGCCTTGCAGGGCCAGGGATAAGTCATCCGGTCTGTCGATCGTAACTTGCTCAAGTCCCGCCAGTTTTTCCAGAGCGTCAGCTATCTGCGCAGGTTTGAATCTGTAGGCAAAACGCAGAACCCATTCAAGTTCCAGAATAACCGTGTTTGGGATGAATATCTGATTCCCATCGAACAGTGACAGTGCTGTCTGGTACTGGCTTTCGTCGTCCCGGGTCAGTAAGCGAACCACAACATTGGTATCAACGCCGATCATCTTTTTTGGCACTTTCCATGGCCCCTTGCGCTATTGCCGCTTCCAACTCTTCCAATGATTTTGTTTTACCGCTGTATGGGAGGCATCCGGCTACGCTCGTTATATTGGTCTTCTTAAAAGGTCGTTTTTCTTTCAGTACCAAGCCATCTTCCGAGTCGATAACTTCCAGTTCCTGGCCTTCATGCCAATGGTGCTTGTCACGAATGGACTTTGGAATAACTACCTGACCTTTGCTTGATAAGCGGGTAGAACTCATAAGTGCCCCTCGGGTAAGAATCAAGTAAGATTATAGAATAGTCGGGGATAGCGTGATATTCAAATTGGAATCTCCAGGGATTAAATCCGGCGTACCAGAAGCAGGCCGCAGCCGAGTCCCTTGGCTGGGCCAATGCCTTGGGTCAGCAGTGTTAGAAAGATTTCTGGATCGGCGATTGTCAGCGTACCGCTAAGGTCGAGGCTGCTGTAGCTTATGGCCGCTTTCTGGTTTCGTTTGCTCTCTGTATGCTGTTGATAGTGCTCCGCTGTAATACAGTTCAATTGGGCTCCAGTACGTTCCAGGCGGGGTGCGAGCCATTGTTCACCTGCCTGTTGCCAGATGGCTGCCTGATGAGGTCTCTTGGCAGGTGATTGCTCGCGCCAGCCGGTTTTCGTTTTGATGTCCATGACCAGATCATGTCGCTGACGCTTGCCGCTGTGGGCATTTTTTCGTGAGACTACGGGGTTTGCACGTAGACTGAAGGCTAGTTTCTGGCCTGTCTGTAATTTTGGGTGATAGTCGCGCTGGTCTATTTGCCAGACTCCGCTGCGATCAACAGGCTGGCGGTTTGATAGCAGATAAAATTGTGGCCAGCCATTGTTGTCGGTGCGGCGAAAAAGAAAGTCGCGTTTTGCTTCAGGGTTGTCATCAAAAAGACGCCACAGTTGCTGATGCTCGGAATAACTGCTCTGTTGGCAGAGCTGTTGCGCCAAGCTGCGGGTATCGGTATCCGTACGTAATCGTAAGCGGCTGAAATACATGGCTAATCCTCCGTAGCGCTCTGTGTGGCCATATATTCGATACGCTCATCGAATTGCCAGCGTCTGCGGCTACGTAATCGGTCCCGGCGCGGATAGGTCATTTCGGGTGAGAGATTAGTTTCGTCGCTATCCCAATACAGACGGGTTACTTTCTCCTTATTCAGTCCTCCAAATCCCCATAATCCATGAGTCAGTGTATCGAGTTCCGATTGTGGGTCAGGATACTGATCAAAAGCCTCAGTAAGCCTGTTTGCATCAATGATTATTGCGGCGAGCGGCAGCGATAGTGGACAGGATTTTCGTCCCAGATAGAGCGGGAGTTTCGGGTAGGCCAGTGCCTCGGAAATTTCGTTTAACGAGAAATTACGGTTTTTCTTACAACGTAAAGCGATAGTGGCGGCACAGTCACAGCGGTAGTCACGACTGGATAGGATGGTATGCAACTTACCCGCATTCAATTCATCCTGACGTGTGTAATGGATGACTTTGCGCTGGACAGGCGGCACCTGTGTTGTGTGGTAATCACGCAGTACCTCACCGGGTGCATCCAGGCGGATTGCTACATTGATGGATCTGTCGAGACTCAGTAACGTCTCTTCCTGATCACGTCGTATGCCTAGTGCGGCGGCTACCAGTCCAAGCGTAGCGGTACGGGTAGGATGATCGTGGCTGGGGCGAAACTCGCCCACTGCTGTGTCGCCCCAAGCTGCCATCGGGCCGTACAGGCGAAACAATAAATAGCTCTGCATAGCCTTAGTCTCCGCTGATGCACTCAATAATGTCTTGCAGGCTACCTTCACCCGTTTCGGCGTTTAAGCTGCAACGCCTATCCGCACAAGCGCCATAAACCTGATCCATTTTTTTGACGGTTTCGTTTATATTTTGAATCGACTGCGCCAACAGGTCGTTGCCGCCAATTGGCTTGAGAAAGGCTACTGAGAGGGAACGCGGTTGTTGATTGCCCTTTTCACACAAAATGTAAGAGGCACGGGCGCGGGAGGCAAAGCTGTTTTGTTTGCCGCTGGGTGCGATAGTCGCGGCTGATTCAATCAGTGCGGCCAGTGTTTTGTCAGCCAGTGCACTATCGTTGGAGAGATTTTCGATCAGTAGTTCTCGGTCGATGCAGAGATAAAGATAGAACAGACCGGCAGCGAATTCAGTCTCTCCCATGTGGGCGGCTCCCATATCTTCCTCACCGCTGTTCAGGTCATCCACAGCGGTAAAAAAGTCATCTTCCACGGCGACCTTGTGTACGCTGATGGCATGTGCAACCTGGGCGGCTGCTTCAGTGTTGTAAGCGGGGCTTGATGCGAGCATGCGGCCGAAGAGAGCGATGTCGGCGGCGGTATGTTGTTTTCGCAGTAAGGCCAATTGTTCGTCGCTTGGTGCGTCATCGCCGTTGGCTAATTCGTCAATGAGTTTGGTGATTGCCTGCTGCTCTTCCGGACTGAAGTGGGCTAGTTGCTCGATTTCCAGTTCAGTCTGGCGTTTATTTTCGTCAGCGTCGGCCTTCTCCTTTTTTGAGAGCGTTTTTAGTTTTCCGAATACATTGGCGATGGCTTGTGCGTAGCTGAAGGCCGCTTGGTCTTTAACGCCTTTTTCCAGTAGTTGCTGATAGATATCCCGCCCCATCTCCTTGGTGCGGACCCCCAAATGATCTGTTAGTGCTGAGCGAAAGATGTCGGAGGTGCGCCACGCCCGCTTGAGGCTTTGTGAAGAGACACGCAGGCGATTCGCACCCCCCATCATTGCGGTCTTGGGCCGACCCAAGTCGTCTCGGTTGAGGTTGGCTGGTGGATAAGAGGTCAGCAGGTGCAGTTGAATGAATTTACTCATGGTTTCGTCCTTGTAGTTGTTCAGGCGGTTTTGGTTTCAGGCACAAAGGGGAAGTAGGCGAAGGCCCAGCGCTTACGCACTGTATCGCCCCAGTAGTAGACGGAACTGATCAGGTCGGGCAGGTTGGCAGTATGCCCGAGCATGTGCAATATGCGGATCATGGCCAGATAGAGATCATCGGGTTTCTCCTGTAGCAGTCGGCGAAAACGCAGTTCACTGACGACAGGTTTACCGTCACCGGCCATGGCGCGGGCGAGGTCGCGTGCTGTGGTATGCCGACAATGGGCTAAAAGGCCGACAACCCGGGCGAGTCGTAGCTCCCAGTTGTGATCACTATTCAGAAAGGGTTCGAGACGTTTGCACAATCGAATATATGCTGGATGAAGCATGACCTGGGTCGGGCCGTTACAGCGGCGCAGTGTGGCACGGGTACCCTTGTCATTTTCAAGTGATTGCCACCAGGTTGTCAGTATCCCGGTGCCGGGACCATCGGGTGCAAATACTTTGCTCATGCGGATTTCTCCTTGTTGTTGAGTTGCAGTTTTTTCTTCAATTTTTTGCTGTAGAGCCAGTTTTTGAGTTTCTTGTGGGCAGTGGCGATGCGTCTTGGGTTGACAGTTTCAAAGTCTCCGCGGCTGGTCCAGTAATCAAACAGCTGAAAGGCGCTATCACAGAGCGTTCGATGCCACTCTCTCAGTATCCGGGTTTCGTTCTGGTCTCTGTCGAGTTGGTCTTTGAGTGTTTTCAAGGCAGTGAAGAAGGCGTTTTCGGTGTGACTGAAAAAGGCTTCCTGCAGGAAATTGGTATCGCCCTTGGCATCGCCGGGACGTTTGAACCAAGCCTCTTTGATGCAGCTGCGGGTCATGCTGGCGACACCTGTGGCTGTTTCGATAAGAATTTCTGCTATTTCAATGAATTGTTCGCGAATTGCGGCGTCTAGCGGAAATAAGGGAAAAGTGGTCTCATACCAGCAGCGGGATTTGTTGCTTTTCATATCGTAGCCAAAGACATGTATCCGCAGTTGTTCGCCTCGTAGCTGTCGGCCGGTACCCTCACTTTCCAAATAGCTAGTTATGATTTTTGCTGGGTGGTTATTGGTCCCTGTACTGGTCAATCCCAGCCAGTGTTGGTATTGCAGCCCACCTGGCTGCGCGTGTTGCGGCAGAGCCAAGCCGTCTTTGTTGTTGATGTGTGGACTCAGTGGGTGTTTCCAAGGGCCATCGTAATTGGTGCCATAATTTTTTGTATCGCATCGGCTGATGAGCGAATCAGATTTTTTGCCACACAAATCGCAAGATCCCCTCGTCGTCTGTTTCCAGTCGAGTCGGATTCGGCGTGGCATACCCCAATACATTTGCAGCGGGTGGGCATCCTTCGGTGTGGTGATATCGCCCTTTCCATGGCTGGTACGCGTAGATGCAAGCCAGGGAAAAATGGCTGGGGGTTCTGATAAATCGGTATTGCCACTCAATGTAGGCAGATCGCCTTTGTTGAGAACATTGAGCCAACAACCGCGCCATAGTGAATTCGCTAACTGCTGGTTGTTGCCTGAGCCATGATGAGTGTCCAAAGCGACAAGGGTAGTCAGAGGGCCGCCACCTCGTAAGGACGTGCGAAAGCCTCTTCCCCCTTCTGGTGCATTTGTTTGTAAGGTAAACAGTGCAGTAGCCGCACAATTCGGACAAATGTTGTTTACTTTGCCTCGTTTAATGAAGTGGTCTCGATTTTCTTTCAATGCTTTGTCGCCAGGTGTTTCGATTAGCAAGTTGGCGATGGGTTTGGGAACGCCATCCAGGGGGGCATAATCCTGCATGAACTTTGGCCCGTCGGCATCCAGATTAAAGGCGGGGGTATAGGGTTCAAATAAAAGCTTGAGTGTTTCGGGTGCAGGCGGATTTTCAAGCCACTCTCCCCATTGGTTGTTGTCATCCGGCGGGCAGGCGGTTTGTAACAGGCCGATTAGAAATTGCAGCAAAGCACCGTTGAAATCGGGGCGGGGTGCTGCCAGTGCCAGCACGTCAGGGTCGCTGATTTGCCATGGGGCAATGTGGGTCTCTCCCTGAGTGGTGTGGACAGGTAGCCATTTGTCTTCGAGTAGATTCATAGATCGGTTCCTTGAGTCGTCGTGTATTCCTTCTCAGTCATCAAGCCAATTTTGGGGCTGTAATAAATAGGGGATTTTTCGCCTTTCTGGTTGATGGCGGTGCCTTGCCATACATCGGATGCTATTGAAACCAACGTCATTAACAAGCCCCATTTCCCTTTGGCAGGCAGGCTGATGTTGCATATTTCCATTACGTCAGCAGGGATGTCCACTTGAGGTTCACAAGCATCGGCTACTGCCCGTCGCGCAGTCAGGCTGGATTGTTGCCAGGCAAACGGTGGTGTGTTGTACAGTGGAGTTAGTTCCCCATTCTGCCACTTGGCTAGCCATACCTGGGTGGTCTCCTCGCCCAACCGGGTGGGGGTATCGGCATCGTCCCACCAGGAATTGGTGTGTTCACGTGAATATCCTCCCTCCAGGTGCAGGCGATTGAGCTTGCCTTGTCCCTGTTGCGCCTTTTGGTTGCCTTCTGCCGTGGCATCGATTTCCTGTAGTCCTTCTGGTATCTCGGCTTCGAGTCCATAGACACTTTCAATCAGGCTGCGGGCATCTTCAGGCATGCGGAAACCGTTCTGTTCCTTGAGCAGTTTCATGCCCAGCCATAGTTGGGCGTGGTTTTCATAGACGGCCTGGGCTCGGGAGAATGCTTGTTTGAACCAATCAGGAGCGGGTTCTTCTTGCCACTCTGGTGCATGGATGGTCAGTATAGGTTCCAGGCGTTGATCATGGTTATTGATGGGGTTGCCTTTCACATCCCGTCGATGCCGGTGCAGGCGGCCTGCACGTTGGATCAGCAGGTCGATGGGGGCCAGGTCGGAGATCAGATGGTCAAAATCGAGATCCAGGGACTGCTCAACCACTTGGGTAGCGATCAGTAACTGACCTGCGCGTTGATTGTGGTCACCCTTTTTACCGAAACGTTGGAGGACACGATTCTCGATGGTGATTCGGTCGGCCAGGCAGAAGCGGGCATGGAAGAGGTCGATCTGCCATTCCGTGTGGGTACTCTTCAGCCAGGAATAGACCTCGCGCGCATCCGCTACGGTATTGCATATCCAGCATGCGCAATCACCCTGTTCAATCCATAGCGACAACCGCTGTTCAATCTGATCTCTCTGACTGATGAAATCGACAGACACGCGGCGTTTTACCTCTGACCGGGTTTGCAGTGTATGTTCTTCGACGGACTCGTCGTTGAAATGTGTGAGCAGTGGATAATCGGTTTTGTCAGTGGCGGGTTTTGACTTGCCCGTCCCCACGGCAAAGGCTCCTATCAGTCGCTCTCTCTGAGCTCTTGGTAAGGTTGCAGAGAGAAGAATGGCGCTACCGCCTGCCATGGCATGAGCGGTGAGAAGGCGTTCTAACAGTGGCAGCATATAGGCGTCACAGGCATGTACCTCATCCACCAGCAAGACTTTGTTGCTCAGGCCAAGCAGCCGCAGTGACTGGTGTTTGTTGGGTAGGATGCTGAGCAGTGCTTGGTCGATAGTGCCTATACCAATCTCTGCCAACAGTGCCTTTTTGCGGTTATCGGCCAGCCATTCGCCGCAATGTATGGATGCAGGTGAGACCCCTTCGTTTGGGTAGCCAGCTTCAGGGTGTTTACTTTGAGGGATGAGTGATTGGCGAAATTTATCAGAAAGGTCGCGTGCGCCATGGGCCAGTACCAGTGACGGGGCGGTATTGCTCTCGTAAAACTCCCGGTAGATGTTACCCACGCGGTCATACATGGCATTGGCGGTAGCCATGGTGGGGAGGCCGAAGTAGAGGCCATCGGCCAAATCTGCGGCCATCAAGCGATGAGCAATGAGCAAGGCGGCTTCGGTTTTACCTGCACCAGTAACATCCTCAAGAATAAATAATTGTGGTTGATGGCCTAGTGTTAGTGCCTTCGCCAAGTCCTGTAAAGGTGTCGGGCTGGAGCCTTGTTTGATATTGAGCAGTTGGGACAGTTCAATAGACTGGCTTGGTCTGGCGGTCAGTAGCTCGGTCTTTGTGACTGCTGTGCCTGCCTGTTGCTTGGCTATTTTCCAGTATTCTTCGCAGGAAGCGCGAGATGAGTTGTAAGCGAAGAAATCGGCATTTGAGCCTATCCAGTCACATAAGACAGCAAAACCTGCAAGCCACCAGGATGCCTGACGCGTTGCTTGCATTTCCCACTTGGGAAGTGTTTCAGTGAACCTGGGGAACAGCATGAGTATGTCGTCGATGAAGGCGATCGCAGCTTGCTGGTCTGCTTTGGAAAAATAGCGTTCATGCCGGATATGTTTGGCTGATGGTGGCTTGCCGTGGTGACCGGTCATGGCGAGCATGCAGATGTCGGTAGGGTGTGGGCCTTCTCCCCCTCTGCCTGTGCATGGTATCAGGCCGGTCTGCTGCCAGTGAGGTTTGAGTACGCTTTGCCAGAAGGTATAGCCGAGCTGGTCGTGGCGTATGTCGTATTCATGAGTGTTTGCGGCGGCTGAGTTGATGGCTTGCGTAATGTCCGGTCGCAATGCCTGAAACCCGGAGGAAAATTTCCCTAGATCGTGAAGAGCCAGTAGTGTCGGCAAGCTGGTGTGGAGGTCTTTTTCTGTCAATCCTGTCAGGCGTTGGAGGGTTTTCCGTAGCGGATGGTGTTGTTCCAATAACCGCTGGCCTACTGCCGCCACGTCCAGGCAGTGATATGGCAGTAAGTGAAAGGATACCTCCTCCGCCTGCTTTTTTGATGCCTTTCCCCAGTACCGATAATAGAGCGCCAAGGTTTCCATCTGTTTGCCGTCCTGCTCATCCATGTGTGAATAACCTTACTCCAAAGACGTTTATCATGTCAGCGTAACCCGTTTCATGTGCTCAAAAAAACACTAAACCGTATCCGTCGCCAAGGGTTGTCGTCTTCCAATAATCGCACGATGCGTCCTTCCAACAGCTCGCCCCGGTCCATCATCTGGGCGAGGGTGCGGTTTTCGCTGCGGGGGACGTATCCCAGGTGTTCGTTCTTGAACCAGACGGAGATTGCGTTGCGGTCGTAACGATTGGCGGGCTCACGGCGCAGTCTCAGGGTCTCTCCGATCTGAAGAAACTGCCAGATACCCGGGGCGCGGTGGTATTGGTAACCGGCCAGGGGGGATTCTTGCAGCAGCACCCGGCGTTTCGGTTCCGGAAGTTGGGTGTCGGCATTGATTCGTCCACTCAGCCCGATGCCCAAGCTGCCAAACAGGGTGTGCAGGAAGGTTCGGCGTAACATGATCTGTTGCTCCTTTTGTTAGAGGCTACATTCACCATAACAAAGGGGGTGGCTCAAACCGTGAGCCCGTGACTAAGAAATTTCCCGCTTTTAGGGTAGATTGGGTGGCTGTGCCGTGTGGGGAAGGGATTAGAGTCAAATTTTACTCTGGCCTGAGGTCTGGCTTCTCTGAATGTGACAGCGTAGGGTGCGCATGGCGCACCCTACCAAATATGAAATTAGGAGAGGGGTAAGGTGCTGGAATATATCTTTTTCGATGAGCGTCCCTGGCGGCGTTTTATTGAGTTTTTGCAGGATCAGGAGTTGGCGCCGGAGACATCAAAAGACGATGAGGGCTGGTTGGTGATGTTGCCGGAGGATATCGACGACGATCTCAATGATCGGGTTGAGGCCTTTTATGACAAGATGCTGGACTTCAACGAGATTTTGGTTGCGGAAGCGGAGGGAGAGGATCACGTGCACGCGGCCGGGGTCAATATCACCCTGAAGGACGGCCGTACCGTACAGGCGGCTATCGATCCGAAGGTGATGCGGCGTCTGTTGGAGGTTGTGACCGCAGAAGAGTTGGGGGATGTGGTCAACGCTATTGCCGATGCGGTGGAAAATCCTGACCAGCGTTCGATCTGTCAGCGCTGATCCGCTTCCTCTCGCGCCTGCTTTAATCTGTCTTCTGACTGTTGCATGGACGCCTCCAGTTTTGCCGCAGCGCGGCGGGCCGCCTTCTTCCGCTCCACCAGTTCGATGTATTCCTTGGGAGTCAGGGTGATGTCCTGTTCCGGCGGAGCGTCGGAGGTTTTGAGTACATAGTAAATGCCGCCGATCAGGACGATGAATACGGCGAAAAAGACGGTTCTGTTCATGCTTTGTGGTCTGGCCTGATATTAAAATGCACTCTAAGGGTCTCTGAGTTTAGTTGGAATATTGTCATCTCGACAGTAGAGAGAGATCTCACACCTCCGACAGCGAGTCATTACTCCGTTGCTTGAGATTTCTCGCTACGCTCGAAATGACACTTGATTTCAAGTATGGCCTAATTTTCGCCGTGCAGCCTTAGAATGGGCCAATCCTTTTCCCCGGCATGGCGGAGCAGAGTCTCATCCGGGTCGACCGCCACGGGATGGTCGACGCGTTCCAGCAGGGGGATGTCGTTGTGGGAGTCGCTGTAGAACCAGCTGCCCCGCAGATCCGTACCCTTTTTTGCAAGCCACTGCGTGAGCCGGTTGACCTTGCCGATCTGAAAACAGGGCTCTCCCGCCACTTCTCCGGTATATCGGCCGCCGATTTTTTCAGGTTCGGTGGCGATCAGGTTCTTCACACCAAATCTCTCGGCGATGGGAGTGGTGACGAAGGCATTGGTGGCAGTGATGATCATCAGCTCATCTCCTGCATCCCGATGTTTTTGCAGCAGTTGTCGGGCGCTTGTACTGATGATCGGGTCGATTTTATCGGCCAGGAACGCTGCCCGCCATTTCAGCAACTGATTCGGTTCATGGTCACGCAACGGTCGCAGGGAAAAACGCAGAAACTCAAGGATGTCGAGCCGGCCTTCTTTGTACTCCTGGTAAAATCGCTCGTTTTCGCGTTCGTAGAATTCTCCATCCACAACTCCGTTCTCCACCAGCCAAGTCCCCCAGAGATAGTCGGAGTCCCCGGCCAGCAATGTGTTATCGAGGTCGAAGAGGGCAAGGGCCATGGGTTAAATCCTGTTGGTTGCTGAGATCTTCCCGTGAAGAGTCCCAAAAGACAAAGGTACCGGATTTTTCTTTATAAGCAAAATCTTATGTTGTCTGGTTTGCTTGCCGATAAACTGGGTTTATGGAAAAATCACAGTACCCTGCTAACTGGACTAAGAGTTGAACCTTTGATCGATTCTGATGGTTTTCGACCCAATGTCGGCATCATTCTCTGCAACAACCATCGACAGTTGTTCTGGGGACGCCGTGTGGGTCAGAATGCCTGGCAGTTTCCTCAGGGCGGAATCAATAGCGATGAGACGCCTGAACAGGCGATGTACCGGGAACTGGAAGAGGAGGTCGGCCTGAAGCCCCACCAGGTCGAGATCATGGGCTCAACGCGGAACTGGTTACGCTATCGTCTCCCGGCGCGTTATATCCGTAAGAACTGCCAGCCCCTCTGCATCGGGCAGAAGCAGGTCTGGTTCCTGCTGAAGACAAAATGTCCAGAGGATTCGTTCTGCTTCGACGGCACCGACACACCGGAATTTGATGAGTGGCGCTGGGTGAAATACTGGCTGCCGGTGCGGGAAGTGATCTATTTCAAACGCAGTGTTTATGCCCGTGCTCTGGAGGAGTTGGCACCACTGCTCTATCCCGAAGGTATGCCGGCGCGTTCGCATTCGAACTATTTGCGGCAAAATCGGCGCTGAAAGGCGTGTTCAGGTACCTCTGAGCAATTGAGAGGTTTCCTGCGAAGTGTGAGCAGGAGCGGCACCCCCGTCGCGATTTACCTACTCTACGGAGTTTTCGTGGCGAGGGCGCCGCTCCTACAGTATTTCCCGTTTGTTTGACCTGATCTCAGAGGGCTAATGCTCGAAACTCTGCATCGAATCGTCAAAGAGGTAAACGCTGCCCCCGATCTGGGCGAGGCGCTGGAACTCATCGTTGCGCGGGTGAAAAAAGCGGTGGGCGCCGATGTCTGTTCCGTCTACCTGACCGATTTCGAGAGGCGCGAACATGTACTGCGGGCCACGGAAGGTTTGCAGTCTGCAGCCGTCGGTAAGGTCAGGCTCCCCCTGCACAGGGGGTTGATTGGGCTGGTATGCGAGCGTGCCGAGCCGGTCAACGTAGCGGATGCCCCCAATCATCGTCATTATCTGTTTGCCTATGAGACGGGTGAAACCCGCTATCACGGTTTTCTCGGTGTGCCTATTATTCAGAATCGCAGGGTACTCGGCGTGCTGGTGGTGCGTCAGATAAAGCAGCGTACCTTCGATGACAGCGAGGTAACCTTCCTCTTTACCCTTGCCGCACAGCTTGCGGGTGCCATTACCCATGCCCAGGCGAGTGGTGAACTTGTCACCATGGAGGGTGTGGCACCTCCCACCCGTTTTCTGCAAGGACGTGCGGGTGCTCCAGGTGTGGCTCTGGGTACGGCGGTAGTTGTTTACCCTCCCGCCGATCTGGATGCAGTGCCTGACCGCAAGGGAGAAGACCCCGAGCAGGAGGAGGAGGATTTCCGCACCGCAGTGGCTGCAGTGGTGGAGGATTTGATGGCCCTGGAAGACCGGGTGGAGGACAGTCTGCCTGCTGAAGACCGGGCGCTGTTCGATGCCTGGCTCATGATGCTGGGCAGCGACTCTCTGATCGGTAAGACAGTGGAACGTATCATGGCCGGCGATTGGGCGGCTGGTGCTTTGCGTCAGACCATCGAAGAGCATGCCAAGGTGTTCGACGGCATGGACGATGTCTACCTGCGGGAGCGGGCATCCGATGTGCGCGATCTGGGCCGCCGCATACTCATGCACCTGCAGCAGGAGCGGTCCGGTCCGGTCGACTATCCGGAGGACACCATCCTGGTAGGTGATGAGGTCAGCGCCATGCAGCTTGCCGATGTACCGATGGAACGTCTTGCGGGACTTGTTTCAGCCAAGGGCGCCAGTTTCTCCCATGTTGCCATATTGGCTCGGGCGATGGGCATTCCCGCAGTCATGGGGGTGAGCGACCTGCCCGTGGGGCGGGTCGATGGGCGTTTCCTCATCAGCGATGGCTACCGGGGGCGCATCTATGTTTCACCGGCGCCGTCGGTGAGAACCGAGTACCTGCGGCTGGCGGAAGAGGATCGGGCACTGAGCGCAGAGCTGGAGGCGACCCGTGATCTGCCTTCAGAGACCTCCGACGGGGTGTCGGTGCGGCTCTATCTGAATACTGGTCTGGTTTCCGAGATGAGTACACTGGGTTCCGATGCGGCTGCGGGGGTCGGTCTCTACCGAACAGAAGTCCCCTTTATGGTGCGCGACCGTTTCCCCTGTGAAGAGGCGCAGACAGCAAACTATCGGAATGTCCTTGAGACCTTTGCCCCCAGGCCAGTCACCATTCGCACCCTCGACATTGGTGGCGATAAACCCCTGCCCTATTTTCCGGTCAATGAGTCCAACCCGTTCCTTGGCTGGCGCGGTATCCGTATCTCACTGGATCATCCGGAGATATTTCTCACCCAAGTGCGTGCCATGCTGCGTGCAGCCATTGGCTTGGATAATCTGCAGCTGCTATTGCCGATGATCAGCAATGTGAGTGAGGTGGATGATTCACTGCTGCTGATTCAGCGGGCACACGATGAACTGGTCGAAGAGGGCCATGGGGTGAAGATGCCCCGTGTCGGTGTGATGATAGAAGTGCCGGCTGCGGTCTATCAGGTGGAGGCATTGGCGCGCCGGGTCGATTTTCTCTCGGTCGGCACCAATGATTTGACCCAGTATCTGTTGGCGGTGGATCGTAACAACTCCCATGTGGCGGAGATCTACGATGATCTGCATCCCGCTGTGTTGCGGGCTTTGATTCAGGTAGTGGAGGGGGGCAGGCAATTTCACCGGGAGGTCAGCGTCTGTGGTGAGATGGCGGGCAGCCCTGCAGCAGCGGTCTTGCTGCTGGGTATGGGGGTCGAAAATCTTAGTATGAGCGCCAGCAGCCTGCTACGGGTGAAGTGGGTGATTCATTCCATCAGCCGCGCCAGGGCCAGGGAACTGCTGCAGGCAGCGCTGCGCTGCGAAAAGGCTGCTGAAGTCAGGGCTTTGCTCAGCAATGCGCTGGAAGAGATAGGGCTGGGTGGCTTGGTCAGGGCGGGGAAATAAGTGACCTTGGGCGCACTCTTCATGGCAGAGACGGCGAAAAATCGATTCATGGATCTTCCCTGAATATTATCTGGATGAACCTGCTGTCCAACCACCTACAATGAATATAAGCCCAAAAACGGGCAACCAGAGGAGTGAGAATGAGAAAGCTGTTTTTGATGGTCTGTCTGCTGCCAGCGCTGCTGATTGCAGCGGAACGTGGTCCGGCGGTGAAGAATTATCCTGCAGATCAGGTGACGGATGACGTCTATGTCATTCATGGCCCGCTGGGTCGGCCCTCGGCGGAGAATCAGGGTTTCATGAACAATCCGGCCTTTATCGTCACCGATGAAGGCGTGGTGATTGTTGATCCCGGCGCCAGTGTGCAGATCGGCGAGATGGTGCTGCGTCAAATCCGCAAGGTCACTGACAAGCCGGTGGTTGCGGTGATGAATACCCACATCCATGGCGACCACTGGCTGGCCAATCAGGCGATCCGGTCTGCCTATCCGAAGGTGGCGATCTATGGTCATCCCAATATGATTGCCAAGATCGAAGAGGGCGAAGGTCAGAGCTGGGTCGATTCACTGTTGAGCATGACGGATAATGCAACCAGGGGAACGGAAGTCGTAGGGCCAAATCATGCGATTGATCATGGTGGTGAAATCACCTTGGCCGGACTCAAGATCCGTTTTCTGTTCGAGCCCAAGGCCCATAGCGATTCCGATTTGATGATCGAGGTTCCTTCAAAGAAGTTACTGTTTCTCGGGGACAATGTCATGCTTGGTCGTCTGGGCCAGATGCGGCATGGGACGTTTAAGGGCAATATCGCGGCCATTGATATGGCTCTGAAAGTGGATGCGGCGTTTTTTGTGCCTGGCCACGGCGCAACCGGCGGCCGTGAGGTTCCGGAAACCTACCAGCGTTATCTCTCCACCCTCAGAAATGAGGTGGCGAAGCAGCTGGATGAGGGCTTGAGCGACTACGAGATCAAACCCATCGTGGTGAAACTGCTCTCCGATTACAAGGATTGGGTTGATTTTGATATGGAGGTGGGCAGCCACGTCAGCATTGCCTATCTTGAAGTAGAAGCAGAGATGTTTTAAGACTTCATGATGTGAGTTATGAGTCAGTGATTAACGTAGGGTGCGACGCGCGCACCATGATTGCTTCATGAGGTGAATGATGAGTCAGTCTTTGAAAGGAACCCGCACGGAAAGAAACCTGATGACCGCCTTTGCCGGTGAGTCTCAGGCACGCAATCGTTATACCTACTATGCAGGTGCCGCCCGCAAAGAGGGCCTGGTGCAGATCGCCCATATCTTTGAGGAGACTGCGAACCAGGAGAAGGAGCACGCCAAACGTTTCTACAAGTTTCTCGAAGGTGGAGAGGTGGAGATTACAGAAACCTTTCCTGCGGGGGACATGGGAGATACCCTGGCGAATCTGCGCCACGCCGCTGCGGGAGAGGAGCATGAGTGGACAACCATGTATCCGGGGTTTGCCAAGACCGCCCGTGAAGAGGGTTTCGAGCAGGTGGCAATGGCGTTCGAGGCGATCTCCATTGCGGAGAAACAGCACGGCAAGCGCTACCAGGATCTGGCAGACAACCTTGAAGCCGGACGGGTCTTCAGGCGCAACGGCAAGGTGGTCTGGCGCTGCCGCAACTGCGGTTACCTGCATGAGGGAGATGAGGCGCCGGGCGTCTGTCCCGCCTGTCTTCATCCACAGGCCCATTTCGAGCTATTGGGCGAGAATTGGTAGGCGTCTGCCTGATCCGCTACGCTCGATCAGGCCTAGGAATCTACGCTGAAATCCACCAAGGAAGCCGTAGGCCGGTTCAAGCTTGCGGAACCGGCAGGCACCTCGCACTGCTATTTTGTCGGTTTTGCTCTAAAATGCGTTCTTTGTCGGCGATTCGTCGTTGAATCCATAAATGTTCGGAGCCCTTCCCATGCAGCGCACAGCGCAGGTGGAACGCAATACACTGGAGACTCAAATCAGCGTTACGCTGAATCTGGACGGTACGGGCACCTCCCGTTTCGCGACCGACGTCCCTTTTCTTGACCACATGCTGGATCAGGTGGCCCGTCACGGCCTGATCGACCTGGAGATCGATGCCAAGGGTGATCTGGAGATCGATGCTCACCACACAGTGGAGGATATCGGCATCACTCTGGGGCAGGCTCTGGCCGAGGCGCTGGGGGATAAAAAGGGTATTCGCCGATATGGCCACGCCTATGTGCCGCTGGACGAAGCGCTCTCCCGGGTGGTGGTCGATTTCTCCGGCCGTCCCGGTCTGGAGTACAACGTGGCCTTTACCCGCGCCCGTATCGGTGAGTTCGACGTGGATCTCTTTCTGGAGTTTTTTCAGGGACTGGTCAACCACGCCGGTATGACCCTGCACATCGACAACCTGCGGGGCATCAACGCCCACCATCAGGCCGAGACAGTATTCAAGGCGCTGGGCCGGGCGATGCGTATGGCGCTGGAGCCGGATCCCCGTATGTCCGATGTGGTGCCTTCCACCAAGGGCTCGCTGTAAACTCACCCCAATATTTTAAAGAGCAGTATTTCGATGGCACAACGCATCGCAGTCATTGACTACGGTATGGGTAACCTGCGCTCCGTCGCCAAAGCGGTGGAGCATGTCACCGCTCCCGGCGACGAGGTGCTGGTAACCGATGATCCGACCCTGATACTCAACTCCGACCGGGTGGTCTTTCCCGGCCAGGGGGCGGCCCGCGACTGCATGGCCGCTATCTCCGATCACCATCTGAACCGGGCGATCCTGGATGCGGCACAATCCAAGCCGTTTCTGGGTATCTGCATGGGGCAGCAGGTGTTGATGGAGTTCAGTGAAGAGAACGAAGGTACCGAATTGCTCGGTCTCTATCCCGGCAGGGTGCGCCATTTTCCCGGTGGTCGCGGGCCCGATGGGGCTCTGCTGAAGATCCCGCATATGGGCTGGAACCGGGTGAGCCATAGTCACGATCATCCCCTCTGGGAGAATATCGATGAAGGTAGCCGTTTCTACTTTGTACACAGCTACTATGTCGATCCTGATGATGGCGATTTGACAGAGGCCACCACCGACTTCGGAGTTGCCTTTGCCAGCGCCATTGGCCGGGATAATCTTTTTGCGGTGCAGTTTCATCCGGAGAAGAGCGCTGATGATGGCCTGCGGCTATTGAAGAATTTTGTGAATTGGAAGGGTTAGATGTCTTCCGAAAATCCGATGTCATCCCGAACGATAGAGAGGGATCCCGTGATGTTGGCAGTTGGGCAGGAGATTTCTCCCTGCGGTCGAGTAGTGCTACATGGATGTAGCGTTTACGAACCTAAGGACGGAAATGACAGTGTTTTCATGAACAGTTAGGTGTTGATGTGTTACTAATCCCCGCAATCGATTTGAAAGATGGTCAGTGTGTGCGCCTGCGCCAGGGCCGCATGGAGGACGACACCGTTTTCTCCGACAACCCGGTTGAGATGGCAGGCCGTTGGGTTGAAGCTGGCGGTCGGCGTCTGCACCTGGTCGATCTCAACGGCGCCTTCGCCGGAGAGCCGGTCAACGGTAGCGTTATACAGGGTATTGCAGAGGCCTATCCCGACATGCCGATACAGGTGGGTGGCGGCATCCGCGATGAAGCGACCATAGAGGCCTATCTGAAAGCGGGTGTGACCTACTGCATCATCGGCACTCAGGCGGTAAAAGAGCCCGAGTTCGTGGCCCGCGCCTGCAAGGCGTTTCCCGGTCATGTCATCGTCGGTTTGGATGCCAAAGAGGGGATGGTTGCGATCAACGGCTGGGCGGAGGTCACCGATCAGGAGGTGACCGAACTTGCGCGGCGTTTCGAGGACGACGGAGTCTCCTCCATCGTCTACACGGATATCGGCCGTGACGGCATGATGACCGGCCCCAATGTGGAGGCCACGACGGCGCTGGCCAATGCCATCAACATTCCTGTCGTGGCCTCCGGCGGTATTACCAACATCGGTGACATCGAAGCGTTGTGCAAAGCCTATACCACCAACATCACCGCAGCCATTACCGGCCGGGCGATCTACGAGGGCACCCTCGACTTCGCCGAAGGCCAGAGACTGGCGGATGAGTTGATGGGGTGAGTTTTCACCACGAAGGCCACGAAGGGTTTAAGTTTTTCTTCGTGCCCTTTGTGGTTAAGCAAAGGTAAATAAAGCATGCTAGCCAAACGTATCATCCCCTGTCTCGATGTGGACAACGGCCGTGTGGTCAAGGGCGTCAAATTCGTGGAGATCCGCGATGCGGGCGACCCGGTGGAGGTGGCGCGCCGCTATAACGAAGAGGGTGCGGATGAGATCACCTTTCTCGATATCACCGCCAGCTCCGACGACCGGGAGACCATCGTCCACGTCGTGGAGCAAGTGGCATCCGAGGTCTTCATTCCCCTGACCGTGGGTGGCGGCATCCGGGTGGTGGAGGATGTGCGTCGCATGCTCAATGCAGGTGCGGACAAGGTGGCGATCAACACAGCGGCGGTTTTCAACCCTGAATTCGTCAGGGAGGCCACCACCCGATTTGGCTCCCAGTGCATCGTGGTTGCTATCGACGCAAAGAAGGTGAGCGGCGAGGGAGAACCTCTGAAGTGGGAGATTTTCACTCACGGCGGCCGCAAGCCCACCGGTATCGACGCCATCGAGTGGGCGAAGAGGATGGCGGACTACGGTGCCGGTGAGATCCTGCTCACCAGCATGGACCGGGACGGCACCAAGATCGGTTTCGATAACAAACTGACCCGGGCCATCGCCGAGGCGGTGCCGACCCCGGTGATCGCCTCCGGCGGCGTGGGCAATTTGCAGCATCTGGTGGATGGGGTGAAAGAGGGCGCGGCAGACGCTGTTCTGGCCGCCAGTATCTTCCATTTCGCCGAGTACAGCATCGGCGAGGCCAAGCGCTTCATGCAGGATCAGGGCGTCGAGGTCCGTCTGTGAGCTGGCTCGGCAACATAAAATGGGATGAGCAGGGTCTGGTGCCCGCTATCGCCCAGGAGAAAGGGACGGGCACTATCCTGATGATGGCCTGGATGGACCGGGAGGCCCTGCGGCTGACGCAGGAGACTGGTCACGCGGTCTACTGGTCCCGTTCTCGCAAGAAACTCTGGCACAAGGGCGAGGAGTCGGGACACCAGCAGATAGTCAGCGCAATCCGGGTCGATTGCGATGCGGATGTAGTACTGCTGGAGGTGGTACAGAAGGGCGGCATCGCCTGCCATACCGGCCGCCACAACTGTTTCTACCGGGAACTGCAGGATGGTGAGTGGGTCGAAGTATTACCTGTGCTGAAAGATCCTGGGCAGATTTATAAGTGATTTTCAATGCAAAGGACGCAAAGGAAGCTCTGAATGACTCGGATATTGTCATCTCGACCGCAGGGAGAGATCTCGAGCAACGGAGTGCTGACTCGCCGTTGGGGGGTATGAGATTTCTCTATTCATTCAGAGGCGCCCTAAGCACCTTTTCTTAGTGTCCTTCGCTTAATTATCATTATGGTGGCACACCAACCGATCAGTGAGATAGCAGATGAGTGATGTTTTGGAACAGCTGGCCCAGGTGCTGGAGGAGCGCAAGCAGGCGGAGCCTGACAGCTCCTATGTGGCTAAACTCTACGCCAAGGGGTTGGACAGCATCCTGAAAAAGATCGGTGAAGAGGCTACGGAGACTGTGATGGCGGCCAAGGACGGGGTGCCGGAGAAGATCGTCTACGAGACTGCGGATCTGTGGTTCCACACCATGGTCCTGCTGGCTCAGCAGGGTCTGGGGCCTAATGATGTACTGCAGGAGCTGGAACGTCGTTTCGGGCTTTCCGGGTTGGAGGAGAAGGCCAGCCGTGGCAAATAGTGTCACTGGAATTCAGCCTGAGTGACAGCGGTGCTTACCGCCGGGGCATAACTGGGGTATTATCCCCGCATTGATGGCCGAGGTTTCCTCTGGCCGGCACGAAAAATATAGATAGACATCCGGTTTGAACCGGGGAGCGGAGAAGATTATGGGTATTGGTGGTATCAGTATTTGGCAGTTGTTGATTGTTCTGGCGATCGTTCTGTTGCTGTTTGGCACAAAACGGCTGAAGAATATCGGCTCTGACCTCGGCAACGCCGTCAAGGGCTTCAAAGGCGCCATGACTGACAGTGAAAAGGCCGAGTCCAGCGAAAAGCGCGAACAGATCGAAGAGTCTGAGTCCGGTACTGTAGTGGAAGGGGAAGTGACTTCCAAAGAGAAAGACAAGGTCTGATTCCTTTACCCCGTCTCGGGGACAGCTTGAGATCCAACCATGTTTGATATCGGTTTCTGGGAACTGGGCATTATCGCGCTTGTTGCGTTAGTGGTCATAGGTCCTGAACGCTTGCCCAAGGTGGCGCGTGTCGCAGGCCATTGGCTTGGCCGCGGCCGACGTTTTGTGGCTAACGTCAAGGCGGATATCGACAAGGAGATCAAGGCGGATGAGCTGAAGCAGATCCTCGAAAAGCAGATGTCCAACCCGTTGGAGGAGATCGTCGAAGATACCCGAAAAGATCTCTACGATGTCGAACGTTCTGCCTCCAAGTCATTGAATGACGCCAAGAATACCCTTGAGGATCGCGAGATCCCCGGTACTGACAAGTAGGTTTCCTTTGGCTGAAAATCCCCAGGCTGCACCAAGTTCCGAACAACCGCTGGTTGCTCACCTTCTCGAATTGCGGGACAGGGTGCTGCGCATGGTCCTGGTTGTACTGGCGATCTTCCTGGTGCTGTTCCCTTTCGCCAATGACCTCTACATCATGGTTTCGGAGCCGTTGAGAAGCGCGTTGCCGGAAGGCAGCACCATGATCTCAACCAAACCGATCGACCCCTTCCTGATCCCGTTCAAGCTCAGCCTGCAGATGGCTGTATTTTTGGCTATTCCCTTTATTCTCCACCAGTTCTGGGCCTTTGTAGCGCCGGGGCTTTATAAGCACGAGAAACGGCTGGTGATACCGTTGCTGGTTTCCAGCACCATGCTCTTCTATCTGGGCGTGGCCTTCGCCTACTTCGTCGTCTTTCCGCTTGTCTTCGCCTTTCTTACCAGCACTGCGCCGGAAGGGATCGAGATGGCTACCGATATGGGTAGTTATCTCGATTTTGTTATTACCCTCTTTTTTGCTTTTGGTATCGCTTTCGAAGTGCCGATCGCAACCATTATCCTGGTTTGGATGGGGGTGACGACACCGGAGAGCCTGAGATCCAAGCGTCCCTATATCATCGTCGGTGCTTTTGTCGTCGGCATGTTTCTGACGCCACCGGATATCATCTCCCAGACTCTGTTGGCTCTGCCGATGTGGGTGCTGTTCGAAATAGGTGTCTTCTTCTCCGCGAGTTTTGTGCGCAAGAGAGAGGATGACTCCGAAGACGCGGGTGTCGAGCCTGCGATGGTGACGGCCACAGCCACAGCCGGTTCTTCATCGGCAACCCCCGAGCCTGAGCCTCCGATGGGTTCAGAGATAGACCCTGCGACTGACTACGTCGACCCTGATCGTTTCGTGCCTCTGACCGACGATGAGATGGAGGCCCAACTCGATTCCATCGAGGATGAGGAAGATGAGGACGATGGACCATCGGTGGAAGAGAGGTTTCGTCAGGTTCAGACATCCCGTGATGTCGGCGATGTAGAGCAGGCCCGCGAACTGCTCTATGAGATTCTGGAAGAGGGCAACGCCGACCAGCGACGGGTGGCGAGAAACATCCTGGCCCAGCTGGATACGCCGTAGGATGCTGGTGAGCTTGCGCGGGTAGGTTGGGTTAGGCTGTCTTTTAGGCCGTAATCCAACAATTTGCACCATTATTGTCGCGTCACGCTGCGCTGGCACGACCTACTATTCCAGGAAGTGCAGGGTGCGCCATGCGCACCAAGACAAGCCAGGGGGGGCGGAGTCAAATATCTTCAGCGGTAGCGCATCCGCGTACCGTGTACCAGTGACAGGGAAATCTCTTCCGGTGTCAGCTCTTTGGGAAAAAAGGCCCCGGAGATCTTTGCGCCGTTGATGCTGGTTCCCTCCATTTGTGTTTCCGACAGATTCAATCCACGCAGGTCTGCCTGACGTAGGTAGGCTCCGCGAATATCCAGACCCCGTGCATCCAGTTCGCGTAGATCCAAACCACGCAAATCCGCCTGTTGTAGATTGCAGGACTCTCCATCCGCCCTTCGTTGATTGAACTCGGATATCTTCTCATCCCTCAGTAACTGATACATCGCGTCCTGCTTGATTTCGGGTTTCTGCATGTTTCTCTCCTATCTGCCCAGCGTGGCATGAAGTGCCTGCTGAGTTGCATAGACGGCTGCCGCAACAATGATGCCGGTAAAAATTACGCCTATGATGCCAAGAAGAATAGCCAATAATCTGGATAAGGGTTTTTTTGGCGTGAAATCACCGTAACCAATGGTCATTGCGGTGATGAAGGACATATAGATGGCGAGGTTGATGGGTAAGGGTTCCTGCCGGGCAATAACAGCTGCGCTAAGCAGGATAAGTGTGACGAGAAACAGGAGAATGGGGGCAGTATAGAAAAGGGCCTCGGAAAATATCTGTAAAAAGTGCAGTGTCGTTTCCATGGTGTCCTTTTGTCTCTTGATGTTACTTCCAATTATTAAGGCTAAGCCGACCTTCACCTTCAATCAAGTGTGGAGTGTGGCTTTATTGTGCAGGTAAATAGTTTTTTTATCTTGTATTGGTTATTGTGGGGATATAAATCGATCCCTGATTGACATGAAATTCATGGAGCACCCATGGCTTCCACCCCTCAAGTCTATTACAAACAAAACCGCCTAAAGCAGCTGCGAGCTTTTTGTCACGCTGCCCAGACCGGTTCTATCAGCGAGGCGGCAGAACGCATCTACCTCAGTCAGCCGACAGTATCCTTGCAGATTCAGGCACTGGAACGTGAATTCGACACAGTGCTGTTTGAACGTCGCGGTCCAAAGATAAAACTGACGTCGGAGGGGGAGATTCTCTACAAGTTGGCGCAGCCCCTGGTGGAGGGGATGGACAAGTTGCGGGAGACCTTTTCCGCCGCTTGCGGCAAGCTTGAGAGTGGTGAACTCAATATAGCGGCGGGTGAGTCGACGATACTCTACATCCTGCCTGAGCCTTTGCGGCGTTTTGCCGAACGTTTTCCAGGTATACGGTTGAAACTGCACAATGTGACCGGGCGCGACGGGATGACGATGCTGCGCGCTGATGAGGCCGATTTTGCCATCGGATCCATGCTGGAAGTGCCGGACGACGTGACCTACGAACCCATTGTGAACTATGGCCCCGCGTTGATAACCCCGCTGGGTCATCCGTTGGCGGACAAGTCGAGGGTTACCCTGAAAGACATCAGTCCCTACGGGCTGATTTTGCCACCCCACCACCTGAGTACCTGGCGCATGGTCGACCTGGTTTTTGAACAGCACAACGCCAGCTACAAGGTCACCCTGGAAGCGGGAGGCTGGGAGGTGATCAAGCGGTATGTCGAGAATGGCCTGGGCATCTCTATCGTTACCGATCTCTGCCTGACCGGGAATGAAAAGGTAGTGAAGATTCCCCTCGGAGAATATTTCCCGGATCGTAGTTACGGCATAGTGCTGCGACGCGGTAAGTTCATTTCACCTCAATCAAAGCGGTTTCTTGAAATCATGCGGGAAGTGTTTGGCGGAAAGGAAGGTTTGGACGCCGGGCCGGGGTAGGAATACTGCTCCTGCTTATCGATGGGATCGGGTTATGCTGTGAAAACTGTACCGCTAATCTTTGGCGAAGTGCTTTTTGACTGTTTCGAGGACGGCAGCCGGGTATTGGGTGGCGCCCCCTTCAATGTTGCCTGGAATCTGCAGGCGTTTGGCGCCGCCCCTCTGTTCATCAGTCGCGTCGGAGACGATGCTTCGGGGCGGCGGATTCGGGACACTATGCAGCAGTGGGGGATGAATGATGCAGGGTTGCAGCTTGATTGTATCCATCCGACAGGCACGGTGAAGGTAACTCTCAGAGAGGGAGAGCCTGATTTCGAGATTGTTACCGACCAGGCCTACGATTTTATCCAGGACTGCGCAATGCCGCCTTTCGATGCGGCACTGATCTACCATGGCAGTCTGGGTTTGAGGCGTCCTGAGGCGAAAGCTGCCCTGGAGTCTTTGAAAGCGAGCCATCCCGCCCCTGTCTTTTTGGACGTCAATCTGAGGCCGCCCTGGTGGGAGGCTGAAGAGGTGAAACAGATGCTGGATGGCAGCACCTGGGCGAAACTCAATGAGAATGAAATAAAGGTGTTGTGCGAGGGCCGGGGCGACCTGCGAAGCAGTGCGGAGATTTTGCTGCATGACCACGCGTTGGAACTCATTATTGTGACTCGGGGAAGTCGGGGTGCCTTCGCTCTGAACCAGTTCGGCGATTTTGAGACGGTTGTGCCGCAGGATGAGATTTCCGTGGTGGACACAGTAGGCGCCGGGGATGCCTTCGCCAGCGTATGCATTCTCGGACTGCTACGCCAGTGGGATCTCAAAACCCTGTTGTTCCGTGCCCACTCCTTTGCCTCGGCACAGGTCGGTCGGCAGGGTGCAACAGTGCTGGATCCCGGCTTTTACCAGCAACAGCTTAGGAGATGGAAAGTCTGATTCGTATTTTGGTGCGTCTACTGGGCGCGCCTGAAATCCCCTGCCAGGATGTTTTTCTGAATATCCCTTATCGGGCGCACCCACGCCTGCAGTCTCTTCAGGGATGGATTGAGGCGTTCGATGGTGGCAGTGGCCTCTGCCTTGCTTGTATAGTCCCCGAAGACTACCCCCGTCCAAATATCCTTTTCTTTTGTAAAACGGAACAGTAGCGCCTTCCCCTGAAGCTTATGTTGTTGCACAAAGTGGACCGCGGTCTCAGGTGCCTTTGCGGAGAGGAAATGGATGGTGTAGTGCTCTGCCGGCAGGGTAAGCAGGCGGCTTTCGCTGCGGAGTGGTTCACGTTGCCAGTCGGTCGTTATCCGGTCATAGGCAATCGGCTCGTCGAACTCCATGAGCTTTTGTGCTGCCTGTTCTTCACCCTGTGAGGCAGCGGCACGGAACCAGGCGATCCCCTCTTCATGGTCAGTCTGACCACTCCTTTCGCTGGTGAGCAGTGAGCCGAGATTGAACTGTGCCCGGGAATAACCTTGCATGGATGCCTTGCGCCACCAATATTCCGCTTTGTTAATATCCTGTCTGGTGCCACGACCGTTGAGATAGGCGTTTCCCAGATTGAACTGGGCGGGCGCATGGCCTTTTTCGGCAGCAAGACTGAACCATTTGGTCGCTTTTTCCGGATCTTTTTCGACGCCAATGCCCTGAAAATAGAGCACACCGAGACCGTATGCACCCAGGTTGTCCCCTGCGTTGGCCGCTTTCCTGAACAGTTGCAGCGCTTGCTCCGTTTTGCCCTGTTCGATCAGCCTGGCTCCCTCCCCTACAAGATTGGCCCGGGTCGCGGCGGAGAACCCCAGCAGGAGCAGGGTTACAATCAAGAAAGGTTTCAGGTCGAGATGAAAAATCATTGTTGATAAGCGGATGAGACGACAGTGGCGTCGTTTTTCATGAATCTGGTATTGGGCAGTCTAATTTTATGCTTCGGCAGCACAACAGTCGACGCCAGAAAGTGGGCTTTATATCACGAAAAAACGCCGGTTGGAGTGACCGGCGTAAATTGGACATCCTTGTCCGGAGAGAATTCAATCAGAGTTGGACGTTGACTTCGCTGGAGAAGCTTGACTCGTGGCCACCGAGATTGACAGCGGTAACAACGAAGTAGTGGCTGCCTACCCCGTCGACATCCAGGTCGTGGGTGACGACGTTGCCGACTGCGATCGGGTCGCCATAGTTGCCGCTGCTGGTGCCGTGATAGAGATTATAGCTTGCTACATCCCCGCCTGTGCTTGCATTCCAGGCAATGCGTACGCTAGAGCTGCACTGGCTGAGGCAATTCACGGTCAGGTTGACGCTGGCGGTTGCCGAGTCGCCATCGGCATCAGTGATCTGATAGATGAAGCTGTCCACGCCGCGGTAGCCACTTGCAGGACTGTAGGTCACGGTGCCGTCACTGTTCACCTGCAGAGTCCCGTGGCTGACGCTGCCGGAGACAGTCAGAGTCACCGGGCCATCCTCAAGGCCACTGTCGTTGCTCAACAGATTGATGGTGACGTCGGAATTCTCAATGGTGGAAGCGCTATCCGCCTGAGCCACTGGCTGGTGGTCAACTGGGGTTGCGCCACCATCGGTATTGCCACCATCGGTACTGCCGCCATCGGTGCTGATACTGACCGGGCTGTTGGCGGCTACGTTGATGTCGCTGACGCCGCCTGTGTTGCTGCTGGCGGCAAGCGAGATGGACTGGTCGATTGAAACAGTGACACTGCTATTCATGCCGCTATCTCCCAAACCTTGGGTGACCACAGTGGTGGAAACATCGGTGCCCAGGCTGAAGAGAACGGTGAGGAGGTTATCGAAGGTCACATTCGGATCGATGGCCCGGGCAGCGGCCAGTGCAAACTTGGCCTGCTCAATCATCAGGTCATTGATCGTCACAGTGGTTGTGGAGCGGTTGGCGGTGCCCGCGTTACCCATGATTTGGTTGATGGCGTTGTCCAGCGCCAGGGTGGCGGACGCATTGTTGACCTGCAGATCATTGAGCATGGCTTCGATCAGCACTTGGGCGGACACTACATGGGCGATGGCCGTATAGCGTGCGTTGGTGCCTGGTCCACCAATGCCATCCAGTGCGCCGTCGGTCAAATCGGCTGCCAGGGCGGCGAAAACTGCATCTTCATCGATGCCGTTGCCGATCCAGTAGCTGGCACGGCGTACCATTTCACCGAAGACTTCACTGGCCTTGGTAATCACTGCAACATTGTTGTCAGTGATATCGTTGGTAATCGGATCGGTTACCAGGGCGGTGTCGAGGCCGAAGTTCATCTTGGTGATTACCGCTTCACGGGCGCTGTTGAGGTTGGCGAGGTTAAGTCCACCCGACATGGCCTGGGCCGTCTTCACGATCATGGTGGAGTGAGGATTCAGGTTGATGCGGGTTTGACTGCGATCCATGACCACTGCGGTGAGAATGAAGTCGGGCTGCGTATTGGTTACCAGGTCGATACCAAGCGTGGCTTCGATGATCAGGGGGAACTGTTCATCGGCGATCTCGCCGACATAGGCGAAGTTGGCCTGGTTGTCACTGGTCGTGGAGGAGATGACCTCGAAGTTGCGATTGCGGATCGTCACGGTGGCGCCCACTACAGGTCCGTCGCCTACACTGCCGCCGAACTCCACTCTATTGGAAGTGGTCGCCTCACTTATAGTGTCACCTCCGCCACATGCGGTAACCAGGATTCCGGTAAGTACCACTGCGAAGATGTTTTGTAAGGCTTTCATGGCTGCACCCGTTGATTATATTTCCGTTACCCAGAATATCGGTGCGACAGCTGCACTTCTTCAGTCGCCAGTTCACACTTTTTCCGGTATCGACGCACGCATTTTTACACCCCCCGAAGAAGTGAGATTAGCTTCACGTTTTTTGCCCCAAAACGGGTAAAAACCCCACTTATGTCTTCGTGTCCTGGGAAATAAAACCGTGCATGTGGGGAACAATATTCATTTTTCCGCACCTTGATTGAGTTTCGCTTGATCAAATTCTGATAGCGGCAGGAAGGTACTTCTGATCTTTGGGAAGGTATAGACTAGAGAAGGGATGCCGGGAGTTGTTCAGGTGAGTTTATGTCTATCTGTATAGACGTTTAGAATAGGAACCACAGGCCTATTTTGTCCCACTCTTTCATTGGCAGACAAGGAAACGTGACATGACCGTTGACTCGCTAAAAAAAATCATAACCGCCAGGCTGAAATCGAGGCGTTTTTTGGCTGTAACGGGTGGGTTCACGCTGCTCATCATTGGTGTACTCGTCTTTATCCCGTTTGGCATACAAATGGGCATCAGCAGCTATATGCTCGATCATGGGATACGAAAGGTGGAGATCGAGGATGTCGATTTCAATCCCTTTAGCGGCCGTTTCCATCTGCGTGGACTCTCCGCCATAGGAGAGGGAGAACGACGTGTGGAGTTGAAGCATTGCAGCGCGGAGATTGTCTGGCATTTCCTCTTCAGTCGCCGCGCCCGGCTTCGTATGGTTGAAGTCGATGGCCTGCAGCTCGGCATGGAGCAGAAGGCGGAGGGCGTGGTGCACTTTGGCGGTATCGTGATACGCACCCTTGGCGGCGAGGCCATGGGTGGAGAGGGAGAGCCTTGGGGATTTGCGATTGATCAATTGAAGATTGTCAACACGACGGTCAAGTATACCAACGGCGATTTTAACAGCGAACTGGCGATCGATCGTCTCCGGCTTGAAGATGTGGTGAGTTGGAAACCTCAACGCACAGCTCGATTCAACCTCTCCGGCAAGCTCAATCAGGTGCCTCTTATGCTAGCGGGGGAGAGCCGGCCGTTTGTTGACGAACCTTGGGTTTCGGGACAATTGGAGCTGGCCCAGATTTTACTGGATCCGATTCAGACGTTGGTCTCGGAGAGTGTGCCCCGGTTAAAAGGCAAGTTAACCATCGACAGCGCCTTCAAAGTCGAACTTAAACCGGAAGGTCGATTCCACTGGAGTACCAATGGCAACCTGGGCACGGATGCTCTCCAGCTAATGACGCCTTGGGTTGAGGTGGCAGACAAATCGACCCGATGGGACGGCACCATACAGGGTGGTTGGTCCTCTGCGGCAGGATTGGAACTGGATCTGGACGGCAGTCTCAATCATCAAATGACCGAGGTGGATCTACCCAACCCTGTAATGAAGATAGCGAGTGGTGCAACCCGTTGGAAGGGGAGGGTTCAACTGACTCAGGGTCCTCAAGGCCTGCATCTGCAGGTGTTTGGGGATCTCGGATTGCAGCAGACGAAAATGGATGGCCGTGCCTCTGATTTGGGAGAGGCGGCTACAGAGGCGGTAGAGATCAGCGGTTTGGACCTCAAACTTGCCATTGATAAGGCGGGACAGCTTGAACTCTCCAATCGGGCCAAGGTGATGACAAGTCAGCTGCAGCTTTCTGATCCGCAGAATGCCCTCTCACTGGAAAAGATGAACTGGCAGGGAGATGTGGCGCTGAAAGGCCAGGCGCTCAAGGTCGAAGGGGATATGGATTTGGGTCACCTGCTGATCAACAGTGCGAGTGAACAGCAGGCGCAGATTGCGGTTGCTGCCCTGAAACTCGGCAAGCTGCGGTTTAAGATGGACAGAAATGAGGCGGGGGGACTGCAGCTCTCGAATCACAGCGATCTGCGGGTGGATGGGGTGGACCTCTCCATTCCACAGGGGGCGGTGCAGTTGGCGGGGGTGCTTTGGTCAGGAGATTTCTCTCTGGATCAACCTGATCCGCAGATGGCAGCCCTGACATTGATAACAGAGGGCCGCCTGGGGTTGAAATCACTTGAGGGAAATCTGCCTGATCCGGGAATGGCGCTGGCCAATGAGCAGTTTGAGTGGAATGGCCGATTTGCGCTGCAGACCGGCGATGAAGCGCCGGTTGTCACTGCAGCGGGTAGTTCACAACTCGATGGCATCAACTTTCGCGACACCCGCAGTCAAGTGGTCTTGTTTTCCTTGGAGCAGCTGAAGATGACGGAGGTGGCCATAACCGAGGGTAACCGCCTGGCCATGACAGAGACCGCTTTCAAAGGGCTGGAACTCTCTGCGCCCGTAGAGCAGGAGGGAGAACGTATCCTGTTCACTGAATCGATCCATCTCCGTGACTGGTCATTTTCGATGGAGGACGGATTAATCATAAAACAGATCGAAAAACAGGGCATTGAAAAGACCCTGAGAAGATCCGGAAAGGGGCACTGGAATGTTGTCGTCTTCCAGGAGCTGATGACTGAGCTGTTGACGGGAGAGGCAGGCAAGATCGATGCCGAAGCACAGCCTGCGGTTTCGATTCAGGAAGTCGAGCAGAAACTGGAGGAGACCGAAGAAAAACCGGCGCAGCCTGAGCAGAAAATAGAGGGGGCTGTCGAAATGCCGCTGCCGATTGTGATCGATCAGATCGTCTGGCAGGGGGAGAATAAAATCCATGTGCGGGACGATTTTGTCGATCCTCCCTTTGCCATGACGACAATCATCGAAGCTTTCGAGGTAGAGGGAATAGACAGTACCCAACCGGAGAAGCTGACCAGTCTCAATCTTAACGCCAATCTTGGCAGGCACACCCGTTTCACATTGGATGCTGAGTACACACCTTTTTATCGCCCTCCCAGCGGTCATGTTAAAGGTAAGATCGATGCGTTTGAGCTGCCTAAGGTCTCCCCTTATTCAGGAGACACCATAGGTTACAACATGGATAGCGGCGAGTTGGATCTGACCATGGACTTCAATCTCGACAAGGGACAGATTGCGGCGGACAACAAGATTGAAATCAACAGGCTTGAGGTTTCTCCGGTGAGTGACGAAAAGGCGCAGAAACTCACTGCAAAGATCTCCATGCCGCTGGATACCGCCCTCGGCATACTGGAGGATAAAAACGACAATATCGTATTGAATATTCCCGTCTCCGGGGAGATGGGTAATCTCCAGATAGACCCCAGCGATGTGATTTCGATTGCGTTGGGTAAGGCTATCAAGACGGGTGCGCTGGCCACGCTTGGCGCAGCATTTTTTCCCTATGGAACGGCGATAGCAATTGCCACACATTTGGCAGACAGCAATTCGGCGATCCGCCTGGATCCGGTCGCTTTTGCAGCAGCCTCCGGGGAGTTGGAAGGTGAACATCGAAAATATCTGCAAAAGGTGGCTGAAGTGCTGAAGTCACGCCCGGGCATCGCCATTAAGCTATGTGGTTTTGCCACAGAAGCAGATCGAGTCGAGTTTGATCGTCGGAGTCAGGAGGCGTGGCAGACCAAGGTTGATGCGGCCAAGGCAGAAGCGGCCAAGGCAGAAGCGGCCAAGGCAGAAGCGGCCAAGGCAGATACGACAAAAGTTGCAGTAAAAGACGATAAATCTACAGTAAAAGATGGCAAAAAGACGAAAAAGACGAAAAAGGCGATCAAGCTGCCCCCCAAGCCCAAGCCCGTCACAAACGAGAAGTTGCTGGAGTTGGCGCGCCAGAGGGCAGAATCGGTGGAGGATTTTCTGGTCAGCAAGCATGCTGTCGATCCCAGCCGGACTGCCGTGTGTCGTCCGGAGTTGGATAAGGATGCGAAGGCAGCGCCCCGTGTGGATGTTTTGATCTAAGGCATTTCACACAGTTCTTGAAATGAATTATGATGTCCGCCATGAATATTCAGAATCAGACCATGCTAGGGGCAGCACCAGAGTTTCAGACGGTGCTGCGTGCAGCCAGAATCGTTGCCGCCACAGACGCTACTGTGCTGGTGACCGGTGAGAGCGGTACCGGCAAGGAGTTGCTGGCTAACGCGTTACACCGCTACAGTCGGCGTTCCGATAAGGCCTTCGTGACCGTCAACTGCGCGGCTCTGCCGGAGCATCTGGCTGAGTCGGAGCTTTTCGGCCATCGCAAGGGTGCTTTTACCGATGCGGTTCAGGACGAAATGGGCAAGGTGAAAGCGGCTGATGGTGGTACGCTTTTTCTGGATGAGGTGGGGGAACTGCCCCACTCGATTCAATCGAAGCTGCTGCGGTTTATCGATTCGGGTGAGTGTCAGGCCGTGGGTTACCCTAAGGCTGAAAAACTGAATGTCCGGGTGATTGCCGCGACAAACAGGGATCTTGGCAAGGCGGTAAAAGAGGGCAGTTTTCGTCAGGATCTCTACTACAGGCTCTATGTCGTTCCCCTGGAACTGCCTGCATTGCGTGAACGTCCGGGTGATGTGGAACTGCTGTTCAACAGGCTGACGGAAGAATTGTCAGACCAGTACAGTCTTGATGCACCAAACTACAGTCGCTCCGTCTTGAAAGTTCTGCGTCGCTACAGCTGGCCGGGAAATGTCCGTGAGCTGAAGAATTTCTGCGAAAGGATGCTGATCCTGTTTAGCGGTCGGGCGGTCCAGCCTGAAAACCTGCCGAGGGAGTTCCGCCATGAGGTGATTCCCCAGTCGCAGCAGCGCGGTGATTTTGTCTTGCCTGCTGCTGGCTTGAATATGGATGAACTGGAAGCCAACCTGATTCGCCAGGCGTTGAGTCGGACACTGGGGAACCGAAGCAAGGCGGCGCGTATGCTTGGACTCAGTCGAGATACTCTGCTGTACCGCATCAAGAAGTATGCAATAGAAAGCTAATCCGGTTTAATACTCCACCCTGAAGCCACCGGCTTTTGCCGGTGAGTGTCCACAGGTGCACGCCTAACCTGATCCACGTCTGCCTTAAAGTCCTCCAAAATTCCTTCATACAGATTTTAGCAATCTGATTTTTCAGGTGACTGCTCTCATACGACTGATCATTTCGTGAAAAACAGGTCATTTGCCACACTCTTCATTTCTTTTTTGGCAGACTGATTGTTGTCAATGAGCAGCTGTATTCCGGCACTCTAGACTGGTCGCTATCCACACCATTTATAATAGTGATTACGCAGTCAATGAGGCGATCAAACACACTTCTGATAGTTTTTTTCAGCGCTGTTCTGTGCCTGATTTTCACCCTTGTGGATGCGGAACTTCTCCGTCAATCGGCAACTGCGGATCTGCAACATCGTTCAGCCCTGGTGGCGGAGTTGGGATTGACTGACTTGGCCTTGTTCACCGAAGCACGTTATACGCGTCACCCGAGTCAGTCGGATCTGCATTCAGCGTTTCAGGATCATCCGATGGCTTTGGAGCACTTTCCCAGCGGCTCATTGATTTTTCCCCCTCAGAGGTTTGGTCGGTGATCGATTTTTTCCGCAAACAGAAGTATCTGATCGACTTTACCCTGGCTTCACTGTTACGGCGTAAAGGTAAAAATTTTGGTCTCCTGTTTGTCTATACGCTCATAGTCTTCATGCTTGCCTCTGTCATGCTGTTTACCCATGCGCTGCGACATGAGGCAGGGATCATTTTACAGCAGTCACCGGAGATCATTCTTCAACGCATGGTGGCCGGTCGGCACGCCTTGATGCCTGCGGACTATCTGGATCGCATTGGCCGGTTGCGTGGCGTGGTGGAGAAGAAAGGGCGTCTTTGGGGGTATTTCTACGATCCCGCGGTAAAGGCCAACTACACCATGATGGTGGATGAAACAAAGGGACTTTCCACCACGGAAACGATCATTGGAGCGGCTATCGCACGTACTCGGGGGGTCGGTATCGGAGACTGGATCACTTTCCGCTCCCACGATGGTGAGGCCTACTCCTTTCAGGTGACAGATATACTCGATACGGTGTCGGAACTGGTCAGCGCAGATCTGGTTTTTCTCTCTGAGAAGGCCTATCGGGTCACGTTTGGCGTTCCTGACGGTTACTTTACCGATCTTGTGCTGTCGGTGCGCAACCCGCGAGAGGTTCAAAAGATCGCGGAGAAGCTCTCGCTGAAACTGCCGGATACGCGTCCCATCCTGCGTGAAGAGGTGTTGCGTACCTACGACAGCATCTTCTCCTGGCGCCAGGGCATTGTTTTTGTCCTGTTGGCCGGTGCGGTGCTTGCCTTTGTGATCTTTGCCTGGGACAAGGCGTCTGGTCTCAGCGCGGAAGAGAAGCGGGAGATCGGCATCCTGAAAGCGGTGGGTTGGGAGACCGGAGATGTATTAAGGATGAAGTTCTGGGAGGGGGCCATTGTCTCGCTTGCCGCTTTTATTATTGGGTATCTGGCTGCCTATGCCCACGTCTTTTACGGGTCGGCCAGTCTGTTTGAACCGGTGCTCAAGGGCTGGGCCGTGCTCTATCCCGATTTTCAGCTGACGCCATTTATCGATGGCATGCAGGTGGCAACGCTCTTCTTCTTTACGGTCTTTCCCTACACCGTGGCAACCATCATCCCAATATGGCAAGCCTCGATCACCGACCCCGATGCGATTATGCGGTAGTTGCAGATGCTCATTGAACTGACTGATATCAAGAAGGCCTTTAACCAGGGCCGGCCAAATGAGTTTTGGGCTATCCAAGGTGTTTCCCTGAAGATTGAACCCAACAAGGTCACCTGTCTTAAAGGGGCGAGTGGTTCCGGTAAGACCACGCTGCTCTCCATGATCGGTTGTCTCTCGCGGCCGACCAGTGGCCGTATTCAGCTTGGGGATCGAACCATCTCCGGTCTGCCGGAACGTTTTCTGACTGATATCAGGCGCCATACCTTTGGTTTTATCTTCCAAAAATTCAATCTGATCCAGGGTCTGAGCGTGCTGGAAAACATCATGCTGCCAGCCTATCCGCTTGCGCCTGACCATAAGGTCTTGGTGGAGTCGGCACACCGTCTGCTGGATCACTTCAACCTGAGCAGCAAGGCCGATAACCCAGTGGAGTGGCTATCTGGTGGCGAGGCCCAGCGGGTGGCGATCTGCCGTGCCTTGATCAATGACCCGAAGATTTTGATTGCGGATGAACCAACGGCTAATCTCGATACAAAACTCTCTCGCGAATTCATGGGTCTGATCGATGAGTTGTACAAATCTGGGAAGACCATTTTGATCACCAGTCACGATCCAGTCGTCTTCGATTCACCAGTGGTGAACCGGGTAGTGGAGATGTGTGATGGTTTGCTTGTGCAGGAGTGAATCATGCTGCTGAATCCGGCTATCATGGCGCTTGTCCTGGTCTCTGCTGTGGTCAGTCTGATGTTGCTGCTGGCTGCGGGTTTCGGCTTGCAGGTTGTTCGGCATTGGGATATCAGCAGTGGTAGTGAGCGCCAACTGAATCTGGAGCGGCGCACCTATCTGATCTCGACTCTGCTTACCTGGGCATTTGCCTCGGAACTGGTCTCCCTGCTGCTGTTCATCTACAACGCCGAATCTATGTCCGGTCAGTTTGTGGGCGCCATGTGCGCAACTGGTGTGCTCAATGTGAATGAGTGGGGGTGGCCCACCCTGTTTTTGAAGATGACGATCTTCTTCAGCGGTGCGGCCTGGTTGGCACTCAACTACCTGGATAACCAGGGTTATGACTATCCACTGGTAAAACTGAAGTACGCTCTGCTGCTGTTGATCGTGCCGATGGTGTTGGCAGAGTTTTACGTACAACTCCGTCACTTTCTGGAGATGGATCCGGATGTCATTACCTCCTGCTGCGGGGCGCTTTTCTCTGCAGATGCGGAAGGCGTGGCAGCAGAGGTCTCCAGTCTGCAACCGAGAAGCGCTATGTTCGCCCTCTACGGTACGGGTGTTGCAGCCCTGGCAAGTGGGGTCTGGTATGGACTGAAACGTAGCGGCGGATCTCTGTTTGCGATACTGAGCGGTGCGGCTTTTGTTATGGCTTTGGTGGCCATCGTCTCGTTCGTATCACTCTATATCTATGAACATCCTCATCATCATTGTCCGTTCTGTATTCTAAAATCGGGGCACGACTATGCAGGTTACTTTCTCTATATTCCGCTATTTTTTGCCACAGCTCTGGCTTTTGGGGCTGGGATGATTGCACCCTGGAAACGGGTTCCGAGCCTCACAGAAGCGGTAGAACGGGATGCGCCTCGACTGACCTGGATGGCCATTGGTCTTTTCGGGTTGTTTTATCTGATTGCCACTTGGGCTGTGTTGAGTTCCAACCTGGTGATGTCGGAGGTTTGGTGGTGAATTTTATCCAGAACCCACAGTCAATGCGTCACTTCACGATAGCTGTTTTGGTATTGGTGGTGTTGATGGGCTGTAGTGATGAATCGCCAAAGCTGATCAAAGGTCAGTCGATGCCTGGTTTTATCCTGGATCGGTTGGAAAGTGGCTCGTTGGACTTTCCGAATGCTTTGCGGGGCAAGGTGGTAGCCATCCGTTTCTGGGCCGACTGGTGTCCTTTCTGTGAATCAGAGATGAAAAATATCGAACCGGTCTATCAACAAAATCAAGAGCGGGGACTGGCCATTTTGGCAATCAATGTGCGGCAGGACCGGAAAACTGCCGCTGCTTTTATCCGCAAGTTGAATATCTCCTACGATGTACTGTTGGATCGGGACGGAGAGGTGGCGCGCCGTTATGGGGTGATTGCACTTCCAACCACTTTCATTGTCGACCGCCAGGGTAATCTGCATACCCGGATACTGGGTGAATCCACGCCGGAAGTCTTCCACAAGATTGTCGAGGAACTGCTGTGAACGGCGAGTTCACCCTTGCGCTTGCTTTTGCCACGGGTATCTTCGGAGCCTTTCACTGTGTCGGCATGTGCGGCGGCATCAATGGTGGATTTTTCATCCGCTATGGCAACTTTCCCAACCTGCTTCCCGTATTGGCATTTCATGGAGCACGTATCGGGGTCTATACCCTTCTTGGTGTCAGCGGTGCTCTGCTTGGGCAGGTGGTGGTGCAGGCAGGTATCGTCGGCAAAGCGCAGGGAGTCCTGATGATTCTTGCCGGTGTATTGGTTGTCATCCTTGGTTTGAATCTGCTGGACCTGATTGGAAAGAAGAGAATACAACAATCCCGGAAAGTGTGGTTTTCAGGAGATGATTTTATAAATCAAAAACAGAGTCTTCCATTAGTTGTCGGTCTGTTCAATGGTTTTGTTCCCTGCAGTCTGGTTTTTTCAGTAGCGATCAAGGCTGCGGCCAGTGCAGATCCACTAAATGCCGGACTGCTGATGTTGGCTTTCGGGGCGGGAACACTGCCCGCCATGGCAGCAGTCAGTCTTCTGGGTTCATTTATTGGTCTAAAAGCGCGGGGTAGTTTGGCAAAACTGGCTGGCGTCAGTGTGATTTTACTCGGGCTATGGACAGTCTATGAGGGGGTGACCTTCTACAACATCATGCGTGGACTGGCCAACTGGTAGCGTCTGTTTACTGCGTCATATCACGCAGGCAAGGTATTTTGCAGACAGAGCGAGCAGTGGGTGTTCGTTTAAGTTATTGATGATTCGTTAGATCTATAAAGCGGTGTAGATCTTGCATTGTACTTAAACCGCAAACTTTGTTTACTGGAAAAGTAAGGAGCAGTAGATCATGAGCGAAGAGAAAAAGATCGATCGTAGAAATATGATGAAGATGTTGGCTGCCGTCGGTCTCGGTGGTTTGGCCGCTACGGCAACAGCGGGACAGGGCATTGGTGTCATGGTTCCCGGCAAGGGTTGGGTCAAGGCTACCGGTGAGAAATGTTTTGGTGACGGTACGCCACTGCAGTTTATCCCCAAGACGGCACCGGATGATAATCCATTGGAAAACGAGCTGCAGAAATATCCCAAGTGCCCCTACTGCGGCATGGACCGCACCAAGTTTCATCACAGTCGTCATCTTGTGCAGTATGATGATGGCCTGGTGGACGGCACCTGCTCCATTCACTGCCTGGCTATCAGTCTGTCGCTGAACATTGATCGTGGGCCCAAGGCAATCTATGGAGCCGATTTAGGTTCCGATGCCAAGATCAAGCCGCTGGTGGAAGTGGACAAGGCGAGCTACCTGATCGGCGCCAAACTTAAAGGAGTCATGACCAAGAAGAGCAAAAAGGCCTTCGCCTCCGTCGACGCCGCCAAGGCAGCGCAAAAGAAACATGGTGGTGAGTTGGGTACTTTTGATGATGCTCTGCGGGAGTCGTATCTCAGCATGGCTGCGGATACAGTCATGGTTCGCATGCGTCGTGCAGAGCGCCGTAAACATATGATGAAAATGAAGAAAAATGGCTGATTGTCGTAGGTCGTGGAAGAAGTATTGGGAGATATTTCCTGCGAGATAAAATACCGATCTCACAGTCCTTGTGAAATTTATATCTCCTCATAGTTTTCTGAAAATATTGAAGGAGCGGCGTGGCGCTGCTCCTTCAATCGAATGATATGCCTGAGATGGAAATGTTATGAACATTGATAACAGAGCCTTTCCAATAATTATTCTGGTTGTGATGTTGCTGGCACAACCTGCTATTTCAGGACCAGTCGACCTGCCAAAACCTGGCCTGACAGATATCTGCCCAGTATGCGGCATGTTTGTCGCAAAGTATCCTGAATGGGTGGCAACAGTACGCTACAAGGATGGCCATGCGCATCATTTCGACGGTGCAAAAGATCTCTTCAAATATCTGCTGGATTTACCGAAGTGGGCGCCGGGGCACCAAGCTGAAAACATCGATTCAATTGGCGTCACGGAGTATTACGGTTTGGCGCTCATCGATGCGCATGAGGCTTTCTACGTAATCGGTTCAGATGTGTTGGGGCCAATGGGGCACGAGTTGATTCCTCTGGAAACAAAAGAAGATGCGGAGGAGTTTCTGAAGGATCATAAGGGTGTAAGCATTATTCGTTTCGGGCAGGTTACCGAGGAGATGTTGATAAAACTGGATAATGGAATTTTTGAATAATTTGACGACCTGTTTGTGGTTTGAGGTCTCCCTCTGCGGTCGGGATGACAGTGAGACGGCTAATCAGAGGTTTCCCAATTAAAATATCAGATTCCGCTGGCTTCTGCGTTATGCTGGAGGTGTATGGAAAATAATCTGAACATCACAAATGGCGATAGTGCGATACCCGCAATGAAAGAAGCCGGGGTTCAAGGTGACTTTCTTCCCTGGCGTGACGTTCTGCACGATGGTCCAGTACCTGCTGACTTGCCACTGGAAAAGCTTTCCAGGTCACGCGCGCAGTTTATTATCGATCAGGGCTGGGGCGATCCTAAAGCCATTAATGAGAGTTTCGTCCAAAGGGATGAAACACTTTGCCGATATCGAAACTACTCAAAGGTCATATTGTGGTTTGAACATGATCTATATGATCAATTACAGATTTTGCAGATCCTGGACTGGTTTTCGGACAATCCTCCTGAAGAGACAAAGCTGACGATTATCTGTACAGAACAATATCTGGGGATGGCAACCCCGGATCAGATGAAAGGATTATTAAGATTTGAAGAGATCATTACTGAAGAGCACTTGTCTTTGGCAAAAAAGGCGTGGGCTGCATTTAGGTCACCACTCCCGATAAGGTGGCAACGCCTTCTGGAAGAGGATACATCGATATTGCCTTTTCTCAGAGGTGCAATTCTGAGACTGCTTCAAGAGTATCCGGATTGTAAGAGTGGGTTATCCCGCACCGCTTCTATAGCCTTGGATATTATCTCGAAAGGCGAAAAAAAACCTGGGAAAGTATTTGGATGTTACCAGGAGACTGAAGAACGAAGGTTTATGGGTGATTCAAGCTTTTGGGACATCCTGAATAAATTGTTGGAATCCAACCCTCCTTTGCTGGAATTATCGACAGGAACACAACTGAGTTCACCGCCCGGACCAGAGCCGGTGCTTTCTATAACGGCAGCAGGAAATGCGGTATTAGCCGGAGAGCGAAGCTGGCTGGATATAACTGAATTGGATCGATGGGTCGGTGGAGTCTATTTAACGCCAACAAATATATGGTGCTGGAATGCTGAATCGCATAGGTTAAGCTGTACCTCAGACAGCAATGGTCATGTCTGAACCTTTAAAAAGCCTCTACAGTACTGAACTTATTGCTTAGTTTCAGGATGGAAGGCCAATAAAGATTCGCTCAATAAACCGTTCTGAAGTTTTGCTCCAGAAAAAAATAACGAACTTCACAAAAAACGAAATTAGTGTTTGTCCAGAAAGCCCTGTCTAAGCACAAAGAACACGAAGGTAAGGGATTGATTATCAGTAAATTTTCTCGTGACATTCGCATCTCTGCGATCTTTGTCTTTCACTGGGTGTTATTTAGAAGATCGCAAATTAAGAATTGTCAATGCCTATATTTTACGATTGTAGACAATAGGAACCATCGGGAAAGGGCAGCAAAAGCCATAATTCCAGCTTGAGCCGTATTGCTGCCCGCTCCTCGATACTCCTTAAAGACAGACAGTGCAGGTATGAAAATTGGCCCCATGCCCTTACCATTCGTATGGGGTCATTTTTCAACCATTACATATAGCTAATCGAACTACCAGATTGAGCAGTGAGGTATGACGATGAGTACGAAAACTCAAACCCATTTAGATACAGTTGTTTTGATCGCCGCCGTGATTTGGGCCTTGACCGCTTTGGTTGTTCTGATCATATAAGCTAACTGTTCAAACCCATTTCAGATGATAGGGATCCAGTGTGAAAAGATATGGGCACGCTGGAGAGCAATCTTTGCCGATCGTTTTCCACATATGGATATCACCCTGCCATACGAATAGCGTTGGTTATTAAGTTGTGGATTTCGCTATACTGAACCGAGTTTACGGTCGGAAATCAGTCCCTAAGAATTCACAAAATGCGCGTTCTCTTCATCTACTCAAACCACGTTCGTGATCTCCTGCCCGCGCCGCCGGTCGGGTTGAGTTATGTGGCCAGCGCCACGCAGGATGCTGGGCACGATGTCGAGTTTGTCGACATGCTGGTTAATGAACGTGGCCTGCAGCAACTGCGAGCTACGCTGGAACACTTTCAGCCCCAGGTGGTGGCTATTTCGGTACGTAATATCGATAACGTGGTACATCAGCGCCTATTGACCCACCTGGAAGTATTGGCGCAGCAAATCTCATTGGTCCGGGAGGTCAGCGACGCAAAGATTGTGCTGGGTGGCCCGGCGATATCGATCCTTGGATGCAACGCCCTGAGCCACATCGATGCGGATTTTGCTGTGCTGGGTGAGGGTGAGTCGGTTTTTCCCCAGCTATTGGAAGAGATGGAGGGAGAGGGGGGCTATCGAGAAATTCCCGGTGTCTGCTTTCGGGAATCCACCCGAATTATCCCGGCACAGGCTCAACGTCTACCCGCTTTCGGAGCTTCCGGCATGGAGCGCTGGATCTCCTGGAAACGCTATGAACGCCTGGGCGCAACTTGGCCGATCCAGACCAAGCGGGGATGCCCGCTACATTGTACCTACTGCACCTACCCCACTATCGAGGGCAGGCGTTTTCGCAAGCGTTCTCCACAGGATGTGGTGGCAGAGATGCGGGAAGTGAAAAGGGTGAAAAATCCCCGCTGCTTCGAGTTCATCGACTCGGTCTTCAACTCTCCGGAAAGTTACGCTATCGAACTCTGCGAAGAGATCATCCGTTCGGGTTTGAAGGTGAATTTGACCACCATGGGGGTCAATCCACGCCATCTCTCCGATGAATTACTGACTCTGATGAAGCGGGCTGGATTCAACTCAATGATGGTGACACCGGAGAGCGCGAGTGATCGTATTCTCGACTCCATGCGCAAGGGATTTGATGTCGAGGCAGTCCGCCAGTGTGCCGGGCGGGTGCGACGTTCAGGTATCCCGAGCATGTGGTTTTTCATGCTTGGTGCGCCGGGTGAGACCAAGGAGACTGCCGAGGAGACTGTCTCATTTGTGGAGTCTCATCTGAACTGGAAAAGCTGCCTGCCGATGTTCACCACCGGCATCCGCATACTGCCCGGCACAGAGTTGGCTGAACAGTCGTTTCAGACAGGATATCTGCCCAAGAACATGGATCTTGCTCAATCGGTTTTTTATTTCTCCCCGGCGGTTTCAGAAGAGTGGCTGTTACGCCGGGTGAATCAGGCGGTATCGGTTTGTCCTAATGTTGTCCATGCGGCGGAAGACCCATCCAGCAGCCCAATGACTGTGCGTGCTTTCAGGCTCTTGCACATGATGGGCGTGGCGCCACCTTATTGGCGATTCTTCTCCCGCTTTCTCTCGCTCAGTCCCGTGCATCGAGGCCGGGTGAGACAGATTGCCAGCGGGAAGTTGCAGTTCCAGCTTTCGGAAGCGGGAGACAGTTGACCTATTAACCCAGGTTTCGGCGTTCAAGCCACCTAAAAAGTCGAAGGGTGGCGTTTGTTTCCTCGGTAGGGTGCGCACGGTGCACCCTACGTCCCCTGTTTCAATCAAGATATTTCTCCTGCCAGAGCTGATATTTTTCATACACAAATTGGCAGTATGATTCCTTATCTTCAAACTGCTCGGGTTGGATTGCATCGTACAGATAGTAATTAACCCGGTTGTTTTTCGTCAGCATGAATTCAACTATCTTTTCCGGCAGTGACTGGTCGCCCCAATGAAAGTCATCCTGTGATTCATAGTGTAGATAGACCGGTAAAATCGGAATGCCGGTGCGTTTCGAAATATCAAAGATGCCGTAACGAAAATCATCGTGCAAACGTTTCCCTTTGATGCCGCCTTCAGGGTAGATAGCAATATTGAGGCCATTGCGCAGTGCATTGGCAATCTCTTCGGTAACATTCTTGCGGGACTCTTTGGATTCCCTGCGAACAAAAAGTGTTCCTGCCGCTGCACTTATTCTGCCTGTGATCCACCAGTCACGCACTTCAATCTTGGCGACGGAATGGACGTCGAACAGAGAAGGAATACCTATGTCCTCAAAGGCGGAGGGGTGATTTGCAATCAGAATAAACTGCTTTGGCAACGGGTGTTGGTTCTTCTGATGCAGGCGCAGATCGACACCCAATGCATGTACGAAGGCACCGGACCACAGCCTGAACAGGTGTATATACCAGCGCCGGGGCTCTGCGCGTGCCGGAAGATATGAGAGTGGATAGAGCAGCAACGTAAGCAGGATCAGTTCAATCCAGCCCAACAACATCCAGGTTACGCGTAAGACAATACGAATCATCTGTTATTCCTATGGCTGCATGTCCTCCAGTCATACTTTCCACTATAGGATAATTTGCAGGTGCCGCTGTAGGCCGGTACTCAATTCATCCGGTAGGGTACGCAGGTTGCACCCTACGTTCTGTGCTTCTTAGACCCATTCATTCATCCCGAGCCGCTGCGATCTCTTTCAGGCTCTCAGCAGCATTGACACAACCCATCGGGATAACGATCAGCGTGAGTGCGGTGGAGACGAAGACACCGAACATCAAGGCGATCGCCATGCCCTGGAATATGGAGTCGGTGATGATTACGCTGGCACCGCCCATCAGGGCGAAGGCAGTGATCATGATGGGACGTGTACGGGCCTTACAGGAGAGCAGAACCGCCTCCCGTACCTCAATCCCTTTACGTACCTCTTCAACCGCGAAGTCCACCAGTAGAATTGAGTTGCGCACGATGATGCCCGCCAGGGCGATGAAGCCGATCATGGAGGTGGCGGTGAACTGGGCGCCGAACAGCCAGTGCCCCGGCACTATGCCAAGAAGAGTCAGGGGGATCGGCGCCATGATGATGGCCGGCACGGTAAAGTTACCGAACATGCCCACCACCAGCATATAGATCAGCACCAGCGCCACGGCAAACGCGGCGCCCATGTCACGGAAGGTCTCATAGGTGACCGTCCACTCCCCTCCCCATTCGAAGGCGGACATGCCGGTGTTGTTCGGCGGGCCTGTCATGGTGCCGGAGAGGGTGACGCCATCCGGTGTCTTGTAGTCCTGCAATTTTTCGTCGATATCGAGCATTGGGTAGATAGGGGCGCCCAAGCGGCCTACCGCATCGCCCACCACGTACTCCAGGGGACGCAGATCCTTGTGATAGATGACCGGTTCCTCCTCGACTTGTACAAAGTGGCCCAGTTCGGCCAGTGGAACACTGCCGCCGCTGGGTATTGCCACCGGCATGTCGCTCAGGGCCTTGGGGTTGGCGCGCAGGGAGAGGGGGGCCTGCATGACGATCCAGGTTGACTCAAGCGCTGATCCGGCGCGCACGTCGGTGATCTGGTAGCCCCCCATGGCAGCCGACAGTGTCTGGATTACCGCGTTGGTTGAGATGCCCTGCATGGAGGCCTTGCGGGTGTTGATCTCAAAACGCCAGGACTGGTAGGGCTCAATCAGATAGTTGTCGACATCCGCCAGGCCGTCGGCAGCATCGAAAAGCTCCGTCATATGACGCGCAACCTCACGGCGGGTTTCATGATCCGGGCCGTAGATCTCCGCCACCACGGATTGCAGAACCGGTGGGCCTGGTGGCATCTCGGCCACAGTGATTCTTGCGCCCATGGCCTGGGCTATCGGGGTCAGTGTTGCCCGCGCTGATTCGGCAATTTCATGACTGGTCCGCTTGCGCGCTTTTTTGTCGAGCAGCTGCACCTGAATCTCCGCTAGCCAGGATTTTTCCCGCAGGTAGTAGTGACGCACCATACCGTTGAAATCGAAGGGGCGGGCAGTCCCTGTGTAGGTCTGCAGCGCAGTGACTTCAGGCACTTTGCGCAACTCCTCCGCCAGCTCTCTGGCCAGGTTACTGGTGGTCGGCAATGCCGTGCCTTCCGGCATGTCGATGATGACCGCGAACTCTGGTTTGTTGTCGAAGGGCAGCATCTTCACTGTCACCGCAGTGGTGTAGAACATGCCGCAGACGGCGAAGAAGACAAGAAACAGGCCTGCAAGGAAGCCCCAGCCGAGCAGCTTGTTGTCGAGCAGGGCGGGAATCAGCTTGCGAAACAGTTTGTCCAGCTTCTCGTTGGAGGCGTGCTCCTTCACCTCGGCTTTTTTCAGTTTCTCCATGGAGGGACGAATACGCATCACCAGATAGGAAGTGAAAGCGAAGGCGGCGAACAGGGAGATCATCATCGCCACCGATCCGAGTACAGGAATCGGCGCCATGTAGGGTCCCATGAGACCGCTGACGAAGGCCATCGGCAGCAGGGCCGCAACCACGGTGAAAGTGGCGAGGATGGTGGGGTTGCCCACCTCTCTTACCGCATCGACAGCGACATTGGTGTCCGGCGAACCCGCGATCAGCCAGCGCCGGTATATATTCTCCACCACCACGATGGCATCATCCACCAGGATGCCGATGGAGAAGATCAGGGCGAAGAGGGAGACCCGGTCGATGCTGAAACCCATGACAAAGGCGGAAAACACAGTCATCAGGATGACCACGGGAATCACAACCGTGACCACGATCGCAGGTTTTAAACCCAGCGCCCACCAGACCAGCAGGGTGACGATGCCGGTTGCCACGACCAGTTTGAACAGCAATTCGTTGACCTTGTCCTGGGCGGTGGCACCATAGTTGCGGGTTACCTCGACCCGGACCTGCTCCGGAATCAGCCGTCCCTTGAGGGAGTCTGCCATCTCCAGGATTGCATTGGCCACGGTGACCCCGTTGGATCCCTCTTTCTTGGCAATGGCGACAGTTATCGCCTGCTCGCCGTCAGCCACTATCTCTTCGCCGCTGGCTTGGGCATAGGCGGGGCCGGTGTAGTAGTTCACATAGTTGTCGATGTCTTCCATCGTGTGGCTGACACGTGCCACATCCCGCACGTAGACGGGTTTGCCGCTGTTCACGCCAACCACCAGGTTTTGCACATCCCGTGCGTTACGCAGGAAGCTCCCGGCATAGACCCGCAGGTTTCGGTTGTCCGCCTCCGCGTTGCCGACTACGTTCTCGGCATTGGCGCCACGGATTACATTTGCAACCTGCTCGGCAGTGACATTGGAGCCGGAGAGCTTGTTGGGCAGTATCTCGACCCGGATCTCATCGCGCTGGCCGCCCACTACAAAACCCTGGCCGGTATTGGGGATCTGCTTGAACTCCTGTAGCAGATTCAGGCCCAGGCGTCTCAGGCTGCCGCCGTCAAGTTCGCTGGACCAGAGGGTAAGGGTTACCACCGGCACATCGTCGATGCCTTTCACTTTGACTAACGGCGGCATCTGAACGCCGCTGGGCATATTGTCGAGGTTTGAGGCAAGTTTGTCGTGCACCTTGACCAGCGAGGGTCCAGTCTCCTCACCGACCTTGAAACGGACGGTGACCACCCCTTCGCCGCGGGCGCTGGCAGAGTAGACATGTTTGACGCCGGGGATCTCGCTCATGATCCGCTCCAGCGGATTGACCGCCATATCCGCCACCTGCTGGGCGCTGGCGCCGGGATAACTCAGAAAGATATCCACCAGCGGCACGGAGATCTGCGGATCCTCCTGCCGGGGGGTGGCCATCAGACCCAGGATGCCCATTGCCAGCATCGCCAGGAAGAGCAGTGGGGAGAGGGGGGAGTGGATGAACGAGCGGGCGGTTTTGCCCGCCAGCCCAAGGTTGTTCTGGTTGGTCTCAGACACGGCAGGCACCTGTTATTGATTGTTGTTCGGAGCTTGTGCGGATTCAGCTGGCGTCATCACCTGAGTGCCTGCACGTAGGCCTGGTGGAGGATTGTTGATCAGCAGGTCGCCTTCCCGAATGCCGGAGAGGACTATCGTGTTGCCGGTGTTGGCCGACTCCCCGAGACGCACCACGCGCAGCTTGGCAATACCCTCGGCATCGACGGCGAAGACCAGTGGCAGTCCGCCTTTCTTACGTACTGCGCTGTTCGGGATGACCAGATTGCTGTTTTGACGTGTGCTCAGGTCGGGAACGCTTACCTCCGCATACTGGCCGACGGTGGTGATTGTGTTGCCGGGCAGATCCAGTTCGAAACGCACCGTATGCTGGGTGCGGTCGGCAACCGGGAAGATGCGGCTGATCCTGGCGTGGATGACGGGATCCGCGCCGTCCAGTCTGACCCCAAGCGACATTCCTTCACTCAGACCAGGACGCAGGCGAACCGGTACGTCGGCCAATACCTGAAAACCTGAAGTCTCACTGTAGACCAGCAGAAGTTGGCCTGGCTGTACTGTGTCACCCACCTCGACATTGACCGATTCAATAACGCCGCTGAAGGGGGCGATGCTGCGGGCATCCCGCAGACTGGCCTGAATCTCCTTGATCTGTGCTTCGGCCTGTTTGTACTGGGTGTTGGCTTGGGCGACCTGGGTCTGGCGGTTAACGACATCGGAGTGGCGTTCGGCCCCCCGATTGCGCATGCCCATCATATTCTGCATCGGGTTGGTAAACGCCTGATCCATCATCGAAGGCATGCCCATACCGCCTGGGGCGGTGCTGCCCGCAGTGGACTGGGGTGATCTGACCTCCCGATGGAGCTGCACGTTAGCGTTGCGCATGGAGGCGAGGGCCGCATCCCTCTGGGCAACAGCCGCATCCAGCTTTGCACGCAGAGCGCTGTCATCAATGCTGATCAGTTCGTTGCCCCGGTTGAACCTGTCACCTTCCTGCCCGGCGATCTGTTGAATGCGCCCCGGGATCTGGGCGGTGAGCTGCGCAGTCTTGCGTGCTGCCACAGTGCCTGCGATATCGATGGTCAAGGGTATCAGTTCACGTTTGACCTTCATGATCTGATAGACCTGTTCAGCTTGCATGGTCAGCGGGCTGAAACTGAGAATGCTGGCCAGAATGGATATCAGCAGGGGCTTCGTGTGCGGCATCGGCTACTCCTCTTTGGGGTCTGATTTCACAGTTTGAAAATTGCCGGCAGGTCTGGTGGATCAGGTTGAGGTAGTGCACCCGGGGAAACCAGTCTCCCGGGAAAAGGGCAGTCTCAGGTGCTTTGCCGCTGCTGACGTATAGTGTCAGTCGGATTGGGACGAACTGCACCCGGATCGAACTTGACGTAGAACGACCCGATTATAGGTAATTTCAGGGCTTATTGGTAATTAGTGAATACTTGTAAAATCCCTGGTTATTCCGGTGTGGATCACGCGGCTGTGGGCTCAATTTTGCTGAGCAGATTATGTAGTGGCACAGGACGGCTGAATAGATAGCCCTGAAAATATTCACACCCTTTCTCCTTAAGGAATGCAAAAGCTTCCGGGGTCTCCACGCCTTCGGCTACGACCTTCAGTCCCATGTGTCTTGCCATGTCAAGAATCGTCTCCACAATGATGGCGTCGTTGGGGTCGGTAGAGATGTCGCGCACGAATGAGCGGTCGATTTTCAGCATTTCCACAGGCAATTGCTTGAGATAGGCCAGTGAAGAGTGGCCGGTACCAAAATCGTCGATAGAGAAACTGATGCCGCACTTTTTCAACTGCTGCATGCGCTCTACTGTCTGTTCAAAATTCTCTATCAGCACATTTTCCGTGATTTCGAAGCGCAGTTGTAAGGGGTTGAACAGACACCCGTTGATAATGTTCTGCACACGCTCGACGAAGTTGGCTTCGCGAAACTGTTTTGGGCTGACGTTCACAGAGAGGGTGATTGGCCTGTGAAATCCGATCTGTGCCATATCCCTGCATGCGGTGGCGAGTACCCAGTCGCCAATCTTATAAATGAGTCCGGTCTCTTCCGCTACGGATATAAATTCATTCGGTGCGATGAGGCCGCGTTCCGGATGGTTCCACCGCAGAAGCGCTTCTGCGCCGATGCATGTACCGGTAATATCCACCTGCAGCTGATAGTAGAGTTCCAACTCACCGGCCACCAAGGCTCTGCGCAGACCCTTTTCGATCTCCAGGCGCTGATGAACAGCTTCCTGCATACTGGGTAGGAAGAAGCGGCTCTGATCCCGTCCCTCTGCCTTGGCGCGGTACATCGCTACATCGGCCTGTTGCAGAAGATCTTCCGGTACAGCGCCATTGATGGGAAACAGGGTGACGCCGACACTGGCACTCAAGTGCAGTTCGTGCTCCTGAACCATGAATGGTTCAGTGAATAAGAGTTGTATCTGCGCTGCGAAATTCTGCACCCAACTGGAGGCTATCTCCCTGCTATCGCCGATCTCAGTGAGCAGAATGACAAACTCGTCACCGCCCAGGCGGGCGACCGTATCTTCATTGCGGATTCGCTGCCGTAGTCGTTGGGCAACTTCCTGCAGCAGTATGTCACCCACCCGGTGCCCGAGAGAGTCGTTGATGTTTTTGAAATGGTCGAGATCGAGAAACAGGATCGCACCAAAGTGTTGATGCCGCTGTGCGCGGGTGATTTCCTGATTGAGGCGGTCTATGAACAGGCGGCGGTTCGGCAGTTGGGTCAGTTCATCATAGTGGGCCTGGTAAATGATCGTCTCTTCAGCGCGTTGCCGTTCATAACGGACTTTTAGTGACTCCTGAATAGACTGGCTGATCCGCCTGGAGGAGGCGATCACCATCACTGTGAAGAGGATGCCCATGATTGTCATGGCGTATCCGACATCTGACTCCAGGGAGAGAAAACGCCAGATCAGCGGTAGCAATGTCAGTAGCAGAAAGGTTGCCGAAGCTGCAAAGATGGAGGAGAGGCTGGTGACTGCTCCGGCAGACATGCCGGCTATGACAAAAACCAGAAGCGCTTGGTAGGCAACATGTTCCAGTGGAAAAAGCAGCAGAGACGCAGTGCCCCATAGTGCGCCGGAGAGAGTGGCGCCGAGGATGGCCAGCTTGCTCCAATGGTCGATCTCATTATCCTGCGTAGGAGTAATGGAGAGAAAATTGCGATAGGTCAGAAAGCGGTAGAGCGTTGTCAGGTAGACAGCAACAAGCCATCCAATGATCGTCGAGTGGTCAATGACCTGCCACAACACGAGGGACAGTATTGAACTGTTGATCAGGATGGCGAGCAGAGAGAACGGCATCGATCGGTAGATCAGCCGGGTCTGCTCTGCTTTTATATTTTGTTCTGCACTAGCGTCCTTTGCCAATTCGCCAGTATTCTGAATCATAGTAATAGTTATATTCGAATTCAGGGTTTGTCTTGGATTAAATGGAGTGATAGTTAAAGCACTCTCCTACTTATATCGGCATGATAGCCCAAAACATGAATTTAATGCGGGCATAGTTCTATTTTTATCTATGGGGTCCAGGAGAGATCCGGTTCTTCGCAAGTTTCGAGTATGACTCGGCGTGTGACATCGCGTAGGTCGATGGCGTCCTGCCACTCATCCCCCGATGGGGTAATGGGTTCCCCCGCGATCACTTTGAGAGGGGTTCTCAGGGGTTTCCAGCGGTTGGCGGGCAACAGTTTTCGACTGCCCTTGAGGGTCACCGGTACTACCGGAACCCTGTTTTGTGTGGCGGTGACAAACGCCCCCAGCCGGAAATGTTGCAGGCCTTCACGGGCGGTAAAGGTGCCTTCGGGAAAAAACAGCAGTGTCTCCCCCTGTTGTGTCTGTTTTGACAGAAAGGATGTGTCGCCGGCTCCACCGCCATGGTCGAAACGCTCGACAAAGAATGTGCCGATACGTCGCAGAAACAGCCGGGGAATGAATTTGTCCAGCAGCTCCGCTTTTGCCACAAAATGAAAGGTGAACGGCACTGCTGCGATCAGAATCAGGCCATCCAGATAACTTGAGTGGTTGACCACCAGTACCGAGACCCGGTTTTCCGGTATATGGTCCAGCCCCTCGACCTGCAGGCGGATGCCGCAGAGTTTCATCAGCAGCCTGGCGCTGTAGTGCATGATGCGGCGACGCAGGCCAGCACCCGGAAGCAGTATCACGAGCGTCCAGACAATCGTGGCACCGACAAGGAACAGGGTCCAGGCATATCCGGCGTAGAGCAACTCGCCTGTTTTGTGTCGCCATCTCTGAAACTGTACCGGCAGACCGGCGGCAATCAGGTCAGCAAACTGCCGCCAGACTGGTGGGCGGCCCTTGATCAGTTCCCCCTGTTCATAAGCTTCACGGCAGGCAGCGCGGCGTATCTTTCCACTCGAGGTCTTGAGTACGGTGTGTGGCGGCACCAGGGCGATGTCGTCCGGTGGAGCATCGATCAGTTGGCTGAGTGAGCGGATGATCTCGGTGCGTAACCGCTCTTGTGTATCCGCTGCCGTCTCCCTGATTTCGGCCATCACTACCACCCCCTCAGTGCCTGTTGCCTCATTCAGGTGACCAAAAACCGCCACGCAGCCCTTGCGGATACCTTCGATCTCTCCAACTTTTTCTTCCACCTCCTGCGGATAGATATTGCGGCCGGCGCGGATGATCATGTCCTTGCTGCGGCCGGTCAGATAGATCTCGTCTCCAACCCGATAGGCCATGTCGCCGGAGTCGAGCCAGTCGCCGTCAAACAGCTTGCGGGAGGCTTTGGGGTTGTGGAAGTATCCACGGGTGGCTGAGGGCCCATGAAACTGCAGGTGGCCCTCCTGTCGATCTGGCAGCACCTGGCCGGTTTTGTCCAGGATACGGATGTCGTGATTCGCCAGTGGTGCACCACAGGCGACGAACTCCAGGGGCTGCTCATCGCTCCCCTCGGCCACAAGCGCCAGACCGGACTCCCGCATCGGGCGGCGCTGAATGCGATCGATAGGGGCAATCCTGCCGAGGGGTGGAAATGCCAGGCCCACGGAACACTCCGCCAAGCCGTAGACCGGCGCCATCGTATTGTTAGCAAAGCCGTAGCTGGAAAAGCGGTTGCTGAAGCGGCGGATGGTCGCAGGGCTAACGGGTTCAGCACCATTGAAAGCCATGCGCCAAGTGCTGAGATCCAGGCCTTCGATCTCCTCATCCCGAACTTTTTTCAGACAGAGTTCATAAGCGAAGTTCGGTGCGGCGGAGAGAGTCCCTTTGTGATCGTGAATCGCCCACAGCCAGCGTTGTGGCCTGACAAGAAACCGCAGGGGTGACATCAGCACCAGGGGAATCCCGAAATAGAGACTGCCGAGCCAGGCGCCGATCAATCCCATGTCGTGATAGAGGGGCAGCCAGCTGACAAAGACGTCTTCTGGAGTGATGGCAACTGCCTCCCCCATAGAGCGGATATTTGCCAGCAGATTGTAGTGGCTTAGCTGTACTCCTTTTGGCGAGCCTGTGCTGCCGGAGGTGTATTGGATAAAGGCGATGTCATTGGGTCGGGAGCGTGGCAGCGGAGTCGAAACAGACTCACGATCGAGATCATTTGATACCAGTATCTGCAGATCCTGATTGAGTAGATTCCTCAACAGGATAGAGACGCTCTTTGCCTCCGGGACGGTGATCAGCATGACCGCGCCGGCATTTTCCAGGATGCGCACATGCCGTTTCAGATGATCTTCGATCTGGGAGAGTCTGACGGGTGGATAGATGGGAACAGGGGTGGCGCCGGCCAACAGAATTCCGAAGAAACTGAAGAGATAGTCAGCCCCTGTGGGCAGCATGATCGCAACTGTTTGATTGGGTTGCAGACCGTGTTCAATCAGGGAGATCGCAACCCTGCGCGCACCCTGCCAGAGTTTTTTGTAACTGATTGGTGTGGGCTGCTCGCTGTCACCATAGAGGAGGATATGAGTGTGGTTGGGGCGCTGTTTACTATGCCATTCAAGTACCTCCGGTAGAGTTACAGCCTGTTCCGGGAGTAGGGCGAGAGATGTGCCTTCTGCGGGTGACTGGGGTAGAGCGCGCATTTTCTCCTGCAGTGTCGGATCTGCGGAGAGGATGTTCTGGAGGATATCCGCCGGTGTTTCGGCCGTTGCGAACAACTGCTCGGGTAACTGTACTGCAAATTGTTGCTCCACCCGGTTCAGCAGTTCAATCCGGCTGAGGCTGTCAAATCCGAGATCACTGTCCAGCCTGTCGGTCAGTTTTGGGTCAGGAAGATTGGCCTGTCCGGGATGAAGCTCAGCCACCAGGCCCTCCACGACGGCTAGCAGCTGCGTGGAGGTCTTTTTTTCATCCAAGTCTTTGATGTCGGAAGTAATGGGCACTGCCTGAAAAAGTCCCGATTTTTTATATGAGTCGGTATATCTAATCATAGTTGGGAATGGATTTGGAGGCAGTGCGTCAGTGAGGTGCTTTGAGTTTTTGTTTGCGTGAGAATCGAAGCTGGAAACAGGTCGGTCCATCTCCGAGAAAAACTGGAGAACTACCTTGGAATTTCACCCTTTTATTTGTAGGAGAAATGTCCAATAATGTCAAAATGTAAAATAGTAATGGACGCGGTACTTTTATGGATATTGGTTTTGGAAAGCGATTGTCCCAACTTGCCGGAGAACAGGATCTTTCTCTCGGCAAACTGGCGGAAGAGTTGAGGGTCTCACGGCAATCGCTGCATAGTTGGCTCAACGGCGGAAATATATCAGCGGCCAAACTCAATCGTCTGGCACAGTATTTTCACGTGAACAAACGATGGCTGGCCGAGGGGGAAGGGGCGCCCACCGGTGAAAATATCGGGCAGGGGATTTATGGGGCACAGGCCAGGGAGCTGATTCAGGATGTGGTCAACAGTGAGGCCCGCTTGAGTCTGGCGGTCAAGGCTGCAGGGCTGATAATCTGGGAATACGATCTTTACTCAGGCGAGTTGCTTTGGGGTGAGGAAATCTGCCAGTACTGTGATACGCCGTTTTCAGAGGCCTACCCAAACATGGATGCCTTGGTTGAGGCCCTCGCAAAGCCAGATCGGGCTGGATTCCGTGAGCTGGTCGAAAGATTGCTGTCCGGTGAACAAAAAGGATACACAGAACTCCCTCTAAATTTCTCCAGTGAAACCGGTATTTTTGGGATTTGGGTTGCCAGTCGTTTCGATAACATGGGGAGACCGAACGGAGTCATCGGCGCGCTCCAGGACATCACCGAGCGTAAGCAAACCGAGTTTGCCCTGCTGGAAAGTGAAGCGCGATACAGTGATCTGGTGGAGGTAAGCAGTGACAGTATTTGTGAAGTGGGGCCAGATGCACGATATACCTATGTGAGCTCAAAAATCGAGGAGCTGCTCGGTTACTCACCCGAGGAGGTAATTGGCAAGACGCCATTTGAATTGATGCCAGAGGGTGAAGCGGAAAGAATGGCGACCGTATTCGATGCAATCGTGGAGGCGGGCAAGCCGTTTAAAAGACTCGAATATGTCAACCGACACAAATCGGGGCGGCTGATGGTTCTTGAGACCAGCGGCATTCCAAAGTTCGACAGAGATGGGGGCTATCTGGGTTATCGGGGAATCGTTCGTGATATTACCGATCGTAAGCAGATGGAAGAGAGTCTGCGCGCCAGTGAACAGAATTTCAGGCAGCTTACTGAGCATATCCGTGAGGTCTTCTGGCTTGTGACTCCCGATTGGCAGAAGATCATCTATGTCAGTCCCGCCTATGAAGAGGTATGGGGCCGTTCATGTGAATCGCTCTATCAGACGCCACTCTCCTGGCTGGACGCAATTCATCCAGATGACCTAGGCAGGGTCTCGGATTACATCACCGAGAAGAGCCAGGGTGATCTGACAGATATCGAATTTCCAGAATATCGCGTCGTACTTCCGGATCGTTCGGTGCGTTGGATCAAAGCTATGGGCTACCCTGTCCGCAATGCCGCAGGGGAAATCTATCGCATTGCCGGTATGGCGGAGGATATTACTGAACGCAAGCAGGACGAGGATGAATTTCGTTTGGCTGCCAGCGTGTTTGACAACGCTTCCGAAGGTATCTTGATTACAGACGTCGATAGCAGGATTCTGCGTGTCAACCGGGCTTTTTCCGGGATGACCGGGTATTCGTCGCAAGATGCAGTTGGTAAAAAAGCAGGGCTCCTGCGCTCCCAGCACCACGAGGATGCCTTCTACCAGAGATTATGGGCAACGCTTACCGCAAAGGGTCACTGGAGCGGCGAGATATGGAACCGGCGCAAGGATGGGGAGGTTTTTCCAGCTTGGCAGAACATTTCCGCCGTTCATGACCAACAGGGGAAAGTTACGCAATATATTGGTATCTTTTCCGATATTTCAGAACAGAAACTCTCTGAGGAAAGGATCTCCCGGCTGGCCCATTTTGATGTACTTACCGATCTGCCCAACCGGCTGTTGTTCAACACGCTCTGTGAGCACGCGCTGCAACAGGCACAGCGTGAAGGCCATCAGGTGGCGGTGCTGTGTCTCGACCTTGACCACTTCAAGCACATTAATGATGCGTTCGGGCATCCGGCCGGTGACAAAGTGCTATGGGAAGTTGGTGCACGCGTTAGATCGATCCTCAGGGAGGAGGATACGGTTGCGCACTTGGGGGGCGACGAATTTGCGGTCATCCTGGAAAGAGTTCCCGATACCGGAGCAGCGGCAGTAGCGGCTGAGAAGATATTGTCGGCGTTCAAGCAGTCCATCCGCATTGGAAGCCAAGCGCTGCAAACGAGTGTGAGTCTGGGGATCAGTGTATTTCCGGAGGACGGGAACGATGTATCGACACTGCTCAAGCATGCAGACACAGCGATGTATCGATCCAAGTCGCAAGAGCGTGGCACGTTCAGTTTCTATCGTAAGGAGATGACAGCAGTCGCATACGAGCGAGTGAAACTCGAGGCGGGCTTGAGAGAGGCGCTCGAACAAGAGCAGTTCAGAGTCTATTACCAACCCAAATACTCTCCAGTGGAGGGAAAAATCGTTGGAGCAGAGGCACTCGTCCGCTGGCTTCATCCCGAAGAGGGTATTATCTCACCCTTACGCTTTATTCCCATTGCGGAAGAGAGCGGCCTGATCATCCCCATTGGTGAATGGGTGCTAAGAACCGCCTGCGCCCAGGCTGCGCAATGGCGGCGAAGTGGACTTGCCATGGAGCACATCGCAGTCAATGTGGCAGGTCCTCAAATGATGCGCGAAAATATCGTTGCCACCGTCGAGGGAATCCTGGCCGAAACCGGTCTTGAATCCGGAGCGCTGGAGATTGAAGTTACCGAAACCTTCATCATGCAGCAGGCCAAAAAGACTATCGGGTCTCTTGAACGGCTGCGTTTAATGGGGGTCAGCTTGGCGATTGATGATTTCGGTACAGGTTATTCATCACTGGCCTACTTGAAGCAACTGCCGATAGATCGTCTAAAAATCGATCGATCGTTTGTGAAAGACATATTGGATGATCAGGAGAACCGCGCGATTACGACGGCTGTGATCTCGCTTGGCCACAGTCTGGGTCTTAAAATTACCGCCGAGGGTATAGAGAATGAGGAGCAGGCACGGTTTCTCTATGCGCTTCGGTGTGATGAGGGGCAAGGATACCTCTACAGTCCACCTGTTCCGGCGGATGAGTTCGAGGTACTTTTAAGAGGGCAGTGAGGCAAACTGCAACCCGATACTGAAAAGAAGCATCGTAGGTATTCAGACACTCACAAGGTGCTTCATGTGGTGCATTGCCATAAATAGCGGTCAGTCTTCTTACTGGTTTACGGCTACCGTTGGCTATTTCAGCAACCGTAGCGGGGGTATGGCAATCTGTCGCTTGACGGCGCTGGTTCAGCAATTTCTCGGCCATTTGTTCGAAGGGTTTGCTGAAAGGGCCTGCCCCAAATCGCTGTCTTCCTCCTACACTTTGAATATAGGCTGCATTGGCCGTCTGTATTGAGTGTAGCCGTGTGGATGCTCCTAAACATTTAAGAGTAGGACTTTGCGCTGGAAAGGTACCTTGAACACTAAGATAGGCATCATCAGCGATCCTCATGCCACGCCAGGGCCAGTTAAAGAGGCGCTGTCTATATTCCGGCAAGAGGGGGTGGAGCATGTCCTCTGCGCTGGCGATATCGCCGGTTATGGTGAGGCGGTGGACGAGACTGTTGAGCTGTTGATGGCGAATGGCTGTGCATGCGTTACAGGCAACCATGAAGCCTGGTATCTCGATCGTGCGGCAGATAAAGAGGATTCATCCACTTATCGCTATCTGAGCGGTCTGCCTGCCTCGTTGGAGATGGTGGTAATGGGCAGGGGATTGTACATGGTGCATGCCAGCCCACCGGATTCTTTCATGGATGGGATCAGGTTGCTGGATGAATACGGTGAACCAATTGACGAGCAGCGGGCTTACTGGACTGGCCGTTTGCAGGGATTTACACACGATGTGTTGGTGGTCGGCCATACTCATCAGGTGTTTGCCGAGCGGCTGGGCGACACCCTGGTGATCAACCCCGGCAGTACTCTGTGTAATCATAGCTGTGCTGTTGTAAGTTTTCCCAAGCTGCAGGTCGAGTGGTTTGCCTTGTCCGGCCAGACCCTGCTGAAGTCATGGAACTGGGGGATGAATCAGTTCAGTCAGGGATAAAACGAGAGATTGAGACAGGTTAGAGTTACCTCAGACTAGTGCTCGCCATGCAGCCATCAAAGCGAACATCATGAATAATCCACCACTTAGCCGCTGCAGCCAAAGAAGCGGCACGCGTTGCAACAGCGTACGTCCTGCCCAGACCCCAAGTGCTGTAACCAATATCAGGGCAGCTGTTGCCCCCAGCCACACAGGCCAAGGTGCCATACTGCCAGCCAAGCCTGCCACCGCGATCTGGGTCTTGTCACCAAATTCCGCCACCAGGATCAAAAGCAGAGTTGTGTAGAAAATGCCGTGGCCTGGTTTTTCCTCCACCTTTTTCGACTCATCCTCATCCTTGTGAAGAAGGGTGTGAATACCGAAGACACCGAACATCACCGCTACAACGCCAGCAAGAATGCGCTCAGGAAGCCATGCTGCAACACCTGCGCCGAACAAAACCGCGAGTGTATTCAATACGAGAAATGCCAACGTAGCACCGAGCAGTACGGGCCAATGGCGGTGGCGTGTTGCCAAAGTCATACACACTAGCTGACTCTTATCTCCGATCTCCGCCAAGGCGATGAGGGTAAACGACGATAAGGCAGCAGAAAACGATTCAGGAGGGATCATGGCTGCATGCGCCAATTCAGTCAGGATAATATGTGCTCTAATTCCTGTTTAGAGAAACCGGCATCCTCTCCGTACTCCTGTCTCAGATCCTTATCTGCAAGATCTCTGGCATTGGGTTTGTCATGGCTGTTTTCAAGATGGAAATCGTACCTGTCCCGTAGGTAGCGGTGGCGCTTCCAGGCACTTCTTTGGGCAACGGCTACTGTGGTTGACTGTTGGGCCCGCAGAGATTTTACGGCACTATTACCCGGCTTCCTCTTTTTGTTCTTTCCGGTTTGTTTATCCTTAACTTGGTGGCGCAGGGCCTCAATTGTGTTATTGCAGTGTTTGAGTTCAGCCTCCAGTCGTTTGATCCTCTGTTTTAGATCTCTGACGCCGTCCTTATTCTCTACGGCGTCCAGTACGCGAACCTTGTCTTTTTTCTTTAGCTTTTTCTTTTCTTTCTTTTTCATCATGCATTCAACCTGATAAACATGCCCTGTTCCAATGCGCCAAAAGTTGTCTATTCTTCCTCTTGAAGACCTGGATTGTAGAGCCAGAACGGATCGCGCAATTTTGAGTTTTTCCAGATTTGCTCTTCATTGGCGGCAAGGTAGTCCTCAAACTGATTGATGGCGTAGATGATCAGATTTTTGTTCCTTCTAGCTTCAGCAAAAACAATTAGTTGGGCTTTGGTTAATGCGTCTTGGTCAAGTGACGCCATTGCAGCGTGGGCTGCTTTTGCTCCTGCACTCTCAGGGCCAACCATCGAAACTAACTCTTCCATGCCTGGTGACGACGGCTGCCCCGCCCATTCATTGAATTCATCCAAGTAGTGGCTTAATCTGCGCTCATCAATGTCATATGACGTGAGTTCAGCAATCCGAATGAGATGAAAAAGACGTCGGTAAAGAGATGACACCAAGCGCTCTTGGGTCATCTTTACTGCATCAAGGGCATCGGTGAACTCAGGTTCATCGCTCTTCTGTTCGAATGATTCGGAGAGGCGAGCGATGATTTCGCGCTTCATTGAGCGGCCAGATCCTTCGGTTGCCTTAAGGAGCTTGGTATGTAAGGCTTTTGGCAGGCGAAGCGCTGTTTTTTGTATCTCTTTTGACATGTTAGCGATATTAGCAGAAGGCTGGCTGAAGTTTCCATTTTGCTTCCCAGGCCAGAATCCAAACTAGTCGAATTGCTACCCCGGCAGCTACCTCAATAACGAGGGGCCTAGCGATTTCTCGCTAAGTCATTGTTTCGTATGGATAAATATGCGATTTTGTCATGCCAGAAATCCCACCTATATCACACCATTCAGAGGCACCTTCGGATTATCCGAACCGGCGCTAGAAACTTAACTTGCTTGTGGGTCGCCTCTTTGCTATCTCTAGTGTCTATCGGTATAGGGGTCTGCAAGTGGGTCTGAAACTCGGATTCCAAACGGTTTCACTGTGGTCTGGCTGTGATTGATCAATGGGTTGCGGACATGGATAAAAACACTAAACCGTAGTTCAGCTTCAAAAATTACACGGGTATCCAGCTGGCGTGAGGTGCTGAAAAAGGGAGGGTACCTGGAAATCTGAGATTTTTATGTTTTTGTTATTTAACTTAATACGTTACTGATTAAATCTGGTTTGAGTTGTATACCCAATGATTATTGAGAGGGAAGAGTATGCCGATCGTTACCTGGTGTGATGAATATAGTGTCAATGTCGAGGAAATAGATATTCAGCATCAGAAGATGCTTGAACTTGTAAATCATCTACACTCTGCAGTGGAAGCCCGTATCGATAAAAATGATCTAAAGACTTTGTTGGTTGATCTGGTGGAATTTACGAGATTGCATTTCTCAACTGAAGAGCAGTTGATGAAAAAACATGATTATCCTGGATTTGCAAAGCATCATCGAGAGCACAGAATATTACTTCAGCATCTGGGCCATCTGGTGACTGCTGTATCAAATGGGGAGTATCCTACCTTTTACTCCGACTATGATGTTTCCAATGATTGGGCACTGCTCCATATAACTGATTTTGATATAAGCTTGGGTGCTTTTCTGAATTCCAAGAACGTTTATTGAATTCAGAAAGGGGGATTACATCTCTATCGAGGTGAGACTCCAACTCAGCTTTGAGGGTGGCCTCAGTCAGTTGCTTGATGAGTGGAGTAAGGCTGTTGGCCCGCATGTTGGGTGACCTACCATGCATTGGCCTCACCACCACATTCCCTGGATTGCTCATATGCAGCCATCAATTTAAAAGCAGCCGGTTCGTCGCTCATCTTCCTACCTCATACTCCTTCACTCGAGCTCCGCCGAAAGAAGAAGAATGGCGGCGAGCGCTCTCGAAATTTCAGGATTTCCCTGGTGTGCGTGGAGGAGGACTTGAATCTCGGTTCGGAATCTGTCATTTATCAAAGGGTGCAGCTGAGTCATCAAACTGCCCCAGGCCCAATCTGGAAATGACGTGAGCAACTGTGCCGCTCTGCTTTCCGGGGAAAAGAGGCGTTCCATCGCGTCGATGCCTGACTCGAGGCCACGGGAGCGGATGCGGTTGTCCCACCCTTTGAGCAATATGGCGAGCCACTGCTCCGCTTGCTCGCGAGAGGGTCGTCCTGTGAAGATGGCTTCAGTATCAGGGACTGGCATCCTCGTTGGACCCGGTAATCTTCGCGGCTTGTTGACGATGGCTGTGAGAGAACCGGATGGCACGAACGCTGGCCACGACCTGTTCAACTCTCTACAGAGCCTCTCCACGAGAGCTTGCTCACCCAGAATGTCTCGCGTGTCGATTACCTCACCGTAGGTGTCATCCCAGAATTCGATAACTGATTGTAGTTCGAGGAAATCAGAAGGGCTCATCTGTGGATGGAGGACTAGTATTGTCGGGCGAGAGCTTTTTCTGGCCACCTGCAACTCCAGAGATACGGCGTCAGATCCGAGGCTGTTCCTGCTAACGAGGCAGAGCAGAGCGTCCGTGTGTGGAATCACCGACAGGTAGTGGCGTTCCATGAGCTCTTCGAGTTCAGGAAAGTGGCAATGCGTGAGGTACACGTAGAGATCGGGCCACGCCTTGTATAGCCATTCCGACAGTGCATAGGCTGCATGTTGGTCGCTATGGCTGTGAGCCAGGAGGATCACGCCTTTCTCTTCGTCGATGCTAAGCACTCACATTGCATCATCGAAAATTGATATTTCCTCTGTTTCATTGACGCTCCTTTCCGCAAAAAGTCGAAAATCACTGGAAGGCAAAAGTGGCGATTGGTTTGTGTAAGATGGAACGTAGCAGAATACACGAAGCAAACGACGTTTTTATCCGAGTGAATTTGCCTTGTATGGGTGATTTACATCTAGTTGATAATAGTCATTATTCGACAAGTCGTTTTTTGGCCGTCTTGTAAGCTCGATTTCTCACGCGTTTACCTACGGAGAGGACCAAGATAACGACTTCTTCCTGATCTACGTGATTGACCAGCCGGTAACCTGAGCCGCGCAGTTTGATCTCGTAACAATCTGGCATTCCAAACAGCCGGGCGGCGGGTCGGATAGGGTTTTCGAGGACTTTCTCAAGTTTGTTTTTGATTGGACCCTGAATGCTTTGGTCGAGATCGTGCCATTCGGTCAGTGCCTCTGGCATGAATCTCAGTTCATAGGTCATCTAGTGAAACTGGAATGGCCTCATCAGCACGACTCAAGCGCTCACGGGCGATGGCGGCAAGTTCGATATCGTCCAGACGCCCCATCATCTCTTCAAAAAGTTCGGCTGGTACGCAATAGAACTCGGGTGTATCGCGGTTGAAAACAGTCACAGGTTCACCGTGCCCCGCCGAGACAAACTTGGAGGGATTACGCTTTAGTTCGGAAATTGAGCCGACCACATCGGCAAGAATTGCGTGTGGCATGATTTCGCCTTTTTGGCTAAAGGGAGCGGCTTCGGTTCCCTAAGTTGTCTTTCTGGGATTATCTCGTCTCCCATGGGAGACGAAGGGATTTGCATTTGGATTTCTACAGCATCCGCGAGGCAGAGTCTTCAAAAGAAGTATAGAAGGGATCGCTAAAAGGGTTAATTAAGAGGTTTTTCTAAAGGGTGCTTTAAAGTGGTCTAGAGCGAAGATTAGTCATCGGTGGCTGGTTTTTCTGGGGCGTCTGTCGGTTTTTGGGCGACAGAGTTGTAGAAGGTAGCTGGTTTTTGTGTGTGAAGCCATGCGAGTTCTCCTATTCCTTTAGGGCATGTTATTCATACTTCAAATGTGCACCAAGGAAAAATTATAGAAGTTCATTATTCCCTTAACTCTTTGTTTCATAAGTGGTGGGCCCTGAAGGACTTGAACCTTCGACCAAGGGATTATGAGTCCCCTGCTCTAACCAACTGAGCTAAGGGCCCGAATAGGGCGTGAGGATTGTAGCAAAAAGGCCGTGGGTACGCTCGCCGTACCCGCGGCCTTTTTGTGCTGTGGCGTTCTATTCGTTGTCCAGGAAGCTGCGCAGTCGGTCGGAGCGGGAAGGGTGACGCAGTTTGCGCAGGGCCTTGGCTTCGATCTGTCGGATACGCTCGCGGGTGACGTCGAACTGTTTGCCGACCTCCTCCAGGGTGTGGTCGGTGTTCATGTCGATGCCGAAGCGCATGCGCAGGACTTTTGCTTCGCGTCCGGTGAGGCCCCCCAGCATGTTTTGGGTTGCTTCGCCGAGACCTTCAGCAGTCGCAGACTCAACCGGTGAGACAACGCCGGAGTCTTCGATGAAGTCGCCGAGGTGGGAGTCCTCGTCATCGCCGATGGGGGTCTCCATAGAGATCGGTTCCTTGGCGATCTTCAATACTTTACGGATCTTGTCTTCAGGCATCTCCATGCGTACTGCCAACTCTTCGGGAGTGGCTTCCCGGCCCATCTCTTGGATCATCTGACGGGAGATGCGGTTGAGTTTGTTGATGGTTTCAATCATGTGCACCGGGATGCGGATCGTGCGGGCCTGGTCCGCAATGGAGCGGGTGATAGCCTGGCGAATCCACCAAGTGGCGTAGGTGGAGAATTTGTAACCGCGACGATATTCGAATTTGTCCACCGCCTTCATCAGGCCGATGTTGCCCTCCTGGATCAGGTCGAGGAACTGCAGGCCGCGGTTGGTGTATTTCTTGGCGATGGAGATGACCAGCCGCAGGTTGGCTTCCACCATCTCCTTCTTGGCGCGGCGTGCCTTTGCCTCGCCGATGGACATTTTGCGGTTTACCTCTTTGATCTCGCCGATTGTCAGCATGCATTCGGTTTCCAGGGTAAGGAGGCGTTTCTGTGACCGCAGAATCTCGTCTGCGTGCTCTTCCAGTGCCTCTGAATAGCCTTTGCCGCTTTTGATCTGGTCGTGGATCCAGTCCAGGTTGGTCTCGTTGTCCGGGAAAGAGACGATAAACTCTTTGCGGGGCATGCGGGCTCTGTCGACGCACAGGCCCATGATGATTCTTTCCTGGGCACGGATGCGCACGATGGAGCTGCGCAGTGTATTGACCAGCAGGTTAAATGTGTTGGGTACCAGCTTGAATACAAGAAAACTCTCAACGACTTTATCCACAGTCTTCTGGGTTTTGGCGCTGGCCCTGCCGTTTTTCTTCAATGTGGTGCAGAGTGCTTTGTAGCCCTTGCGCAGCTCTTTCGTTTTGGCGGCGACCTCTTCAGGGTCGGGGCCGGTATTTTCCGGTTCTTCCTCCTCTTCGCCATTTGCCTCTCTTGCTTCTTTTGCTTCCTCCCTGGCCTTGTTTTTGGCAGCGATGCTGGCAGGGGTGGGGATCTCGTTAATTTCGTCCAGGTCGATGAAGCCGTTGGTAACATCCGCCATGCGGGTTTCGCCAGCCTCAATGTTCTCCAGTCTGGTTGCCAGCAGGTCAATGGTGATAGGGAAGGTGGCGAGCGCGGCAGAGACCTGGATGAGACCGTCCTCGATGCGCTTGGCGATACGGAGTTCGCCCTCGCGCGTCAGCAGTTCTACGGTGCCCATCTCCCGCATATACATGCGGACTGGATCGGTCGTGCGGCCAAATTCACTGTCGACACTGGCGAGGGCGGCAGCGGCCTCCTCGGCGGCGTCTTCGTCGGTGGAGACGGCGTTGTCGCTGAGGTTGTTGTCTTCGAGGTCGGGGGCGGTTTCGTGGACGGTGATCCCCATGTCGTTGATCATACGCACGATATCTTCGATCTGTTCCGGCTCGACAATGCCTTCGGGCAGGTGATCGTTAACTTCCGCGTAGGTCAGGAATCCCTGTTCCTTACCCTTTGCAATCAGTTGTTTTAGCTGGGATTGCTGTGTTTCCTGATTCATTTTTTACCTTGTTATACGGGTGCGCACGAGCCGACAAACGAACTGCCCATTCTAGCACGTTTTTTTAATATTTTTCCAGTAGCGCCTTGAATTGTGCCCTGTTTCCATGCGTTTTACTCGAAATGTGACTGGTCTGTGGTTTGCGTCAGTTGCTCCTGTGCGCTATTCATTGTCATCGTCGGCCTCGATTTTGCCGGGAAATCTTTGTCTAAGCTCCGACAGCTCTTCAGACATCTCACTGAGCGGCGCGTTCCTTGGCGCCAATGCATTGGCTTTTCTGTATTGATCGACAAGCCTGTTCAGTACGTCATGAAACTCCGCTTCATGATCCATGCCTGGAAAATCAAACCGGCGTGCCGCAATTTTCGCCAGATGGCGGTACTCGTCCCGATCACGCCAGCGTTCGAGTAGTGTTGCTTTATTAAGCGTAGGATGGGTATAGATAATTTCAAGTAATTCATGCAGTAGAGAGATTCCCGGTGTATCCCAGTTTTTCCAGTCGTCGGACACTTCTTTTGCTATCGGTGCCACGGCTGGCATGTCGAGCAACAGGGCTATGGCGTTGCTGATCAGTTTGGGTCGCTGTTTCCTATACTCTCCGCCCGATGCGGGAGGGCGCTTGCCGGGTTGGGGCGGATTGGCGCTATTGCTAAGAGTGCCGCTCTGCAGACCCACTGTCTGCTCCAGTTGCTGATACATCATGCGACGAAAGATGCCGGGAGGCAGTTTCTCCAGCAGGGGTCTTGCCAGTTCCGCCAGCCGGGCGCGGCCATCGATGGTGTCCATTTGAACCTGGGATGCCAGATTCTCGAGCAGGAAGTTTGAGAGTGGCTGTGCCTGATCCAGACGCAGGTCGAACGCTTCGCTACCCTCCTTGCGGATCAGGGTATCGGGGTCTTCGCCGTCCGGCAGGAAGAGGAAACGGGCTTCGCGCCCCTCGCGCATCACTGGCAGGGCAGTTTGTAGCGCCTTCCAGGCAGCATCGCGTCCCGCTCGGTCGCCATCGAAACAGAAGACCACCTCAGGACAGGTGCGAAAGATCAGCTCCAGATGTTCCGGCGTGGTGGCGGTGCCCAATGTGGCCACGGCATTGCGAATGCCGAACTGGGTCAGGGCAACCACATCCATGTAACCTTCGACCACCAGTAGACGTTCGATCTTACGCAGTGCCTGCTTGGCCTCATAAAGCCCATAGAGTTCGCGGCCTTTATGGAACAGGGGTGTTTCCGGTGAATTGAGGTATTTGGGTGTGCTGTCGTCCAGCACGCGCCCGCCAAAGCCGATGGTTCGGCCGCGCTGGTCTCGAATGGGGAAGATTATTCGGTTGCGGAAACGGTCGTAACGTTTGTCGTCGGGTTCCGAGATGAGCCCGGTTTCGCGCAGTTTGCCGATGGTCTGTTCATCGGTGCCAAAATGTTTCAGCAGGTTGTCCCAGCCGGGCGGGGCGTAACCGATGCCGAAGGCGGCAGCGATCTCGCCGCTCAGACCCCTGTTTTTCAGGTACTGGACCGCCTGTGAGGCCAGGGGATGTTCGCGCAGTTGACTGCGATAGAAGTCAGCCGACTTTTCAAGCAGATCGTAGAGCGGTCGCAGATCCGGCCCTTGTGAGACTCCAGCCTCTCTGGGGACTTCCAGGCCCGCCATGCCCGCGAGGTCCTCGACGGCTTCGACGAAACCCAGGTTGTCATACTCCATCAGAAAGCCGATGGCGGAGCCGTGGGCGCCGCAACCGAAGCAGTGATAGAACTGTTTTTCGGCACTGACGGTGAAGGAGGGGGTCTTTTCGTCGTGGAAGGGGCAGCAGGCTTGGTAGTCTCTGCCGGCTTTTTTCAGAGGGACGCGGTGGTTGACCACGTCGACGATATTCACGCGCGTGAGCAGGTCATCGATAAATTGAGGGGGGATTCTTCCTGCCATGATGTCTGGCGGCGCTCAGCAACTGGGTCCGCTTAAGGATAGCGGAAAGTGGGGTTGCCGGCGGAAGATCTGGATGGTGGCTGTCAGCCGGCCAGTTTCTGCTTTACCAGTCCGCTGACCTTGCCCATGTCGGCGCGGCCCTGCATTTTTGGCTTCAACTGACCCATCACCTTGCCCATGTCCTGCATGGCGCTGGCGCCTGTGGCGCTGATGGCCTCGTCGATCATTGTGGAAATCTCTGCGTCGCTCAGGCCCTCCGGCAGATAGTCCTGAATGACCTCGATTTCGCGCTGTTCCTGGTCGGCCAGTTCGGCACGTCCAGCCTTTTCATACTGACTGATCGAATCCCGGCGCTGTTTGATCATCTTGTCCAGGATGGTCAGCACCTTTGCGTCGTCAAGCTCGATACGCTCGTCGACTTCGCGCTGCTTGATCGCCGCAGTGATCAGGCGAAGGGTGCCAAGCCGTGGCTTGTCCTTCGCCTTCATGGCGGTCTTTACATCATCCAGAATCCGTTGTTTCAACATAGCTGAAAGCGCCGGTCAGGTAGGATCAGTACTGGCGTTCCCAGCGACGGTTCTCGCGCGAGACCTTCTTCAGGTGACGCTTGACTGCTGCTGCAGCCTTGCGCTTGCGCTCCCAAGTGGGTTTTTCGTAGAACTCGCGGCGACGGACTTCGGCGAGGACGCCGGCCTTCTCGCAGGAGCGCTTGAAACGGCGCATGGCAACTTCGAAAGGTTCGTTCTCTTTGACGCGTACGTTGGGCATCTGTGTGTGCTTCCTAGGACTCTGTTAAGCTTTGCAAACGGTGAAAGGCGCGGATTTTACGCATAGATGCCGAGTTTTGCAAAATTAATCGTACATACTCTATGGGGAAACGACAGAATATGCGGGTTTTGGGAATAGAGACCTCTTGTGATGAGACCGGCGTGGCTGTCTATGATAGCAAAGGCGGCCTGCTGGCTCATGCGCTGCACAGTCAGATCGAAATCCATGCCGAATACGGTGGAGTGGTGCCGGAGCTGGCCTCCCGGGACCACGTGCGCAAGGCTTTGCCGCTGATTCGGGAAGTTTTTCATCAGGCGCATATCAGCAGCGAGTCCATCGATGGCGTGGCCTACACGGCTGGCCCAGGTCTGGTGGGGGCCTTGCTGGTGGGCAGTGCGATCGGGCGCAGTCTGGCCTGGGCCTGGCAGGTGCCGGCGGTGGGTGTGCACCACATGGAGGGGCATCTGTTGGCGCCGATGCTGGAGAAGGAGCCGCCCGGCTTCCCTTTTATCGCCATGCTGGTCTCCGGCGGGCATACCCAGCTGGTTAAAGTGGACGGGATCGGTAGATACCAGCTTTTGGGGGAGTCGCTGGATGATGCGGCGGGAGAGGCGTTCGACAAGACCGCCAAACTGCTGGAGCTGCCCTATCCCGGTGGGCCGGAACTGGCGAAGCTGGCGCAGGATGGCGATCCCAGACGCTACCGTTTTCCGCGTCCGATGACAGATCGTCCCGGGCTGGATTTCAGTTTCAGTGGACTCAAGACCTTTGCCCTCAATACCCAGCAGGTGGCCAAGCGGGAGGAAGGAGATCCGCTACCCTGGCAGACGCTGGCGGATATTGCCCGGGCCTTCGAAGATGCGGTGGTGGATACCCTGATGATCAAGTGTCGCCGTGCGGTAAGGCAGACTGGCGTCAAGACCCTGGTAATGGCGGGCGGTGTGAGTGCCAATCGCCGTTTGCGTGAATGCATTGGTGAGATGATGGTGAAGGAGGGCGGACGCGCTTACTACCCGCGACCGGAATTCTGCACCGACAACGGGGCGATGATCGCCTACGCGGGTTGGCAGCGTCTGCGGGCAGGGCAGAGCGAGCCGTTGCGGTTTTCCGCCAATCCCCGCTGGAAGATGGAAAGTTTGGAGGCGGTTGAAAGGTAACAGGTTTCAGGTGACAGGTATCAGGATCGTTTTGATTCCCTTTTCCTTCCCCACAGGGGAGGTAACAATTCAGCAGGGGCGGAGTGAAAATGTGATAATTTCTATTTGACCCGAAAAGTGCTCCAGCAATAATCCTGTTGTCACCTGTCACCTGTCACCTGTCACCTGTCACCTGTCACCTGTCACCTTTGGAAATACTGCCCTCCGCCCCCTGTAGCAGATTTTGGATATTGCTGCGGTGACGCCAGAACAGAATAATGCTCATCACGACCTGCATGGCGATCAGTTCCGGTGCTGGCCAGAAGTACCAGACAAAAACCGGCGCCAAGGCCATGGAGACGAGGGCGGCCAGGGAGGAGATGTTCAGCACCTTGGCCATGAAGAGCCAAACCAGCGCCACTGAGCCACCGACTGCCCAGTGCAGGCCGAACTGCACGCCCAGCGCAGTCGCAACACCCTTGCCTCCCTGAAAGCCGAAAAACAGCGGATAGAGATGACCGAGGAAGGCCGCTATGGCGGTGAGGGCGAGGATCAGAGGCGAATCGGTGAACAGATGGGCGATCAGCATCGGGATCAGCCCTTTCAGCATGTCACCCAGCAAAGTGATTGCCGCCGCTTTTTTGCCGCCGATTCGCAGCACGTTGGTGGCACCGGGATTGTTGGATCCCTGGGTGCGGGGATCAGGCAGCCTCATCAATTTGCAGACGATGATGGCGCTGGAGATGGAACCCAACAGGTAGGCGCCGAGCACAAGCAGTATTTCAATGATCATAGGTGAATTGGAACCCTAAGCCACTACAAGGTCAATACCCCTGGGAACTTCTGATCAATTGAATTATTGTCATCTCGACTGTAGGGAGAGATCTCCAGCTACAGAGTACATAGCAGGTATCGAGGTATGAGATTTCTCACTGCGTTCGAAATGACAGTTGTTCAGAGACTCTCCAGCCAGGGTGGATTGTTTTTCTCCTCCAGATCACTAATATGTCGTGATTCTCTAAGTCAGACAACAACGAAAAACTATGGATATTGTCTTCATCAGAAAACTGCGCATCGAGACGGTAATCGGCATCTACGACTGGGAGCGGGAGATCAGGCAGCCGGTGGTGATCGATCTCGAAATGGGAGCTGACATAGCCCGTGCGGCAGAGAGTGATCACATCGACGATACCCTGGATTACAAGGCAGTCTCCAAGCGGCTGATTCAGTTCGTGGAGGAGAGTCAGTTCCAGTTGGTGGAGACGTTGGCGGAGCGCTGTGCGGACATCGTGCTCGACGAGTTCGAAGTGCCCTGGGTGCGGTTGACCATGAATAAGATTGGTGCGGTAAGTGCCGCACGGGATGTCGGGGTCATCATCGAGCGGGGCAGTCGTGACTGAGTCTGCGGTGGTCAGAGTCTGGTTGAGCCTGGGCAGCAATATCGACAGACAGCGCCATATCACTCAGGCACTGCACGATTTGAAGGCTCAATTCGGTGAGCTGGTGGTCTCCCGCATCTATGAGAGTGAGGCTGTCGGTTTTGATGGGAACAGTTTTTACAATCTGGTGGTGGGGATTGAAACCGGTTTGCCTGTTGAAACGCTGGCCCAGCGGCTGCGGGGGATTGAAGATGCCAATGGCCGGGAGCGCTCGGGAGACAAATATACCCCCAGGACCCTGGATATTGACCTGTTGACCTATGGGGAGCAGGTGATAGATACACCAAAACTGCAGCTGCCGAGGGATGAAATTACCCGCTACGCCTTTGTCTTGCTGCCGCTGTCTGAGGTCGCGGGGGAAGAGATGCATCCCCAGACCGGAAAAACTTATCAGGCGCTTTGGGATGTTTTCGATGACGCCGATCAGCATCTCTGGCCTGTGGATGGCCAGCCGGCAGGCGGAAAAGAAAAACCCCCGGCTCCCTGATCCGTGGGAGCCGGGGCGATGTCGCCCTGCTTGGTTGGCAAATGTTTCAATCCTTGGTGCATCCGTGCGCCTTGATGTCATCCATAACGTCCTTATGGCGACAACTTAATCTTGGCACTTGAACCAAATTTTATCTGCGGGAAATTTCCGGGGTTTATGTAGGAATTATCTGACATGGATCAGGGAATGTGCTTGATCTGTGGCTCATGCATTTGAAACAATCTCTGGGTTTTACTTTATTGTTGACGCCGTAGCGTCTCTCCACCTGAACTTTTAAGGATCTCAACATGCCGTTGATCAGAGCGTTTCCGGGACTGCGTCCCGCCGCTGGTCGTGCCGCCGATGTGGCCGCCCCACCTTACGATGTAATGAATGAAGCGGAAGCCCGCGAGATGGTGGTGGGCCGTCCCTGGAGTTTCCTGCATATCTCCCGCCCAGAGGTTGACCTGCCTGAAGGCACTGACCCTTATGCGCCCGAAGTCTATGCCAAGGCGGCGGAAAATCTGGCGAAGATGGAGGATGAAGGCGTACTGGTGCGGGACGAAAAACCCTGTTTTTATGTCTATCGGCTGACCATGGGTGAGCATGTGCAAACGGGGCTGGCAGCTGTTGCCTCTGTAGAGGCTTACGACAACAATCGAATCAAAAAGCATGAATTCACCCGTCCTGCGAAAGAGGATGACAGGGTGCGTCAGGTCGATGCCCTCAACGCTCAGACCGGTCCGGTGTTTCTGGTCTATCCTAGTACCTCCGTTGTCGACAGCACTCTTGCAGAGATAAGCAGCGCCGCACCAGTTATCGAAGTCACCGCCGCTGATGGTGTGCTGCATGAGATCTGGATGGTGGCAGATAAGACCACAGTCGCTAGGCTGACCGATGCTTTCGATGCCATGGATGCCCTCTACGTGGCCGATGGCCACCACCGCTCGGCGGCGGGTTCCCGGGTGGGTGCTGTCCGCAAGGCGGACAATCCAAACCATACGGGCGACGAGTCCTACAATTACTTTCTGACTGTGATTTTTCCCCACAATCAGATGCAGATCCTCGACTACAACCGGGTGGTGAAGGATCTCAACGGGCTGGATTCAGCAGCCTTTCTGTCTCGGGTCGGTGAGGCCTTCAGTGTCGAGGTCAGCGATTTACCGGTTAAGCCGTCGCAGCCTGCCGAATTCGGCATGTATCTGGACAAGCAGTGGTACCGTCTGCGCCTGAGTGGAGAGCGTATCCCCAGCAACGATCCGGTGGGTCGGTTGGACGTGAGTCTTTTGGCTAACAATCTGATCGATCCGATTCTTGGGATCACCGATCCTCGCCGTGACAGCCGTATCGACTTTGTCGGCGGCATTCGCGGTCTGGCTGGTCTGGAGAAAAGAGTGGACAGCGGTGAGATGCAGGTCGCCTTTTCGTTCTTTCCCACCGGGATGGAAGACCTGATGGCGGTTGCCGATGCGGGGGAGGTGATGCCCCCCAAATCGACCTGGTTCGAGCCCAAGCTGGCGGATGGACTTGTGAGCCATGTACTCGACTAGTGTGAGCAGACGCTAACACAGTGAATCGCCAATGGTCAGAGTAACCACCAGTCTGCCCGAAGGAACGTCTGTCGATCAGCAGGGCATCGATGCCTGGCTGGAGGCGTATGGGCAGGAGAACAGTCGGGAGGATGTCGACTATCTGCGAGACGCCTGTGAATTGGCGCTGGATGCGGGTGGCGACGTCTTTCTTCCCACCGGTGAGACCCGGCTGCGTCATGGCCTCTCGGTGGCGGAGATTCTGTTTGGCATGCGCCTCGACCGAGAGACTCTTGCGGCGGCGATACTGCTTGGGTTGCTGACCGATTCAGCGATTACTCTGGAGCAGCTGGAAGAGCGCTTTGGCAAAAGCGTTGCCATCATGGTGGATGACCTTACCCGAATCGACGCTCTGACCGGTCTATCCTCCGAAACCAAACATGTGGATGAGGCGGAGCACGCAGAGAACCTGCGGCGACTCTTGCTGGGGATCGCGGAAGATGTCCGCGTCGTGTTGGTCGTTGTGGGTGAGCGGTTGCATTTGATGCGCATTGCCCGTGAGCTTCCCGAAGAGACTCGTCTGCGTCTGGCGCAGGAGACCCGCGCCATCTATGCACCACTGGCCAACCGATTGGGCATCTGGCAGGTCAAGTGGGAGTTGGAAGACCTGTCGCTGCGTTTTCTCAATCCGGATGATTACAAGCGTCTGGCCAGCCAACTGGATGGACGGCGTGAGGATCGGGAACGGTTTATCGACGAAGTGATTGAACTGCTCGACGGGGAGTTTCGCAAACAGGGCATAGAGGCGGACATCAGCGGCCGTCCCAAGCATATCTACTCCATCTGGAGAAAGATGCAGCGAAAAGCTGTGGATATCGAACAGATCTTCGACCTGCGGGCGGTGCGGGTGTTGGTAAGTGACATTGCCCAGTGTTACGAGGTGCTTGGTATCGTGCACGGGCTCTGGAAACACATCCCCGGTGAATTCGATGACTACATTGCCACCCCCAAGGCGAATATGTACCAATCCATTCACACTGCGGTGATCGGTCCTGAGGACAAGACGCTGGAGATACAGATCCGCACACAGGATATGCATCACCATTCGGAATTGGGTGTCGCAGCCCATTGGCGCTACAAGGAGAACGCCAAACATGATGCCGATTTCGAGCTGCGCGTTGTCTGGATGCGCCACTGGCTGGAGCTGAAAGACAATGGCGATCATCTCGAACAGATCGACACGGAGATGGAGGCGACCCGCATCTATGTCCTCACGCCGCAGAGCAAGGTGGTCGAGTTGCCGAAAGGCTCGACGCCGCTCGACTTCGCCTATGCGGTCCACACCGATATCGGGCACAGATGCAAGGGAGCGAAGGTTGATGGCCACATTGTGCAGCTCACACGTCCCCTGAAGAGCGGTGAAATCGTTGAAGTATTGACCTCGAAGAACGGTACGCCCAGCCGGGACTGGATCAATCCGCATCTCGGCTATCTGAAGAGCAGTCGGGCGCGAAGCCGGGTGCGTCAGTGGTTCAAACACCTCGATTATGAGCACTATGTCGAGCTTGGCCGTGCGGCTCTGGACAGGGAGATCGTCCGCCTCAGTGTGATCGAAAAGCCCGACCTGGAAGAAGTCGCGGAGAAACACAATCTCAAACAGGTTGACGATGTCTATGCCGCCATCGGCCGTGGCGAACTGTCACCCGTACAGGTGGCCGGTTCCGGGATAAGGGAAAAGCAGCAGGAGCAGACCGAACTGCCCCTGGAAAAGGCGCGCACTAAAGCGCAGATCAAAGGCGAAGTGGTGGTGGATGGGGTCGACGATCTGATGACCACCATGGCCCGTTGTTGCAAGCCGGTCCCCTATGATTCCATTGTTGGTTACGTCACCCGCGGCCGGGGCGTGACGGTGCATCGGCGGAATTGCTCCAATATCCGCGCGATGGATGAGGACGAACTGGGACGTCTGGTGGAGGTAGGCTGGAGTGATCAGCATGAAGAGTCAACCTACCCGGTCGATATCCGTATCCTTGCGGCTGACCGTAAGGGACTGCTGCGTGATATCTCATCGATCTTCACCAGCGACGAGGTTGATGTCATCAGCGTCACAACGCATAGTGACCGCAAGGCCGATACCGCCACGATGCAATTTACCGTCGAAGTGAACGACATGGAACAGCTCAGTCGTCTGATGACCAAAGTCGAGCAGTTGCCTGACGTGATGGACGTCAAACGGGTGGTTTGATCTATGGCAAAATATTCCAAAAAAGCGCAGGTTTCGGGAGAAACCAGGGACGAAGCGATGAAGATTGCCCGCGGGACGCAAAAACCGGGACAGACTAAGGAGCAGACGAAGCTGATTGCCCAGGGCATCCAGAAGGGCATTGACCTCTATAAGAAACAACACAAGGTCAAGGCGCGGGAGCTCGATAAAAAACTGAAGAAGGCCACGGCTTCAGCAGCACCGCAACCTACACAGGCGGAAGCTATCCCGCCTTCTACACTGCAGAAAAGCAGCAAACTGCCCTGGATATTGCTGCTGCTCTCCTGGGTCTGTTTTGGTGCCTACTTTTTTCTGACCGGCTATGCGCAATGATCCTGTAGGAGCGGCGCCCCGCCGCGAAAGCTCGATTCCAGTTCCATTCGCGGCGAGGCGCCGCTCCTACGTTAGATATCCCGCAGGCCCTCTGACGGCTCGATTCTGGCAGCGCGGTAACCCGCCAGGGTGGCTGCAAGGATAGCAGCGGTGCAGGTCAGCCCCAGAGCGATGAGAAAGTGTTCCGGCAACAGTCGGCAGACAGTGTCTCCACTCTCCAGTTGTGAGGCGAACATCTCATTGATTGAATAGGCGACGCCCAGGTAGATCAGGGATGCACTGGCCCAGCCGAGGATGCCGGTAAAAAGTGACTGGATCACCGGGAACCAGATGATATCACCGGTGCGAAAGCCCACCAGTCGCAGTACGCTCAACTCTTTGCGTTTACGGTCAACATTGGCCCATAAGCTGGCGCCGAGAGAGAAAGAGAAGCCGATCAGGCCGATCACGGCGATCAACCAGAACACCGCGCTCAGGTTACGATCCATGTTGCGGACGATCTCGATATCCGCCGCGCGGGTGCGGACCTCTATGCCCTGCTGCAACAGTATCTTGCTGATAGGTTCAACATCGTAGATGGAGCGGGTATAGAGCCGAAAACTGGGGTAGGTTCGCCCCGTCCCTTCCGGTTCGTTGCCTTTCCAGCCGAGGGCAGGCACCGCCTGGCCGTCACGAAACGCCTCTGCCGACTCCACCAGGTAGACTGGGGCAAATGCGCCGTCACGGCGGAACGCCCCAGGTTTGGCAATATCCACGACCGTCAATTCGATATGCACCCGTTCGCTGCGGCCACGGAATCTCCGGGCCAGGCTGCCGCTTATCTTGTCGTCCTTACCAGCCTTGAGTTTGCGTGCCGCAGATTCGGACAGGACGAGTTGATGCAGCCCGGTGGGTATATCGAGTCCGTTCAGCAGTGGGTCACCACGATCCGTGGGCAGCATCTCCACCGACAGGATGCGGGAGGCCTTTTCGCTCTTGAGCTGAATGGTGGCGGCGATGGCGCGGGTGCGGGGCACGATGAAGTTGACACCGTCCTGGCTGCGCAAATTTTCGATCCAGGCCCGGTCGTAGCGGCCGCTGCCGATAGGACGGATCTCACGGTTGCGGGGATCTTCGATCAGATTGTCCAGCATGCTGCCGATGATGCCGAACTTGAGTCCGAAGAGGATCATCATCGGCCCCAGCACAGCGGCCAGGGCGATTACGAAGAAGCTGGACATCTGCCATTCGTTCTTGTAATCGCGATTGGCGAGCCAGAAGACGTTTTTAAAGCGGCGCAGCACTATCCACTAACCACGGTTTCGGTGGTATGGCCATTCTCCTCGCGCCGAGTGACGTGGGAGAGGTGGCGCAGACCCAGCCGGTTGATATGCCGCCAGGCGTGGCTGGCGATGATGACGGTAATGTTGAGCTCATCCACCAGTTCGATGAAGAGGGACATGATCTTCTCGGCGGCGATCGGGTCGAGGGAGGCGGTGGGTTCGTCGGCGATGACGATAGAGGGGCGATGAGCCAGGGCGCGGCCTATGGCAACCCGTTGGCGCTCACCCACGGAGAGCAGGTGCGGCAGTTTGTCGAGATGGCGCCGAATACCGAGATTGCCGGCGAGTTCTTCAATAATTTCATCTCCCGGCATATTGAGCAGCCGCCGCGAGAGACCGATATTTTCCCGCACTGTGAGATAGGGCAGCAGTCCGCCTGTCTGCATGACATAACCGATACGTTGACGGCGCAGGTCGCCAAGTCTGTTGAGCCGCTTCTTGCGCCAGTGCTCTGAGATATCCACGGGTTCGGTGCCGGGTCCCGGGCGAAAGCGGAAGGAGCCTATTTCGCTGGGCTTCAGGGTCATGGAGAGCATATCGAGCAGGGTGCTCTTGCCGCTGCCGCTCTCTCCGATCAGTGCGACCTTCTCCCCCATTGCGATCTGCAGGCTGGGCACGCGCAGGCGGAAGGCCACGCCCTCTGCCTCACGGGTTTTTACCACGTCGCGCAAATGGTAGATGAGTATCCTGTTGCCGGAGGTGGGGCTGGGTGCCCCCGGCCGCTCATGGGAAAAACTGCTCACAGTTAATTTAAGGCAGCATTTCCAACGCGATAGGGAATACTGAGTCTCCGGATATCGAACTGCCATCGAGGGAGACCCAGAGGTCGGTATGGTCGTGCAGAACCTGGTAGTAGTTGATCTTCTCCTCCATCCGGTGGATGAAGGCGAGTTGATCCCTCGCCGGCCAGTCCTGCCAGTTCTCCAGGGAGAGGCCCATCACTTCGCCGGTGTAGGGCAGGTCTTCGATATATTCGCGCATGAAACCCATGTCCGCCAGATTGCCTTCGAGGGCGCCACTGACGCGGGTGGTGCTGCCGAGTTGATCCGGATCCCGGGAGATGGTGGCTGCCAGGCTCTTCAGATCATTGAGAAAACTGCGAGGGGAGAGCAGACCCTCCTCTGCGGTTTCCAACACCTGCCGCATGATGCTGTGCAGATCACTCAGCTGATCGCGAGTCAGTAGGACGCGCACGTCCAAGGTCTGACGCTCCGGGTTTTTAAAATCCCGATCCACCAGCCAGGCATTGAAAACGCTGGGGATCTGCTCCGCCTTGTCCTGCTGCAGATAGCGCATGCGCAGGGCATAACCGAGTTTTGCGACCTTGGCCTGGAACTGGGCCAGTTGATCCGGTTCCTCTTCCTGCACAACCTCCTGCTCTACGCTGGCGGGGACAGGGGCGGGTTTTGCCTGATTCTGGATCGTCTTGCCTGCAGCGGCGATGGCAGTGACCTTGACCTGATCGGTGATCTGGTGGGCCAGTGAGTCCATGACGCGGCCAAAGCGGTTCACGTCACCGGTCTTGACGCCGAAATAGAAACTGCCGATGCCCGGATAGTAGGAGAGCGCCTTGTAACGTTCTGCAGCGCCTTCGTGGTTGGCGTATTGGCTTGGGGTCAGCAGATGCAGCACCGAGAGGGCGATACCTTTGTTACGTGCCAACCGGGCGAGGCTTTCGGCATTGAGGCCGGTGCCGGAAAGAGGATCGGAGGCGTCTCGTGGGCCGGCGTCGGTGATCAGCACGACATAGCGGGCATCCTGTCCCTCCCAGTTGATGTTGTCGATGGCCTCGTTGATGCCGGCAAAACTGTCTTCGATAAATCCTTTGCTGGAAGCGGTGGCGGCCTTCAGCGAAGAGACCTGCCTGAAGAAACCGTCGGCGTTCTGCCCCTGTTCGAGTGTGACGTAGGTGCGGGTAAGGTACTCCAGTTCCGGTACGCTTTCGGGGTTGTCCCTAAAGGCGATCAGGCCAAAGCTGACATCGCCGGTAAGTTCCTCTTTGGTGATGGTTTCGTAGACCTTGCGTACTGCCTCACGGGTGCGGTCGATGTAGGGATCCATGGAGAGGGTGGCGTCGATGACAAAGACTACGCCTGAGCGGAACCGTTTGGTCGGCGCTGCTGTTGTTGGGTTGGCCAGTTTTGCCTGCGCTCTCTTCGGCGGCTGCTTTTTGGTTGTCTGCAAAGGTACGCTGGAGACTTGCAGGATGCGCGCCTGTTCATTGCCGAGATAGACATCCTCATGGCTGCGGATAGGGACCAAATAGAAATCCTTGAGGATGTCCACATGGGTTTTTGGCTGGATGGCGATAACCGGAGATTCAGTGGTCAGTTTGCCGCTTTCAGCATCCGCATAGACCTGCTTGTAGTGTTCCAGATCATAGGTGTCCACCAGTGATCTGAGTCCTGCCTTGTCTCTGAACAGAAGGACTCGGTCGTTGCCCAGGGGTTCTCTAAAGGCGATGGTCAGCCCCTGATTCCAGGGGATCAGATCCGTCTCCCTGATCCAGCCCGCAAGCTGGCCGTGGCGGTTATGCCCCACCTGCTGCCAGCCCTCACCGTTGACTTCCTTCCGTGCATAGACATAAAAGGCGGTAAAGGGGATGGCTTTCTCTCCCGCTTCACTCTCCGGGGTGGAGTGGAATCGCGCATCCGGTTTGGCCAATACACGCTGATAGAGCGACTGCTTGTCCGGCATCAGAAGGGGGCGAAGAGGGGTCTCCAATGCGGCAAACAGTGGGCCGTTCGTCAGGGTAAGGAGCAGAATAAGGGGAAGAATTCGCAGTTGCATAGTCATTGCCAGTTCAGCAGCAGTCGTTGCGCTTGGGGGTCTCCGTTGGCAGCCGCCTGCTCAATGGTATCGTGCAGTGTGGCGAGGCGGGTCTGTGCCTCGCTGAGTCCATTTCCGGCGGCCATGGAGTACCACTTGAAGGCTTGGGTCGGGTCAGGCTGATCGAGTACGTCGTTGTCGGCATCGAACGTGGCCGGGTCGTTCATCTTGCCCAGGATCAGGGCCGAGTCCGCATGACCCTGCCGGGCGGCGAAGAAATAGAGCAGATAGGCGTCAGTGGTTTTGCCCTCCTGCTGGAATGAGTCTGCCCGTTGACTCAGCTGATTTAGTTCCAGGTTCTCCCTGCCATTACGGATAGAGGCGATAAGGATTCTCGCAGCCTCACCCTCTTCCAACTCCGGGGAAGGGGGGGGGAGAGTTTGAGGCATCTCTGTCTTCGCCGTCTGGATATTGAGTGTATCGGGTTTGGACTCAGTCTCTACCGACTCCTCCTCCGTCTGCCTGGCCGCTTCGATCTGGGCGCGGATGATGGGGTCGATCTCATCCTGCGGTATCTCGGGGCTTACCTCTTCCGTAAAGAGCATCGGGTAGAACCAGAAGATTAGCAGGGCGACGGCCCCCAGTGCCAGGATCAGCCTGATACGCCCATTGCCACCGCGCGGGTTGCCGGAGGCGGGTTCATCGTGGGTTGTCGGGTCAGGGGAGTTCATGCTGCGTCCAGGTCGACCTTGTTAGGTTGGAGAATCCGTCTGCAAAACGAGCAGGAAGACGATGAATTTCACCAGAATGGGCGACGAAAATCCACCGTTGAGGCGGTCTATTTGCAGACAATTTTGATTTTTTCCCCCAGTAACGACACAATCTGCGCCCAATTCCCGTGTGAGCGGGGGAAACATCTCATCAACTCGATTCTCCATTTTAAGTAAAAAAGGTAAGACTATGCGACTGATTCTTCTGGGTGCGCCCGGCGCGGGCAAAGGCACTGTAGCCAAACTGTTGACCGCTATCGACGGTTCCGTACAGATCTCCACCGGCGATATCCTGCGCGCCGCCGTCAAGGCCGGCACCGAACTGGGCAAGAAGGCCCAGGCAGCCATGACCGCCGGTGAGCTGGTCTCCGACGACCTGATCATGGGCATCATGGGCGAGCGCCTGCTGGAAGACGACTGCAAGGCCGGTTTCCTGCTGGACGGTTTTCCCCGCACCATTCCCCAGGCAGAGGCGTTGAAGGAATTGCTGGCCAAGCTGAACATCGAACTGGACGGCGTGGTCAACCTGAACGTGCCGCGTGAGGTGATCCTCGATCGTTTGACCACCCGTCGTACCTGCGTGGACTGCGGTGCCATCTACAACGTCAAGAGCAACCCGCCGAAGGAAGAGGGCAAGTGTGACGCTTGCGGCGGTGCCGTGGTACAGCGTGACGATGAGACCGAAGAGGCGATCTCCAAGCGTCTGGACGTCTTCAACGAGCAGACCGCACCGCTGGCTGGCTTTTACGAGGGCGAAGGTATGCTGTGGGACATCAACGCCACCTCCAGTGACGTTGTTGTCGATACCATTCAGGCCAATCTGAAAGGCTGAGAATGAAGTTTGGTACCGGTTCCAGTGGGGGCCGGTACCAGCCAACCTGATTTCCTGGTCAATAACTTCCCGGCTTCTTCTGACGTTACAGGTGGGGAGAAGATATAACCCTGAACGCTGTTGCAACCCAGTTCCTGAAGTTTCTCCAACTGCTCCCGCCTCTCCACTCCCTCGGCAATCACATCCATTCTGAAGCTTTTCGCGACGGCAACGATGCCCCCTATCAGGTCAGCATGTTGAGTTCCCTTGCCGATGTTTGCTACGAAGGAGCGGTCAACCTTCAATGCGTCGAACGGAAAACGGTGCAGGTAGCTCATCGATGAGTAGCCGGTGCCAAAATCATCGATATAGAGGCCCACTCCGAGCTGCTTTATCTGGTCTAGGATAGCGCAAGTGGTTTCCACATCCTCCATCAGAATGTTCTCGGTGATCTCAAGTCTCAAGCTTCTGGGCGGCAGCCCCGTTTCCCGCAGTACATTTTCCAGCCAATCGATATACCCGGGGAAAAGAACCTGTTTCAGAGAAAGGTTGACGCTCACGTACAGGTCAGCATGGGAAGGAGATTGGCTAATCCATTGTTGCATCTGCCGGCAGGCCTTGCCCAATATCTGCACTCCGAGCGCCTGGATCAAACCACTCTCTTCAGCGATCCGGATGAACTCATCCGGTGAAACCATGCCGTAAATTGGATGATCCCAACGGGCGAGGGCTTCGAAGCCGGCAAGACGGTCTGACTCGATGCCGATAATCGGCTGATAGTGGACCTGCAACGCTTCATTTTCCACCGCCTGGCGCAGGTCTATCTCTTTGTTCAGCAACATGATTGCCTGTGCATGCATTTCGCTGTCGAACACTGCAGTCTGCCCAGGACCCAGGTTCTTGGCTCGGTACATTGCGCTATCAGCGTTGCGTAGCAGTTTCTCCGCATCCTGATCGTTCGGCTTGGCGAGGGCAATGCCCACGCTGGTGGTGGAAAAGACCTCGTGTCCCGCCAATTCAAATGGGCGTTTGAACATCTCATGTATGCGTCCGGCGATACGATAGGGTTCGGCGACATCATCGATCTCATCCAGCAGAATGATGAATTCGTCACCCCCCAGACGGGCCACCGTATCACTGGGGCGAATGCATGCCTGCAGTCGCTCTGATGCACCGATCAGCAGTTGATCACCTGTCGTATGACCGAGGCTGTCATTAACATTTTTAAATCGGTCAAGATCCAGGAAAAGAACCGCAAACAGGCTGTCAGGATGCCGCTTGGAATGCTGTATCAAACGATCCAACCGCTCCATGAACAGAGCCCGGTTAGGTAGTTTGGTCAAAACATCATAAAAGGCATGTTGCTGCAGTTCCTGTTCAGCCTGATCTTGCATGATCATACCTGCCAGCACATGGGTCACAGCCAATAGAAACCGGACTTCATCCTCGCTCTTCCGATGGTGCGCTTCAACATAGAGATTCAATATGCCGATGGTTCTTTCATTGGAGAGAATGGGGACGCAGTAGTGGCCGTGGTCTGCCATTGGTAAACCGGTATTCAGATGTCGCTCATCCACGCAATCCGAAAAAAGTATTTCATCACCCTGTGCTGCGCGACCACAAAGACATTTTCCGAAAGGCACCGTTGCGCAAGCCGTTTGCAGGGATTTTGACAACCCACGCTGTGCCTGCATTATCAATGAAGGATCGTCGCCCTCTACAAGAAAGATGCAGCCTTTCTCCTGAATGTGGAACCAAGGTATGGAAAGTATCTGATCGAGGGATTGCTTCAGCTTCTCCTTCAATGGAACGGACTGCATGGAGAGTTTGAGAATAGAGGAGAGCACCCTCTGCGAGTGGTAATCCTGCCGGATCTTTTTCTCACTTTCCCGCAGATTCCATTCCGCCTGTTCCCGTTCCCGGATATGCAGGGACTGACGCCGGTAACCCATACCCAAACCGGCCATACCAACCAGCCAGATCGTAGCAAGTATGGCTATCATTACCTTTGTATGATGTATGGCCTCCTCTTCAAGCCGGGCCATTGGTATCGATACGCTGATAGCTCCACTGAGATCATCCAGTTTGAATCCCTGTTGAATATGGCATTTGAGGCAGGGTTTTGCCATCGTCAATGGCCGAATCAGACGTAGATAGGGTTGCCCATCCAACGCTGTGACAGCGGTTATCTCCCTGGCTCCACCTTTGAAGGCTTCCAGCGCCTCCGCTTCCCAGGTATCTGGCTTGTTTTTCGGGTTTAACGGACGTAGTCCGCTGATGTGGCCACGTACTCCCGTGTCACCCTCATCGACCATTTCGTAGAACCGGCGCGTCATCAAAGCCGGATTGATCAAGGTCAGGAGACGCCCGGATGGAGTGGACACGTCCCGTTCCGGATACTCCGCTAATAGTGGATCGGGTTGGGTCTGCCCGGTAACCGGCACATAGACGCCGCCATGTTTGGCACCCCAGCGCCGGAAGGCGAGATCCTTGAAGAAATTAGCGCGTAGTTGGGTTCGCGCCTGCTCCTGAGCATCTTGGTACTCATGGTGGACACCCCAGGCAAGGGCGCTCAGGATGCACAATGTCCATGCAGCCGCCAAGCCGATAAACCAGGGTTTGACATCGTACTGCACTGATCGATCCGTCCCTTCCAAACGATGACCCGACACGCCATCTTTTCCAACAGACTACTCGTAACCTGAAGCAGGTCAACTACCGTTTCGATAAGATTCAGGATCAACGATCCAGAATCGCACCTTCCACCTTTACCAGCAGGCCAATAATTTCATCGGAAAGCGGACCTACTTTTTGATATAGAGCCTCCGCATCAGCCGTCTGCCCCGTCTCCTTCAGCGTAACGATATCCTTGATGATGCGATGCATCTCCGCATGGGGTGTATCTATCGCTTTCATCTGTGGGATATCACCATAGGCCTTGATCCCTTCGGAATAATACCATTTGCCCAACACGCAATCGTGATGCGATACCGCTTCTTTGTGAGAGAGCGACTCTCTGCCGTCGAGGAAAGCCCGCAGCCGGGCCTTCCAGGCTAAATGTGCAGATTTTGCTGACTCAAAATCCACGCCTATTTCACCTGCAATCGTAAACTGCTGAATGTTACCCTGGAGCTCTGCGGCCAGTTTGCCCAGTCTATCCGTAATTTCTGTTGTCAAACGGGCATCCTGTGCGGTTTCCTTGCTGACCTTGCTGATGTTGGCAATGTTAAAACTGATCTCCTCTGCAACGGTGCGCTGCTGAGCTGAAGCCGTGGCTATCTGGGTGTTCATGGTGTTGATGGTGCTGATTGCTTCAGTGATTCCCTGCAAGGATTCAAGGGTTTGTCGGGCCTGCTCGACGTTGGCCTCCGCCTTTTTCCGGCCTGTGCCCATCACGCTAACTGCACGGTGTGTGCCGGTTTGCAGGCGCTGGATCATCGCCTCGATTTCACCCGTCGATTTCTGCGTCCGGTTGGCCAGATTGCGTACTTCATCGGCAACCACGGCAAAACCCCGTCCATGCTCACCGGCACGGGCCGCTTCGATAGCTGCATTGAGCGCCAGCAGGTTGGTCTGTTCCGCAATGCTTTTGATTACGTCCAGCACCGCGCCGATATTCTTGCTGTCAGCTTCAACCTGTCCAATTACTGATTCTGCAGTTTGTACTTCGGTTGCAAGCGACTGGATGGCGTCGGCGGTCTCAGAGACAATATCGCGCCCGGCACTCGCCTCTTTCCCTGCCGCCTGCGCTGCTCTTTCAGCCGTTGCGGCATTATTGGCAACATCGACAATGGTTACGGTCATCTCATTCATGGCGGTGGCTACTTGTTCTGTAACTGTTTCCTGCCGACAAATCCGACGCGTGATCTGGCTGGTTTTTTCCTCGGTCTTCACGACTGCGGCGATCACTCCGCTGGTGGAACGTGCAGCGTCACCAACCAGATCCCGGATCTTGTCTGCAAAGGCATTAAAACCATCGGCCAGCTGACCGATCTCGTCATCGCCACATTTAAACAGACGCCGTGTCAGGTCACCATCCCCACAGGCAATTTCATCCATGGTAGCCGCAGCATGCCGCAAGGGTTTGCTGATCACCCGGGCGATAATCCAGGCGATCAGCAAGCCGACCAACAGCCCAAAAGCAGACAATGCCCAGACTAGCCGGGTTGTACCCGAGGCATCAGTCAGCAAGGCATTACTGGTCTGTTTGATCTTGTATTCCTGTTCCTTTACCAGGGTATCCAGTTTACCTTCTATGGCCCTGAACAGTGGGCCGATTTCACTGCGTATCAACCAGGCATCGGTACGCCATTTTTGACTGCTATGGAGGGTGTGTAACTGCTTCAAACGTTCCTTGAATAGCGGCGTTTCCTCCTTGATCTGTTCCAAGGCATCTGCCTGGTCCAGCGTCAATTCATCCCCATAGCCGGTAACTTTCACGACCAATTTGTCTGCTTGTTGAATATACAGTTCCATATCCGTTAGCGCGGATTCACTCCGAAACGCCAGGTAACCGCGAATACCGTTCATCACATTGCTCCAGGCGTAGCGCAGATCAGCGATATCGGCCAGAAGCTGTTTGCGCATCTCATCGGACTCTTCGTCCAGTTCGGATAAAATCATTTGCGTGGTGAGCTGCGCCATGGATCTGGTTATGGAGTTGATGTTGGCATTGGCGAAGGCAATGCCGGGGAAATTCTTCTCAGCATTGGCTGCCGCTTCAAACAGGCCAGCCTCAAGCGCGCGGAAACGCTGCACGTCGGTATCAATCGCTTCTACCAGTGCCAAGGCTTCTGCATCCTTGCCAATGGCCGGTAGCTGTTTCAGCGAGGCAATCACCTTATCCACCCGGGCAAGCCCTTGCTGGTAGGCGGTCTTATGGGTCTCCTCCTTGCTGAGGAGATAGAATCCCAACGCACTTGCTGACTGCTGCAGTTGGGTTGCCAGCTCTTTGGAGAGTATGAGGGTAGGTTGTCGCGCTTCCACCACATCCGTGACTCGTTCCTGTACGCCGCTCAGGCTGACCAGCGTCAAAGAAGAAATGACGGCCAATACTGATAGTACCAGCCCAAATCCCAACCAGATCTTGAGATTGATTCGCAGAGATCCTAATAACTGTTTCATACTCCAAATTCCGTTAATTTTACGAATAGATATTCCTTTTGGAACTGTGCATGGCGTTGATGCCAGGCAGGCCGATGATCACCGTCGAAACCGCGGCAAAACCGACCAGAAAGATTGGGCTGGTTTTAATTGTCAAGTTATATGAGATATTCATAACCATCTCCCTTTGGTAATTTATTATTTGTATTGATTGAGGTGTACTTGAGCAATCCAAGATTCTTTGGAAAATACATCTCTCTATGCGCCTTTCGGCTGGTTTGGCAAATACTTTAGAAAATTAGTGCGTCTATTTTTCTTGTCCTGTGCAGTGCTATCCTCCACAAAAAATTTTCTGTTTGTGTTAGTTTTACAAGACGCGTTCAAGATAACTCTGGATGCAGTGATGAAGTCGCTCAATTGCGAATGAGTTGGCCCTGTCATTGTTAGTGATATTGGAGGATAGGTATTTGCTGAAATCGGCCCTACTCGGCAAGCTCTCATTCTGGCTCGTCATCATCGGTGTTTTTGCCTTGATAACCCCAAACCCGGCTTGGCCGGAGTGGCTGGCGCGCATGGTGCTTTCCACCGGTATCGCTCTGGGTCTCACCACGATTGGCGTGGGACTCTGGAACCACCGGAATAAAAAATAAGCCGTTGACGGCACCGTAATAGCGGGGCATGCTGTCTGTCATGATCTCTTTACACGTTAAACATCTGTTCGTCATGCGCCGACTGTCCATTTGGGCGGTGGTCATGCCGTCTGCGTGTCTGGAGGAAAAGATCAGCGATTGATCTACTGAATAAGCAAGATTCCAAAAGGCCGCAGATGTAACATCTGCGGCCTTTTTTGTTTGGCGTTAAGAAAAATGGAGGAATATGTCATGTCCGTGCCGGCCGCCTATCTGGGGGTTATCCTGATCTGGGGCACCACACCGCTTGCAATAAAGTGGAGTGGTGAGGGTGTGGGTTACCTATTCGGTGTTACCGGGCGCATGGTCATTGGCGTGGTGCTGGCATTGGCGCTGGTACAGCTGATGCGGTTGCGCATGCCATGGCATGACGTGGCGCGCCGCACCTATCTGGCCGCTGGTCTCGGCATCTTCGTTGCGATGCTGTCGGTCTACTGGGCTTCCCAGTTCATCCCTTCAGGATGGATTGCGGTGCTGTTTGGTTTGACGCCTATCGTTACTGGCCTGATGGCACGGTTCTGGTTGACTGAGCAGGGCTTGACCCCGATGCGTCTGCTTGCTGTTTTTATCTCACTGTCCGGTTTGGCCGTGATCTTCAGTGCCGGATTGGAGCAGGGTGAGCAGATGGCTTGGGGGGTGATTGGTGTACTGTTTTCTGTGGTCACTCACTCTGCCAGTGCGGTCTGGGTGAAGCGAATCAATGCTGAACTACATGGTCTGGTGGTCACTAGCGGTGGGCTGATGGTGGCGGTGCCGCTGTTTCTGTTGACCTGGTTTCTGCAGGGGGAGGCGTGGCCCAGGGTCGTCGATGAGCGGGTGATCTCCGCGATAGTTTATCTCGGGATTATCGGGTCGGTGTTGGGTTTTGCGCTCTATTTCTACCTGTTACGCCATGTGGAGACGATGCGCGTGGCGCTGATTACCCTGATAACGCCGGTGATCGCCTTGCTGGTCGGTCAGTGGTTTAACGGAGAGTCGGCGGATGGCCGGGTCTGGTTCGGCACCCTGCTGATCATGCTCGGACTGCTCGGTTTCGAACTGGGCAGCCGGTTCTTGCCTCAACTGCGGTCAAGCAGGGCCAGGGAGAGTGAAGGCCAGTAGGTGATGATCAATACCGCGCCGAAAAGGAGGAAGAACCAGGGAAGGGTGGCGCGGTAGATCTGTGTCACCGGCTTGTCGAAACGGTAGCTGGCGATAAAGAGATTCATGCCCACAGGAGGGGTAAAGTAGCCTATCTGCATGTTGGCGAGGAAGATGATGCCGAGGTGTACCGGGTCTATGCCGTACTGGAGGGCCACCGGCAGCAGCAGCGGCACCATCAGCACCAGTGCGGAAAAGATGTCGAGCATGGTGCCCAGCACCAGTAGAAAGAGGTTGAGCAGCATCAGGAAGGTCAGTGGGTCCGACACCCGTGCGCGGATCCAGTCGAAAAGCTGGGTGGGGATCTCCTGATCGATCATATAGTTGGTGGAGGCCAGGGACATGCCGAGGATGACCAGGATGCCGCCCACCAGCAGCATCGCCTCGCGCATGACCTGGGGTAGCCTGCGCAGGGAGATCTCCCGATGGATGAAGACTTCGACCACAAGCACATAGAAGGCGGTGACCGCTGCGGCTTCGGAGATGGCGAAATAGCCGCTGTAGATGCCGCCGAGCACGATGATCGGTAGAGGAATCTCCCAGGCAGCTTCCCTGATGGCCGAAAGCGCCTCTGTCTTGGAGTAGGGGGTAAGCTTGACGCCGCGGCTCGACCAGAGGCTCCAGGCCACCAGAATCAGCAACATTAGCAGCCCCGGCAGGATGCCGGCCAGAAACATGTCGTCCACGGTGATGGAGCCGCCGATGCCGAGTTGCTGCGCCACCACTGCGTATAGGATGAGCGGTAACGCCGGGGCGAATAGCAGTCCCAGGCTACCGGAGGTAGTGACCAGTCCCAAGCTGAAATTCTGTCGATAACCCGCTTCAGTGAGGGCCGGATAGAGCAGGGCGCCCAGGGCCACGATAGTGACGCCGGAGGCGCCGGTAAAGGCGGTGAAGAGGGCGCAGGCGATCAGCGCCACGAAGGCGAGTCCGCCGGGCATCCATCCCAGCAGCGTCTGGGTGACGCGCACCAGCCGGTGAGGGGCATTGCTTTCACTTAGCAGATATCCGGCGAAGGTGAAGAGCGGGATCGCCAGCAGTACCGGCATCTCGGCGATACGGTAAAATTCGATGGCGACCACGGAGAGGTCGATCTCGGACTGGTGGAAGCCGATAAGGGCGCTGGCGCCAATGACGGCAAACAGCGGGGCGCCGAACAGGGCGATCAGGATGAGGCCCAGGGCGATCAACATTACTGTTTTCCCCCCGGCAGGAATCGTAGGGGTATATTGAACAGAAAGCGCAGGGTCATGATGCCGAAGCCGATGGGGATGATGCTCTCTCCGGCCCAGGCAGGGAAACTGCCGAACAGAAGGGAGCCGTCTTCGTATTCAAAGGCGACGAAGCGCGCAGCGTGCCAGGCGATGAAGCCGCATACAACGGCGCTGAATAGGTCGGTGACGGCCTGGATGAAACTGCGTCTTGAACCTGACAGATAACGGGAGAGCAGATCGATACGGATATGTCGATCCTCCCGGGTAGAGGCGATGGCACCCATCAGTCCGATCCAGAGGACCAGCATACGCAGGGTGGGGTCGGCCCAGATAATGCCGGAGTCGAAAAAGTTGCGTAGCAGGATCTGGGTGACTGCGAGCAGGATCATGGCCATCAGGAGAAGCGCCATTACACCATCCTCGGCAAGCAGTATGAACGCTCTGACGCGCTTTAGTTTGACTTCCATGATCGGTCCATTATACGGCGTATCTGGACAGAAACTATAGATCCGGAATGAAGTCGCACCATCAAGATGGCGGGTGAATATGTACCGCCAGCCAGAGGCAGGTTGGATCGGTGCTGGTCTCCAGCACCCGATGGGGTGTGTGGGCAGGAATAAACAGGGTATCCCCGCTCTGCAGGGTGACAATGCGATCCTCTATCTGCAGAGAGGCTTGGCCCTGGAGCAGGGCGATCCACTCATCCTGAACCTGATCGTAGATTTCGCTGCGGGTCGATGGGGGGCTCTGAATCTTTTCTATGGAGATATTCCTGCATTGTAGCAGTGTATCGAACGATTCCTCTTCTGCGGGGGCTTTCGCCGGTTGATACAGGTTAGTGCCGGCCATGGATTCATCTCGTAGGCCTAATCAAGCGTAGCAGATCAGGCAACAGGTTTGATGAGAATTAGGTTGGGTTAATCTGTAGTAATTTAGACTTTTTGGCTGTAACCCAACAATATGCGCCATTATCGTCAGCGGCTGGATTGACGATATTCATCGAGCAGTCTTTGAACCTTTCTAAACAGTTTGGGAGAGAAGAGTCCGTCGTTCTCCAGCGCCTTCACCGTAGCTGCTGCGGTTTGTGCCCACTCCTGATGGCCCTGGGTGGTCGGTTCAATGAAATCTATGCCCTGTTTTTTCAGCGCCTCAAGGGCTTTTTTCTCATCCTCTCGATTGCGGGAGTTGAGCGTCTGGAATGCTGTAGCCAGTTGAGTATGCAGAATCTCCCGGTCTTCAGGAGAGAGTTTTTTCAGCGCCTTCTCTTTGATCGCCAAAGTGCCGTAGAGATAGATCAGGGGGATGTTGGTCAGATACTTCACCCGTGTATGCCACTGCAGGGCGATGGCACCGATGGCCGAGGTGGCAACGGTGTCGATGAGGCCTGTCTGCAGGCCGGTAAGCACATCGGTGATGGGCAGGGGGATGGGTGAGACGCCTGTGGTTTCAAAGGCGACGCTGTTGATCATGTCACCCTCGGGTATCCATATTTTCTGTTTCCTCAGATCTGCGCTCTCGCGCACAGGACTGTTGGACATCATATAGGCGAAGCCCCCCTCGCCGAGTCCGTAGCTGACAAACCCCTTCTTGCGTAACCCGCGGATGATCTCCTGGTCCATACGTGCCCGCACATAGTCAACTTCATCCAGGCTGTGAAACAGAAAAGGCAGGCTGTAGAGTTGGGCATCCGGATAGACTGCTGCCAGTCCGCCGCCGGTAATGGCGCCGCCGTGCAGTTGGCCGACCCGGATCTTGCGCAGTACGCTGTTGTCGTTGCCCATCACGCCCCCTGGATAGAAGCGCAGTTTGACGCGGCCGTCGGTCTTCTTTTTTACCTCTCCTGCTGCTGCCCGCATGATTTTCATCCAGGCCGTGCCGTCTGGTGCCAAGGTGGCGATCTTGAGGGTGGTGGCGTGGGCGATGGATGTCAGACTCAGGCTAAATAGCAGCGTTATGATCACGCGGATCATAGGTAACTCCTTCTACAGGAAAAACTGGAAAAATGGGTATTGTAGATGGGTGCGGGCTGATTAGAAATAGTCGTCGTTCAGCATCTCTCTGGCTTGGCGCTGTGCGATAACGTTGCTGAGGGTCAGGCCGGGGACGGAAGGGTTTGCAGCGATGACTTCGTGCAGGAGATTATCGTGTAGTTTCTGGTCGAACAGCAGACGGGCGTAGCGGCGGGCGAACTCCACCTTCGCCATGAGATCTTTTCCCTCTGAATAGCGGATGGCAAGTTCGAAATGTTTGCGTCCGACTTCAGGTTTTCCCCCAAGGGCGGGAGGGAGTTGGGTGCGAATCACGCCAAGATAGAGTTGTGCGCGTCCTGCCTCGTAGCCCGGGTCGAGATCGATGACCCGCTGCAGCACGGCTTCGATTTTTGGCAGTTCAGCGATGGCATTCCAGTCATCCAGGTTGGCCTGAATCCAGCCTGCCCAACTGGTGCCGAAAACATAGAGCCCTTCGGCATCCAATGGACCTACCTTCAGCACATTCGGTTCGAACTCGATAAAGGGTTTGTCCATCGTGGCGCAGATATCGGGCTGAGACTGGCAGAGTCCCCGGCTTGCATAGTCCAGCGCCTTGTCCGCCAAGCCTTTTCGTCGTGCAGTGTCGCTGACCAGTCCGCCTCCATAGGCGCTATACAGCCTGGCACCGGCAAACAGCAGCGCCGGGTCATCGTCGTCGGCAATCAGGGAATCGAGCAGCAGCAGATAGGCAGGTGCGCCGCTGCGGACGATCTCGGGGTCTGTCTGATTCAGCATCGCACTGGAGAGATTACCCGCCAGTCGGTCAGTCGCCATCGAGGCGCAACCCGAAATCAGTAGCAGTAAGAGGCCAAACGCAGTGGCTTTGATAGTTAGGGATCGTCTCGCCATGTGGACCCGTCGGAAAAGTACGTTTCAGGATGCCGCTTCAAAACATTGAAGCAGCCTCAACGATGCTTTTTACCAACGTGTTCCATGTGATGCAACCAGCTGTTGAACATCATGCCGAGAGAGCCTGTGCCTGCGCGCCGGCCCTTGAATGTATGGAAACAGCCTTCCTCCTCTTCTGAAAAACGGGCTGCGCCAAAATTCAGGAAGACGAATATCAGTGCCACATCAAGCACCAGCCCGGCAACGACCAGCAAGCCGTGAACGACGATGTTGGCCATAATCCAGTTGAGAATCAAGGCGTGGTAGGTGAGACTGAGAAACAGGGTGGCAAAGAAGAGGGAAACAGCCATCAGAGAGAAGAAATCCGCCAGGCGTTCATGCTGACGGGTATACCCTTTGATATTTTTACAGACAGACATGGCGGTGGCCTCTTAGCCAGGTTCTACACGGCTCAACCTGGGTTGTATTTTCCAGTAAACTCTACGGTTACCCTAATGTAGTGAAAAGTCAAGTCATAACTCGGTCAGTGTGACCACTTCATCTGCGAGTGTATAGTAGGCTGATCACCCGGCGCCTCAAGGTCGGGAATCATAAAAACATCGGGGAGGACCTGCGTGGAGAGTGTTACCGAACTTGTCAAAGGGCTGAATGGCATCGTCTGGGGCCCGGTGATGCTGGTGTTGATCCTCGGTACCGGGATGTTTCTCATGCTGGGCCTGAGGCTCATACCCTTGAGACGTTTGGGTCATGGTTTCCGCATGTTGTGGCAGGGGCGCAGAGACCAGGGGGAGGGCGAGATCAGTCCCTTTAACGCCCTGATGACCTCTCTTTCCGCCACTATCGGTACCGGCAATATCGCAGGTGTCGCCACTGCCATCGCACTCGGTGGACCGGGTGCACTCTTCTGGATGTGGTGTACCGCATTGGTGGGTATGGCCACCAAATATGCCGAAGCGGTGTTGGCGGTGCACTATCGCGAAGTGGATGAAGTGGGAAACCACATCGGTGGTCCCATGTTCTACATCAAAAATGGTCTTGACGGACGTTGGGCCTGGCTCGGCACCCTGTTTGCCCTGTTTGGCGCATTGGCGGGTTTTGGTATTGGCAATACGGTGCAGGCCAACTCGGTGGCCGATGTGCTGGAGACCAATCTGTCGATACCTGCGGCGGTGACCGGTGGCGTTATGGCGGTACTTGCCGCACTGGTGCTGATCGGTGGAGTACGGCGGATTGCGGAGGTCGCCGGAAAGCTGGTGCCCTTTATGGCGATTGCCTATGTTGCGGGTGGTCTAATGGTGCTGTTTACCCATTTTGGCGAGATTCCGTCTGCGGTCGTCATGATCGTCGAGCACGCCTTTACACCAACCGCAGCTACCGGTGGTTTTGCCGGTGCGGCGATCTGGGCTGCGATACGATTTGGTGTGGCCCGGGGCATCTTCTCCAATGAGGCGGGGCTGGGCAGTGCGCCGATTGCGCATGCGGCGGCGGCCACCGACAATCCGGTGCAGCAGGGCACCATCGCCATGCTTGGTACTTTCATCGACACCCTGATCGTCTGCACCATCACCGGCCTGGCCATTGTGGTGACCGGTGCCTGGACCAGCGGTGAAACCGGGGCTGCGCTCTCCTCCATGGCTTTCGAGCAGGCGCTGCCCGGTGTGGGTGGTTATGTGGTGACCTTTGGGCTGGCGATCTTTGCATTCACCACCTTGTTGGGCTGGAGTTTCTACGGCGAGAAGTGTGTGGAGTACCTGTTTGGCGTACGGGCGATTTTTCCTTTCCGCACGCTCTGGATCATCATGATCCCGGTGGGTGCGATGGCGCAGGAGCAGCTCGATTTCGTCTGGCTGGTGGCGGACACCTTGAACGCGATGATGGCGTTGCCGAATCTGTTGGCGTTGTTGTTGTTGAGTCCGGTGGTGTTTGGGTTGACGCGGGATTATTTTGGGAAATCGTCAGAGTGACTCTTCCTCTTCGGGAGTGTTATTTGTGTCGCTACGCGACGGTATTTTGATAGGTGCTTCCTTACGCTGTCGTTTTTTCTTTTATTGCGGAAAGCGTGTTTCTCGCCCCGCTGGGCGAGTTACTTTTCTTTTTCGTGAAAAGAAAAGTAACCAAAAGAAAGCACGCCCGACTGTCACGCCCTACGGGCCGCTGTGATGCTCGCAAAAGTCGGCGGGACCGGAACTCGCTACGCTCAAACAGCCGGTCCCTTCTCCCGACTTTTTCTGCGCTTCTCGCTCGTGACAGAAACGGGATTACCCACTAGCAGGCACCTCGTAATTAGCTAGTGGGTGGGCGACTTTCACGCCACCGAGCAACGCAGTAAAACAGGGATAAGAGCCGCAGTTGTTTGAGCGCAGCGAGTTCTGCGGCTCCCCTGTTTTGCGAGTAGCGCAGGGCCACCCGATAGGGTGGCGTGACGGAGCAATGGTTTTGGTTACTTTTCCCGAAAGAAAAGTAACCTGCCGTAGGGGCGCGGAAGCCCCGTTAGATAAAAGCCGTCGCGGAGCGACACAAAAGTTTCAAACCCAAATCCACCAGGAAACACACCATCCCCAAAAAAAGTTACAATCTTCCCCATGCACCGCGCCCTCCAAATCCTCAACAACACCTTCGGCTACGAAACCTTCCGCCACAATCAGTCCGACATCATCGCAACCCTGCTTGAGGGACAGGATGCCCTGGCCCTGATGCCCACCGGCGGCGGCAAGTCGCTCTGCTACCAGATCCCGGCCTTGATAAGGCCAGGGGTGGGCGTGGTGATCTCACCCCTGATTGCGCTTATGCAGGATCAGGTGGATGCCCTGACCCAGCTTGGTCTAAACGCTGCATTTCTGAATTCCACGCTTGATATAGGGTCCATCCGCGCCACTGAGCAGGCACTCCTGGCCGGGGAGCTGGATCTGCTCTATATCGCACCGGAACGGCTGCTCAATGAGCGGACGCTTTCACTGCTGGAGCAGGTGCCGCTGGCGCTCTTTGCCATCGATGAAGCGCATTGTGTCTCCCAATGGGGTCATGACTTTCGTAAGGATTATCAACGGCTGTCAATACTTCAGGAGCGTTTTCCATGCGTACCACGCATCGCCCTGACTGCGACGGCAGATGAGCGCACCCGGCATGAGATAATCGAGCAACTCGGTCTGCAGAGCGCAGCGATCTTCATCAACAGTTTTGACCGGCCCAACATTCGTTATGCACTGGCAGAGGGGCAGAATGCGAAAGAGGCGTTATGGCAGCTCCTGATGCGTGAGCATCCGAATGATGCCGGAATCGTCTATTGTCTCTCCCGCAAGCGGGTGGAGCAGATCGCCGACTGGTTAAGTACCAAGGGCCGCAAAGCGTTGCCCTATCATGCTGGATTGTCAGATGCCGAGCGGCGCAACAATCAGTCTCGGTTCCTGCGGGAGGATGGGGTGATTATCGTTGCAACTATCGCTTTCGGCATGGGGATCGACAAACCGGATGTTCGCTTTGTCGCCCATCTAAACCTGCCCAAGAGCGTCGAGGCCTACTATCAGGAGACCGGACGCGCCGGCCGGGACGGTGAACCGGCCAATGCCTGGATGGCTTATGGACTGCAGGATGTGATTACCCTGCGCCAGTTCACTCAATCCTCGGACTCGGAAGACCAGTTCAAACGCGTCGCTCACCACAAACTGGAGGCGATGCTTGGGCTTTGCGAGTTGACCGGCTGTCGTCGCCAGGCACTGCTGGCCTACTTCGGTGAAACTTTGCCGGAGCCCTGTGGCAATTGCGATAACTGTCTGCTGCCGCCGGAGACTTGGGATGCCCAGGAAGCGGCCCGCAAGGCGCTCTCCTGTGTCTACCGCACAGGTCAGCGATTTGGTGTGAACTATGTGGTCGATGTGTTGCGGGGCAAGGAGGATGATCGCATCCAGCGTTTTGGGCACGACCGGCTCAGTACCTTCGGAATCGGGGCTGACCTCTCTATCAGTGAGTGGCGCTCCCTGTTCCGGCAGTTGATTGCCCAGGGATATCTCGACATCGATGTGGCGGGACACGGTTCACTGCGGCTGACCGAAAAGAGCCGGCCGCTGTTGCGGGGTGAGCAGGGGCTGATGCTGCGTCGTCAGCGCAAGGTTGAAAAAGAGAAGTCGAAGCGGGAACGTAAACTCTCAGGACTGCGGGCCTTTGATCGTTCTCTTTTCGAGTCATTGCGAGTCCTGAGGCTGGAACTGGCAGAGGCGCAAGGGGTGCCGCCCTACGTCATTTTTCACGATGCCACGCTAACCGAACTGGCGCGTAGACGCCCTGCCTCACTGCATGAAATGGCCGCCATCAGCGGCGTGGGCGAGAGCAAGTTGGCCCGCTATGGCCAACAATTTCTGCTGCATATCCGTGAATATCCCCTGCCCGATATGCTGCGCAACAATCTCAGCGACACTGTCAACGAAACCCTCTATCTGTTCAACAACGGGAAGGATGCGCAACGTATCGCTCAAGAGCGGGAACTCAAGCTCACTACGGTATATTCGCACTTCGCCGAGGCGCTGGAGGTCGGATTGCTGGATATTACCGATGTGTTGCCCGTTGAGGCCGAAGAGTATACCGAGATCGTCAGGCTTATGGAGCATCTGGACGTCTGTGAAGAGGGGCGTTTGAAGCCGCTCTATGAGGCGCTCGACGGGGCTTGGGATTACGGGATTTTGCGTTGTGTTCTGGCTGCAGAGTGCGGTTAATTCGCAAACACTCAAAGCAGGAAATAGATTCCGAGTGATCTATGTCGCATTTTGGTAGCATGCATCCTATATATTTATAGGGATATTACTTTCGGGCTTTTGCCTCAGTCCCACTGGTTGGGGGGCTTGGTTACACGTTGTAGTCCATCTCACGCGAAATATTTTCAGGAACGCGCTGTATCGCTGAAGGACAGATGCCAGGAGTGGTTTCCGTTCAGTGCTGAATTGCGCGAGCGTTGCCTGCGCATCTCTCTATCGTCCTTTGAGCGGCGGCGTGAAAAACTGATTTTACGGACACAAGATTGAAAACAGACAATAATAAAAAAATCCTGCTGGTTTTGAAGCGCCGAGCGTCGGTTTTGATGCTGCTGTTGGCGCTTTCGAGCGTGGTTCTGCTTTGGATGGACTGGCAAAAACAGGCAGGCCTGGATGCACTGCAACTGCGTGGAGTGGAGTTTTCTCGGGCAGTCGCGCAGCTTGTTGAAGAACCCATGCGCGAAAAGCGCGACCTGGATCTACAGCGTTTTTTAGGTTTGGCAAACCAAACTGAACCGCTCTATCTGGCCGTGTTGCATCCCGACCAGACTATTCTCAGCCACTGGACGGCGACCCGTTTGTCACTGACAGCGCCTCCTGCAGGCATTACGCCAGGAGAGTCGAGGGTTGTGGTTGACCGGTTTGCTGATCCCGTCACCGGTGAACCCTATATCCGTTTTCTTACGCCGATCCCACCAGAACAGCGGATGGAAGGGAGCATGCCTCTTGGTTATGTTGACCTGATTCTCAGTGAGACGCCTGCCTTGGAACTTGCGCGTAACTCTGCGCTATCACTGGCCATGATTTTGCTGATGGCGGCAGGTCTGACGGTGGCCGGCAGTGCGCTCTTGATCAGACTGCTTGACTGGAGGGTGCACCAACTACCCCCCGTGTCTTTAACCCGGCTGGGGCCAGCGGTATCCACTATTGGCGAGAAAAGCACTGGCATGGAAACGACTGTGTCAGAACCGCTTGATGCGGAAAAATTATTGGTATTGAAGAATAATTTTCAGGGTTTACGGGTAGGCCGTCTCACGCAACTGATCCATACTTATCTCTCCAGTGCCGAGGCGCTGCTGGAAAAGATGGATCAGACTTTCGACAGGCGGGATGCGAGAGCGCTGTTTCAGCTTGCGCACAGCCTGAAATCGTCAAGTGCCAATCTGACTGCCCTCCGGCTTTCGGCCCTCTGCAGGAATCTGGAAAAAGAGGCCCGCGATGGCAAAGTTCTGGAGGGAGAAAAACAGTTGCGGGCGATTCGGGATGAGTTTTCCCGTGTCAGTCAGGCTTTGGAAGTGGTGCTTACTGAATTGCCGGAGGATGAACCCTGGCAGATCGACCGGGAGCAGGATAGTAAGCTGGCGAGCCCCTATTTGGTGGGTGCGGGCATCGCCAGCCAAGAGCTGGTTGATGGGGAGCGGCGGCCAAGGGTGATGGTGGTTGATGATGACTCGACCGAACGGGAGATGGCGAAATCCCTGCTGCAAGAGGGAGGCTTCGATGTGGTGCTTGCCGAGAACGGCCGCATAGCGCTCGACCGCTTCTTCACAGACAAACCGGCGGTCATGCTGCTCAATCTGGAAATGCCTGAGCTTGATGGTCTCCAGGTCTGTGAGAGGTTGCGCCTGCTTCCTGGCGGAGAGCATCTGCCGGTGATCATGGTGACCGGCCATGATGATCTGCCTGCGATTGAAAAGGCTTACGCGGTTGAAGCCACCGACTTTGTTACAAAGCCGGTGGTGTGGCCGGTGTTGGTGCAGCGTATCCGTTATCTTCTGCGGGCTGCCGCTGCTTTCGAACGGGTCAATGAGCTGGCTATCTCTGACGCACTGACGGGGTTGCCCAACCGCCGTCACACACTGGAACGAATGCAGCAGGGGTTGGCAGAGGCGCGCCGAAACAATCTCACCTTTTCATGCACTCTGGTGGATATCGACTATTTCAAGCGCATCAACGATACCCATGGCCATCTGGTGGGAGACATTGTCTTACGTGAATTGGCCGGTGTGCTGCGTATGACCGCCCGGACATATGACGTCATCGGTCGCATCGGCGGAGAAGAGTTTTTGATGTTCAGCATCGGGTTGGATATTGACGCGGCCAATCAGATGGCCGAACGACTGCGCCGCGCTGTGGCCGATCACTCTTTTGGGACTAGAAACTTCAATGAACAGGTGACTGTGAGTCTCGGTGTTACTGCCGCCAGCAGCGGAGATGAGAGTTATGAGCAATTGTTGAAGGCAGCTGACAAAGCATTGTATGCCGCCAAGGATAGAGGGCGAAACTGTGTGGAGAGCAGGTAACTTTCTGTGTTGATTGTACAGACAGCTTTAAGAGAGTGTTTTTTCTTCCGACGCGGGTGACGGTTGAGGATGGACGGAGAGAAAAAACCGGGATCATCTCAGCCGCAGGATAGTGCGGAGCTGGATGCTTTGTTCAGACTGGAGCAGGCCCGGGTACTATACGGCAGTGCATTGCTGCCAAATCTGATCGTTTCGTTTGTCAGCGTTTTACTGGCTTTATATTTTGCACCTCTTTTGCCCATGGAATCGGTCTTGGTCTGGCTTGTCCCAATGAATCTGTTGGTGATGGCGCGCCTGGTGACAGCCTGGGCCTATGGGAACTACCGGACGAAATTTGGGACGACAGATTTCTGGGTGAAGATCTACGTCCTTCTGACTGCGTTGGTGGGGCTGAGCTGGGGTCTGGTTGCCTGGGTGCTTTTGTCGATACTACAGAACAATCCCATTGGTGTGATGATGGTTGTGCTTGTTGTTGCAGGCATGATATCGGCGGGGGTTCATGTCCTGGCAATCAGTTCAGTGGCGGCGATCTTTTACATTTTACCGGCCCCTATCATTATCGCTCTGCAATTCTATTCCAGCAGTCCGGATGGGGTGTCGCATATCTTTTTCATGATGCTGGCTTATAGCCTGTTTATGACCATGGTCGTGAACAAGCAGAACAGAACCTTGCGTGATAATTTCCTGCTGCAATATGAGAATGAGGCACTGATCAATAGCCTCCAGCAGGCTAAAAGTACCGCTGAATTCGCCAATGCCGCCAAGTCGTCCTTTCTTGCCAAAATGAGCCATGAGATCCGTACGCCAATGAATGGTGTGTTGGGCATGGCGGAGCTGCTGATGGAGAGCAGTCTCAATGAACGTCAGCGCCACTTTGCCCAAACCATCAAGCGTTCAGGCGGCCGCTTGATTCATCTTATCGATGATGTGCTGGATTTCTCTAAAATTGAAGCCGGCAGGCTGGAGCTGGAGCTGCAAAGAGTCAATCTGCGGCACCTCATTGAGGACGCAGTAGAATTGCTGGCCGATCGGGCCTATAGAAAAGGCCTTGAGTTGACTGCAGTGTTACCGCCCAACATGCCCAATTATTTCAGGTGTGATCCTGTACGCCTGGAGCAAGTACTGGTCAATCTGTTGGGAAATGCCATTAAGTTTACCCAAGTGGGTGAAGTGGTATTGGAGTTGGTGGTGATGCAACTGTCTGAGAACGAAGCTCGTCTCTCATTCAAGGTAACAGACACAGGTATTGGTATCGATGTCGGTAACCAACAGCGCATCTTCAAGGCCTTTACGCAGTCAGATGGTTCAATTACACGTGAATATGGCGGTACTGGTCTTGGACTGAATATCTCCAATCAGCTTCTTGGCCTAATGTGCGGGAAACTGAAGGTTGAGAGTGAATTGGGACGGGGAAGCTGCTTTCACTTCGACCTCCGGCTGCACATAGAGGAAGAAGAAGTTTATTCGGAACCTGCATTGGATGAAGAGCTACTGAATAGGCGACTTCTGATTGTTGATGATAATGCGACGGTGTGCAGGTATTTGATGAATCAGATCAGCGCATTGGGTCTGTCGGTTGATATCGCGAAAAATGGGAGTCAGGCTTTGTCCATGCTGAATGCCGCTGCCGACGTTGGAAATCCGTACGATATTGCTGTGCTCGACCGACAGATGCCTGGGGCCAGTGGCGCGGTGCTGGCCCGGATGATTAAAGAGAAGTCTGCGCTGGCGGCTACCCGAATCGTAATTTTGAGTCCACTGAATCAGCAACTGTCCGAGGTGCCGAATGGACTTGTGCATTTCCAGCTGACCAAGCCGGTGCGCCTGGATCAGCTATTGCGTTGCTTGAATGTCGTCTTTGATAGAGAATCCGCGCCTGCAAGAAGAGAGGCAGAAATCTTTCCCCTACAGGCACGGGATGATAGATGGATCGGTGTAAAAATCCTGCTGGTAGAGGATAACCCGGTCAATCAGGAAGTGGCGTTGGGCATGCTTGAATTGCAGAAGTGCCATATTGTGGTTGCGGAGAATGGACTGGAGGCGCTGGATGCGATGAAACTGGATGTTTTTGATCTGGTGCTGATGGATTGCCATATGCCAGAGATGGACGGCTTCAGAGCAACCGAGGAAATTCGCCTGTATGAATTACAACAGGACGAGGGAAGGCGCATTCCCATTATTGCGTTGACAGCCGATCTGCAGAAGGATATTCGTCAGCAGTGTCTCCGGGCTGGTATGGATGACCTGCTTGGCAAGCCATTCTCCACAGATGAGTTACTGACTGTAATGTCCCACTGGTTACAATTGGAAAAATCAGCTGGAATAGCAGGCCCTTCTTCAGTGGATGACGAAGCGGTCATTGATGTTCTTGTGTTGGATAAGATCAGAGCCTTACAGCAGCCGGGAAGGTCAGACATAATCAGCAGAGTGGTCAATCTCTTTCTGGATGTCACCCCCGGCTTAATAAGGAAACTGCATCAGGCAATTATTTCCAATGATGGTGAAGGCGTCCGTGAGGTAGCCCACAGTATCAAGTCCAGTAGCGCTAATGTAGGCGCACTGCAACTCTCCAAAAAATGTAGAGAGATGGAAGTGCTGGGTGAACAGGGCGACGTTGATGCCGTGAAAGAAATGATGGAAGAGATCAGTGATGAGTTTGTTGCGGTGCGGGCCGCATTGCTCGATGAGCTTGCCGGGGTCGAGCAGACGACGGTTTGAGTCAGGTGGAAAAACGTCGTTTGAGATATCGTATAATATCTCCAGATTCATACATCCACTGCACTGAGCCGTCCTGATGCTCAATGCGCAGGCAGGGTGTCTGATAGAGGCCTCCCTCTCTGATGAGCGCCTGCTTCCACCGCTGATTGTTGGCTGCATCGCGATATTCGATCTTGAGGTCCAGCTGCTTGATGACCCTGCGAACCTTTATACAATAAGAGCAGGTGGAGAACTGATAGAGTGCGAGCCGGCGGGTTTCCTTATCGACTTGCTGTTGCTCGTCCATACTTCTATGTATAGGAGCGGCGGTACCCAGAAGCTTTTTTATGATATCCAGCATTGCGTCATTTAACCTTGGAACCACCAAGGCACTCTGGTGAATCCCGTACGCTGCCGTTACGTTCGAACCACTCTTCTGGTGTCATGGTGTGTAGTGCCAGAGCATGCACGCCTCCCTGCAACTCCTCGGCCAGGATCTTGTTGATCAAGCGGTGGCGGTTGAGCAGTTTTTCCCCTTCGAAGCGTTTGCTCGCGATGACGACCTTGAAGTGGGACTCTGATCCTTCAGGCACATCATGCATATGGCTTTCGTTGTTCACTTCCAGAAAGGCCGGCGAAAGCGCTGCCTGAAGTTTCTGCTGAATGGATGTCTGTGTTGTCATAACCTCGTCCGATTGATTTGTTTGGGTACGAAATTATAGCGCTACTCTAAAAAATACGGACCAATACCCGGTACATCAAATGGTTTCGGAGAACAACTGCCGAAAATCGGCTTCCGGGAGAGGATGGCTGTACAGATAGCCTTGGGCCATCAAACACCCGGCGTTGTGGAGAAAATGATGTTGCTCTTCGTTCTCTACGCCTTCTGCAATGAGGTCCAGTCCCAGTCCCTTTGCCATGGCGATTACGGCCTCGATTATAGAGTGTTCGTCCCTTGGTGTTTTTATCGCATGAATGAAGGAGCGGTCGATTTTGAGGGTGTGAAGTGGAAGAGACTGAAGATAGCCAAGTGATGAGTAACCTGTGCCGAAATCATCCACTGCAACACGGATACCATAGCGATGCAGGATGCCGAGATTTTCAACGGCCTTTTCCATATTCTGTACGATTGAACTTTCGGTGATCTCCAATTCGAGGAGTTGTCTGGGAAGGTTGAACTCGCTGGTAATTCCTAGCACGGTAGCGGTGAAATTGTCTGATTCGAGTTGCTGAGCAGACAGATTGACTGACAGGCTTACGGGTTGAGTATGAAGCTTCATCCAGTTAAATGCATCTTTGCAGGCTTGTCTTAATACCCACTCGCCAACTTGGATGATCAGTCCACTCTCCTCGGCGATAGGGATGAATTCGGAGGGCGGTAAAAGCCCCAGATCGGGGTGCTGCCATCTGACAAGGGCTTCTGCACCAACGATTTCCCTGCTTTCTAACTCTACTTTTGGTTGGTAATGGAGTCTCAGTTCATTGTTGAGGAGTGCCCGCCTCAGGCCGTTCTCAATATCCAGTCTCTTGTGAAACTGTTCCTTCATGTGGTCGGCAAAAAAAGCGAAACCGTTCTTACCGGAGTTTTTAACCTGATACATTGCCATATCGGCATTTTTCACCAGCATCTCTTTGGAATCGCCATCATTAGGATAGACGGCGATGCCGATGCTGAAGGTAACGAACACTTCCTGCAGGCTGGGGTGGAATGGTTTCTCAAGTTCTTTCAGAATCTTGTTTGCAGTTGTGGTTATGTCATTTCTGTCGCTCACCTCAGGCAACAGGAGATTGAATTCATCCCCTCCGACCCTCGCCAGGGTATCAGCCTCGCGGAGGCAGCCTTTTAAGCGTGTGGCAATGGACTGTAGCAATTCATCCCCTGCAAGATGCCCCAGGGTGTCATTGATGATTTTGAAGCTGTCCATATCAAGGTAGAGAACAGCCAGCATTATTTTGTTTCGTTTTGCCTGGGCTAAAGCGATGTTGAGCCTGTCTCGGAACAGTGTTCGGTTTGGAAGGCTGGTCAACAGGTCATGGTAAAGCTGATATTTTATCAACTCCTCGGACTGTTTTCGTTCAGTGATATCACGTGCGACCCCATAAGTACCGACGAATTTTTTTTTGCTGTTTAGTCGGGTGGAGTAGATGCCCATTGAATTCAGTTCGATAGCGACAGAACGAACATCGACGTAACTGGGGGAATCGAAGTCTTTGCTTTTCAGTCTAAGTTCCGTATTGCGAGTTGTACGGTCGCCGGTGCGTCTTTCATTGAAGATGTATTTTGCCTTTTCAATGTCGTCTGGGGGTATCAAGCAGGTGTAAGGTTGTTTCAGAAGTTCCCCTGCGTCGAATCCAAGGTTTTTTTCAAATTGATTGTTTACGAAGGTAAATTTTCCTTCCTGGTCCAGCATGTAAATCAGATCGGGGGAGTTGTTGACGAGAAAACGGTGAAGTGTTTCTGAACGTCTTAATTTCTCCTGAATACGGCTGTTCTCATTAGTCAGGTGTTGTCTCTCCAATGCATTGGATACCGATAGCAGCAGTTCGTCTGCCATGTAGGGTTTGCGGATGAAATCCTTTGCGCCTTTTCTCAGTGCACTGGCCACATGGTCGAAGCCGGATTCCCCGCTGATTACGATGATGCTGGTATTGTGGTTGTCGCTTTTTATGAATTCCATTACCTGGTGGCCATCGATATCCGGCATATTCAGATCAAGGAGCGCCAAATCGAAAGTGTCTGCTTTCAACACATCAATCGCCTCACGCCCACCATTCGCAGTTATGATGGCGTAGCCGGAGAATTGCAGGATCGCTCTCAGACTTTCGCTGGCCCGGGGTTCGTCATCGACTATTAAAATACGGGCTGAATTTCTTTCTCTGTTGGGCTTGTCCTGCTCCTGTATCTGCGATGTCCGATGTGCGTTACCATCTTGCAGTTTTGATGTTGAATGCTTACTGATCGTCATCGTTATGCGTCCCCCATGGGGATTCTCCTGGGTATGAGAATCTGGAATGTTGTACCTTTTTCAAGGCTTGAGGTGCAACTGATGGAGCCCGATAGCTCGTTAATAAGGTTTTTCACGATGGTGAGACCAAGGCCTGCGTTACCGGCTCCTTTGGTGCTCTTTACCGGGGAAAAAATATTCTCCATGATCTCGTCGGGAATGCCGGGTCCGTTATCAATGACCTCGATCCCAACGTAGTGTTTACCATTCATGTTGATTTTGTCTTTGGTGATTAAAGTAATCTTTCCCCCATCACTCATCGCTTCAACCGAATTTTTTATCAAGTTGGTAAGTATCTGTTTAAGGGTATTGCGACTGCCGGCAACCGGAGGCAGAGAGGTTTCGAGGTCAAGCTGGGCACTGATGTCATGGGTTACGAAAAGTGAGGTGTGAAAAATCTTTTCGACATCGAGAATCAGACTGTTTAGGTCAACGAATCCTTGCTCAATTCCGCTATCGGAAGGCATGTCGCGCAGGCGCAGGATGATTTTTCCTACACGTTCGATCTCATCCTTGATTATACGAAGTTCCTCGTGGGCAGCATGATCCTCTCCCAATTTTGTGCCAAGAATATGCAGGTAGTTGTTAATGATGCCGAGAGGGTTGTTGGCTTCGTGAATGATTTTTCTTGCGTGTAGCTGGAATTCTGATCGTGCTTCTTCAATCCGCTCCTCTTCGGAACGGATGATGGTAATTTGCTGCTGTATGGATTTTGCTGCCCCATCGGCAAAGGTTGAGACCAGCATTAGGTTGGACTCGATTCTGTTCCAGTCCACCTGTTCAATGCCAGCGACCAAAACGCCGACGGTACGCCCTTCAGTTATCAATGGAATCGAAAGTAACCCGTTATTTTTCATAAGGGTCAGGATCTGGCGATCCACAATGGAAATGGATCTGTTTTCACCGTTTTCAAGCCAATGCCTCGGCTCGCCCTGCAAAAGAGAGTCAGCAATCATGCTTCTGTCTGCTTCCAGAGAAATTGAGATGTCAGCGAAAGGTCCGGACTCGGTCTCTTCTGAGGGGGTATATGCGAGTTGATTCAGCTCCTGATCGTAGAGAAAAACCCTGATTGGAGTCAAGTCGAAAAGGATACGGGCATTTTGGACAATAGAGGCGAGTGTCTCATTTAATGGAACCTGTGGTCCGGTTCGATGTGAGGCCATGCCGACGATGGCCGCTGTTTTTATACGCTCTTTTAACTGCTCTTTCAGTTGCTTGCGTGCGGGAGTCGTGTCTATCCCCCTATTACCAGTCTTTGCTGATTTTGTTAGTGAGATTCCAAGGCTGTTGGCAATGTTGTTGACCTGCTCATCAACGCTGTTCAACATCTCTTCGAGCAGTGGCTGGGTCAATCCAAACAGCTCATCTGCCTGTTTGAAAACGGTGTTGTCCGGAGTGCCGTTGAGGCTGCTTAGCTGACTTGCAAGGTTGATGATTTTTACCAGGGGTGTGCTGTCTTGAATCAGCACAGCAGGCTCGTACTGGTAGTGCACGGCATCGGCCATGAAAGAGTGCAGGTGCCAGCTGTCGATCAGGTAGGCCCCCACCTCGCTGTGGGTGAAGCCCAGTTTTTCATTCTCAAGTTTTTCCAGTTCCTGCCCGGAAAAGGATTCCACGGAAATATCTGAGTATTCAGCGGGGAAGTTTCGTAGCAGGACCAATTGTCCTACACGATGTAACAGCCCGGCAATGTAGGCTTCATCGGGTGATTGGTAGGTGGTTAAGCGTGCAATTGCGCGTGCTGTATGGGCGCATGTCAGGGAGTGCAGCCAGAGTTCATCCATATATTGGCTGACAGAGTCGTCGACTTGGGAGAACAAGTCTTGCACCGCACTTGTCATGGCGATGGTTTTGACGGTATTTAAGCCCAGCACAACCAATAATCGTCCAAGGCTGGCTTCGGATCCCCACTGTCTATAAATCGGGGAGTTTGCAGCCGCGAGTACCTTGGATGAGAGGGCGGCGTCCTGGCGGATGATATTTTCCAGGTCGCTGAAACAGACGTCGGCATGATTGCAGATGTCTATTAATTGAAGAAGTACGTGAGGAACGGATGGAAGCCTGCTTGCATCCAATTCCAACATCACACTAATAACTGATTTTTCCATTGCCAATTTATAATATTTTTAATTGGAGGCAACACATAGCGGGTTTGCAGCGGGCGCAGCTGCATGATTTGAAAGCGATGTGAATCCAAGCCATTGTTTTTGTATTGCTGAACGACATCAATTTTGCCAGATCAGCGTTCCTGCAATCTCACTCCCCAACAATAAACTTATAGCATTAAAACCGCAAGAATATTAGGGACTTGAAATCCTATTTAAATATTGTTGAATAGGCTTGGAGGGAGATAAGTCAGAAAACCTTGCTGGCCTCAAACACAGGCCCATCCACACAGACACGTTTCATAACCGGACCTTCTGCTGTTTGCACCTCAACCACGCAGCCGGCGCAGCCACCGACGCCACAGGCCATGAATTCTTCCAGTGAGACCTGACAGGGTAGATCGAACTCCGCTGCCAGTTCGGCCACTGCCTCCAGCATGGGATGTGGACCGCAGGAGAAGATCTCCACTTCGCCCCTGGTCTGCTCATTCAGAGATGTCAGCCAGTGTCTGGCAAGCTCGGTAACATAACCCTGGAAGCAGCCGGCGAAATCCTGCTGGCTGGCCAGACGGCAAGGGATTCCCCAGTCGTCCATCAGGGGCATTGTTGCAATCACGTCGGTAGGCAGTTCCGGTAAAAGCAGCTGTGAGGGTTTGGGGTCGAAAGGGAACGGGACTTCAGAACCGAGTATCACAAAGGGCCGCTTCTTTCGTTCCTGGTAGAGAGACTCCGCCAGAAAGACCATTGGCGGCATGCCGACACCGCCACCGATCAACAGCGGTTTTGTGCGGGAGGGGTCGGGGCGAAAAGGTTGGCCGATGGGTCCGAGCAGGCTGATGCTCTCGCCGGGCTGACGCCTGGAAAGCAGTGTGGTGCCGGTTCCCACCCGTTTATAGAGAAGGTCGACCCAACCATCTTCCGGCGAGACCCGCATGATGGAGATGGGACGGCGCATCGGCTCTAAAGGATCGCACTGCAGGTGTACGAAGCTGCCGGGCTGTGCTTTTGTGGCGCACTCAGGTGCCACTATCCGCAGGATGAACTGCTCGCCCGCGAAGGCCTCGTGAGAGAGGATTTCAGCATTTTCCAGATAGAGGGTATCGCGGTGGGGTTTGTTCATAAGTCTAGTCTCGTTGATAGACAATGCGGCCTTCCAACAGTGTATGGGTGACGATGCCGGGCAGCTCCCATCCACCAAAGGGGGTGTTTTTCCCCTGGCTCGTCAGTTGATCCGGTACGACCGTCCAATAGGTATCCGGATCGAAGATACAGATATCCGCTGTCGCCCCCACCTGCAGCCTGCCCAACGGCAGTCCGAGTATCTCTGCGGGCCCAATGGTAAGACGGGCAATCGCGGAATTGAGATCCATAACGCCTTCGTGAACCAGCTTTATGGTTAGGGGCAGCAGGGTGTCCAGCCCGGAGATACCTGGTTCGGTTGCCGGAAAGGGTGCCGCCTTGGCGTCGGCCTCATGAGGCTGGTGGTCGGAACAGATGGCAGAGATGATGTTCTCAGCCACCGCCTGGCGCAGGCCGTCCCGGTCTCCAGTTGAGCGCAGTGGCGGCAGTACGTGGGTATTGCTGTCGAATCCCTCAATATCCATCTCAGTCAGATGGAGTTGGTGGATGGCGACATCGGCGGTGACCCGGCGTTTTTCCCGCCGCGCCCAGGCCAGGGTGTGGGCGGCGCTGGCGCTGGAGAGGGTGTGGAAATGGATCGCCGCGCCGGTGGTTTGCCCCAGTGCCAGATCGCGGGCAACAGCTACAGTCTCAGCGGCTTCAGGGATTACCGGCAGTCCGAGCCGGTCGGCGACTTTTCCCTCGTGGGCACAGCCTTGATCGCTCAGGTGCCTGTCATTGGAACGGATAATGGTGAGTAGGTTGAAGGTGGCGGCATACTCCAGGGTGCGGCGTTGTACCAGGGTATTCGCCAGTGGGGCGTAATTGTTGCTGATGGCAATGCACCCTGCCCCTTTCAGGGCAGCCATTTCGCTCAGTTTTTCCCCTTTTAGTCCCTGAGTCTGGGCACCCAGGGGAAGCACCCGGCAGTAGCCTGCCTTACGGGCCTTGTGTTTGATCTGGCCCGCTATCGCCGGGGTATCTATCACCGGCAGGGTATCCGGTGGGCAGCAGAGGGTGGTGATGCCGGAATGGGCGGCGGCAGCCGTCTCGCTGGCGATAGTCGCCTTGTATTCCGCCCCAGGCTCCCGCAGATTGGCACAGAGGTCGATGATGCCGGGGCAGACTACCTTATCGTTTCCATCGATGATGGTGGCTGCCTGAAAATCCGCTGGTGCTTCTCCGATCGCCGCGACTTTGCCGTTCTCGATATGGATATCGGTCACCGTGTCGACACCGTTGGCGGGGTCGATCAGGCGTCCCTGGAGGATGGATATCTTATTGGTGTTGTTCATCCCTTGTTATCCTGGCCCTGTTGGTTTTGCGTGCCGATGATGATCGATATCACCGCCATGCGTACTGCTATGCCGTAACTGACCTGTTGCAGGATCACCGAGCGGGAACCATCAGCCACTTCCGAAGCCATCTCCACGCCCCGGTTGATGGGGCCGGGGTGCATTACGATGGCCTCTGAATCCGCTGCAGCCAGGCGTGCTTCAGTCAGACCGAAGAGGCGGTAATATTCGTGTTCGCTGGGCAGCATCGCCCCCTGCATGCGCTCTTTCTGCAGTCGCAGCATGATCACCACGTCCACATCGCGGATGCCTTCGTCCATGTCGTGATAGATGTGGACGCCGAGGCTGCGGGCCTCTACGGGCAGAAGGGTGCGCGGGGCGATGACCCTGACTTCGGAGACGCCCAGGGTGTTGAGGGCGAGAATCTGGGAGCGGGCGACCCGGGAGTGGAGTATGTCGCCGACAATGGCGACCCGCAAACCGGTGAACTCTCCCTTGTGGCGGCGGATGGTGAACATATCCAACATCGCCTGGGTTGGATGGGCATGGCGTCCGTCACCGGCATTGATCACGCCGACGCCGGGAGCTGCGTGCCTGGCGATGAAATGGGCTGCGCCACTGACTGCATGACGCACTACGAACATGTCGACATGCATTGCTTCCAGGTTGCGCAGGGTATCAAGCAGGGTCTCCCCCTTGGAAGTGGAGGAGGCGGTGATGTTCAGATTCAGCACGTCGGCGGAGAGACGTTTACCCGCGAGCTCAAAGGTGGTTCGGGTGCGGGTGCTGTTCTCAAAAAAAAGGTTGGCGACGATCTTTCCGCGGCAGAGCGGGACCTTCTTCACAGTGCGTTCAGAGACGCCCGCAAAACCCTCTGCGGTATCCAGAATCTCGGTCAACAGCTCCCGGTTCAGCCCATCGATGGTGAGAAAGTGTCGCAGCCTACCTGTGTCGTCCAGCTGCAGACTGGGTCCCCTGCTCATGTCTCGGCTCCACTCTCTCCATTGCGTGATTCCCGGTTGGACTCGGTGCCGATTACCAGGCCGAGTGGTTCCGGGCCGGTGAGGGTGATGTGTTCTCCCGGCTTCATCTCCTTGTGCAAGGCAACGACATCGGGTTGAATTGGCAGTTCCCGGCCCTTGCGTTCCACCAGGCAGGCAAGGATCACGGAGGCGGGCCGGCCGTAGTCGAAGATTTCGTTGAGGGCCGCACGCATGGTGCGGCCGGTATGCAGTACATCGTCGATGAGGATGATATGGCGGTCATCCACTGGTACCGGCAGGTCGGAGGGGTGGACTTCCGGGTTCATGCCGATGCGGGTGAAGTCGTCGCGGTAGAATGAAATATCCAGGGTGCCGAGGGGCTCTTCCAGACCCAGTTCCTGATGCAACATCTCGGCCAGCCAGACGCCACCAGTGCGAATTCCCACCAGGAGAGGCGTCTGGATTCCCCGTTCATTCATCAGGGACCAGAGTTTTCCCGCCATTTCATCTACCAGCGATTCGACCGCATCAGCGTTCATAAAGCTATTTGACAGCATTTTTTACCTTAACTTCTGAGTTTGCAGGGAATTCGTTATCTCGACAGTTTACCACCTGATGGGCAATAGGAAGAATGTTAGATAACCGAACTGTCCAAATGAGGAACACCATCATCTGGGCGTATTGACTATCCAATGATCTCATTCGCAGCTTGGCGGCAGACCATCTACGAATTTTCACTCAACCATGTCTCAATGATCAGTTTTGCCGCCACGGCATCATACTCCTCGATACGTTTTGCCTTGTGGCCGAGCCGGTCTCTGGCTTCGAAGGAGGTGAAGCGTTCATCCGTCATCAGTACCGGCAATCGGTAACGTCCCTCCAACTGCCGTGAGAAGCGTTTGGCCGGGGCGGTGGCATCGGTCTCGGTGTCGTCCACATCCAGCGGAAGGCCTACGATCAGGGCGTCCGGCTTCCACTCGTCGATCAACTGGGAGATGCGCTGCCAGTCGGGCTTGTTCTTTACCGGCAGGAGGGTCTCCAGCGCGGTGGCGGTGGCGGTGATGGTCTGCCCTACAGCGACACCGATTTTACGCGTGCCATAGTCAAAGCCAAGTACCCGGTTGATCATTATTCAGGCATGGCCGGCATCACCGCTCATCAGATTGATGTCCACACCGAGTAGATCCGCTGCAGCCTGCCAGCGAGCAGCGTTCTCCAGTTGGAAAATGATATTGTTGTCTGCCGGGCCGCTCAACCAGGCGTTTTCGGCAATTTCGCCTTCAAGTTGCCCCGGTCCCCAGCCGGCATATCCCAGTGCGACCAACGCTTGATCGGGGCCTTTGCCGGTAGCGATGGCCTCCAGAATATCCCGCGATGTCGTCACGCTGATCTCCGGTGCCACCTTGAGGGTGGAGTCCCAGGTTGTGGCGGCAGTGTGCAGGACGAAGCCACGGTCGGTCTGAACCGGGCCGCCGATATAGACGTGCTGCTCGGAGATGTTTTCGTCGGTGATCCTGATATCCAACTGCTCAAAGACGTCGGTGAGTTGCAGTTCGATGGGGCGATTGACCATGATACCCATCGCCCCTTCCTCATTATGCTCGCAGATATAGGTGACAGCATGAAAGAAATTGGGATCGGTCAGCGCCGGCATCGCAATGAGGAAGTGATTTGTCAGACTGGTTTTAGAATCCATCCCCATAGTATCTGATCGTGGCGTCTTGTCTGCAACAAAATAGAAGAGGTTTTTTTCGCTAGGGACTATTCCGAACCTAATCTGTTGCTGCGCAGGAATTGCCAGGTGCGGGTGATGTCGAGCACATCAGTCTCTTTTCTGATGTTGTTGGGAAAAGGTGAGTAGGGTGCCGCCAGCCTGACGATGCGGATTGCTGCGTCATCAAGCAGTTTGTGTCCGGATGAGTGCAGTATGCGGACCCGCTCTATGGTGCCGTCTGCCTTGACTGCAACATGCAGCACCAGATTGCCGTAGAGTCGCTGGCGTTTGGCCTCATCCGGATAATTCAGATTGCCGATGCGCTCCACCTTGCGCCGCCAGGATTCCAGGTAGGCTGAATATTTATATTCCTTTGTGCTGGCGCTGACAGCCTTGCGCCGGGTCCGTTTGGCGTAAGCCTGGGATTTCTCCTCCAGGTCAGCGGTGAGGCGGGCTATCTCAAGGTTTTTACTGGTCAGTAATTGTGCCGCGGTCAGACGTTTTTTGGGTTCAGGCTGAGCCTGCTCGGCTTTGAGTTTGATTTTTGATTTCGCCTGGGTGATGAGTTTTTTTTCCTGTTTTGGGGAGGGTTGGGGCAGACTCGTCATTGGTGCGGATCGGGTCTGTTTAGGTGCAGGTTCCGGCGTCGGCTGCACTAGTGCCTCGGTAGCTGGCTTTTTGGGCGTTTTTTCGCTGCCGCCGCCTGATTGCGTTACTTGAGCGAGAAAGTCGGCCTTTTCCTCTTTCTCGGGTGGCGCCTTCGGTTGTCTGACCACCATAATTTCAAGGCTCTGCTGGCGGTGATCCGGTGGTTTTCTATCTTCGAATTTGAAGGTGACGCCAAGGATGAGCAGGGCATGCAGACAGGCCGCTAAAAACAGGGTGATCCCCAGGCGGTCAGTCTGTGGGAGTGATGCGGTCATACCCATAGGTTATTTGATTTCCGGGCTCCCTCGTTCAGAGCGGCTTGCTCACGACGATTTCCTGATGATTTTCATCCACCAGTATGACCCGTTTCTGCATTGCCGGGTTCATATGAATACGATCGTCGCTACCGACTAGAAGGACAAACTTTATCCCCATAGCCTGCGCGATCTCATGCCACTCATCCGGTCCGGCGATAAAGAGTGCGGTGGCGGCAGCGTCGGCAGTGGCGGCATTTTGGTGGATGACGGTTACAGAATGGGATTTTGTGGCAGGGTAACCGGTGCGGGGATCGACGATGTGGTGATACAGACGGCCCTCATACGTGAAGTTTCGCTCGTAATCGCCGGAGGTGAAAACGCTTTCGTCCCCATCCACCTCAACCATGGCAAAGACACCGTGGCCGCTGGACCGGCGAATGGCGATGCGCCAGGGGCGTCCGTCACGGTTGCCGATAGCCCGCAGATCCCCCCCTGAGTTGAGGATGGCGCTCTGGATGCCCAATTCGCGCAGATGTTCGATGGCCAGGTCGATGCCATACCCCTTGCCGAAGGCGCCGAAATCGAGTTTGACTGACGGATTTGATGATTGCAGCAGAATGTCGTCCAGTTGCAGATCCGACATGCGCGGATTGGTCGTGAGCAGTTTGTCGATTGCCGCCTGCTGTGGTGGTTTCCACTGCTCGGGACTCTTCTGAAACCCCCAAAGATCGATCAGATGACCAATGGCGGGATTGAAAAGGTGGTTACTTTGGGCGGAGAGCAGGCTGGACTGTTCGATCAGGGGCTGCACTGACGGCGGGACGGAAAACTGTTCCCCCTTCTGGATCAAAAGGTTAACTCGTTTCAGTGGGCCGGGGTCCCAGGCATGCCAAGCTTGATGCATCGCGTTGAAATCGGCCTGGATGGCTGCGCTGGCCTGTTCTGCTGTTTTTCGATCTGCGCCGACGATGTCGAGGTCGACCAGGGTGCCAAAGGCGAGGAAGCGGCTGTGGTGGATGGGTTGGTGCTCGTCGTGACAGCCCGTAGCCACGAGTATGGACAGGATGATAAGCACAGGCGGAATCTGTCGGGACAGCCTGTTCCAGATGCGACTCATTACTGCAGCTTCCTCTCAATGGCATTCATCAGATCGCCGGCGATATCCAGATTGTATTGTCTGTCCAGTTCCCGAATGCAGGTGGGGCTGGTGACATTGATTTCGGTGAGAAAATCGCCGATTACGTCGAGTCCGGCGAAGAGTATGTCGCGCCGTCTCAGTTCCGGTCCGACTTCGCCGGCAATCCAGTGATCCCGTTCCGACAGTGGTACTCCCTCTCCACGGCCACCGGCGGCCAGATTTCCCCGGGTCTCACCTTTGGCCGGGATGCGGGCCAAGGCGTAAGGTATGGGTTGGCCGTCCACCATCAGGATGCGCTTGTCGCCTGCGCTGATCTCGGGGATGAATCGCTGCGCCATAGTGTATTCAGTGCCGTGACTGGTCAGGGTTTCGATGATGACGCTGACATTTGGGTCATCCTCCTTGATGCGAAAAACTGAGGCGCCGCCCATGCCGCCGAGGGGTTTGAGGATGATGTCCCTGTGCGCTTTGTAAAAAGCACGGAAATCATCGCTTCTGCGACTCACCAGCGTGGGTGGGCAGCATTGGGGGAACAGGCTGGTAAAGAGTTTTTCGTTTGCGTCACGCAGGCTGGCAGGGCGGTTGACGACCAGGCAGCCCTGACGCTCCGCCTGTTCCAGCAGGTAGGTGGTGTAGATGTACTCCATGTCGAAGGGTGGGTCCTTGCGCATCAGCACAACATCGATCTGATCCAGAGGCAGTGTCCGTTTCTCGAAAACTTCGTACCAACCTGATGGATCGTCGCTGACCCGAATCGTGCGGGTTTCAGCGAGACAGCGCCCCCCTGACAGAAAAAGGCTGGACTGCTCCAGGTAGTGGAGTTCCCAGCCCCTGGCCTGAGCTGCGAGCAGCATGGCAAAAGTACTGTCTTTTTTGATATTGATGGACTCGATAGGGTCCATGACTACGCCGATTCTGATCTTCATGGTGTCACAGTTTACTTTGGATTTGGGATGGTTTTAAGCGACTTTGCTTTTTTCGTGCAATAAAACAGCGAGGTCGTCACGGTTATCGACAAAGATCCTTCAAACCTGATGCGAGGAAGGCTAACCTTGATGCGGGGTGAACATCTTGCTATTTTTAGTGAATCCAGGATGGTTGGCGTAGGTTGAAGGGGTTCGGCCGTATAATAAATAGAGATTCGTTGTTCATCCTGGCAGTGTGAGAAGGGCAGCGGTCCGCAATTGTTAAATCATTAACTATTTGAGGTGCGCTATGCCGGTAGGATTCAGCCGTCAGAGCGGTTTGGCGATGCTGCGACCGGGTATTTTGTGGTTGCTCTTTCTTATTCCCCTATTTGTGAGCGGCTTGGCTACAGCGGAGGATGAGGACGATGCCTTCCTCTCCGCCATTGCTGAAGAAGCCAGCAAGGTGGAGCAGAGAGGCGACGTTGGTGGGCAGAGTGAGCAGGCGCCATTGGTTGAAGGTGGGCCAACCCAGGAGGAATTTGAGGCTAACCTGAAGAGCCGCTACTTGGGCAGTTTTACTTTTTACAGAAAGTTGCCTGGCCGAAGTCAGGAGGAGATCTATCTCGACTACAAGAGTGGAGCATCCATCGGAGATATTCGCAAAAAGATCATGGATCGATTCCTGCATCGCTAAACATGCAGGGCACTTTCGAATACCGAGGGCAGCGGCTTTGAATTTCTCAAAATAAGAATAGAATTACGAGGACAGGCATGAAATTATTCGTTAAACATACTTTCGTCATCTTTCTCCTGCTGATTATAGTGGGAGTTGCTTCGGCAGATGAGTTAGAGGTAGGTGAAAGCAGTGGTGTGGTTGGCTTGACTGCCGACAAGCCCTATCTTCATGTCATGCATGAGGGACGTTCCATAAAGGTTCAGCGGGTTCAGGATCCCGACTACGAACTCAAGGGTTATTTTGCCAAGACGGTGCGTAAATGTCCGCCGTTTTGTATCAGGCCGGAGCAGGCTGATCCTCGGGTGTCGACCATTGGTGAAGTCGAGATCTTCGAGTTTATGGAGACAAAATTGCGGGATGGAGAGGGGCTGCTGATCGATGCCAGAACTCCCCAGTGGTTTCAGCGTGGAACTATACCCGGCTCTGTCAATATCCCTTTTACCACTCTTTCCAAAGAGGTGGATGCCCCTGAAATGGTGAAGGCACTGGAGTCGTTTGGTGTCACACGGCGTTCCAGCGTAGGTTTTTTTACCCGTAAAATGGAAGAGATGGGGTTCATGGGTGGGGAGTTGAAGAGCGGTAAATGGAATTTTTCCAAAGCCAAGGACTTGGTGTTGTGGTGTAATGGCCCATCTTGTGGTCAGTCTCCCAGGGCGATAAAGGGGCTATTGAAGGTGGGATATCCACCGGAAAGGCTTTTTTACTACCGGGGAGGTATGCAGTTGTGGCAGTTGTGGGGCCTGACAACTGTGATTCCTAACAAATAGCTGGCCTAATTATGTGCTGCGCCGCCCCATTATCGAGAGGATGTCAAGTTGAGTGCTGAAGATACGGAGACGGATATTTCAGGGGTCAAGGTGATGGTCATTGATGACAGTAAGACCATCCGACGTACTGCTGAAAGTCTTCTGAAAAAAGCCGGTTGTGAAGTTATGACCGCTATCGATGGCTTTGAGGCGCTGGCGATGATAGCTGACCATCATCCCGACGTTATCTTTGTCGATATCATGATGCCGCGCCTTGATGGTTACCAGACCTGCGCGCTGATAAAGCATAATGAAGTTTATAAAGACATTCCTGTCATCATGCTCTCCAGTAAAGATGGCCTTTTTGACCGGGCGCGCGGGCGTATTGTTGGTTCTGAGCAGTACCTGACCAAGCCTTTTACAAAGGATGAACTCTTGGGTGCGATTAGGCGATATGCCACTAAGGCAGCCTGATTCAGAGTAATAATCATGGGGGTCGCATAGACTGCGGCCAGCGAGCAAAAGAGCTTTCGGCGCTTTATATCGATGATAAGAAGATTTTTTAACAGAGACAGGACTCCAAAAGAGCTTGATCAGGCTACTGTGGTACCTGGGGCAAGCGCGGCTACGATATTGATCGTGGATGATTCCCCGACGGAGGTGCATGTTCTGAAGAAGATCCTGGAAAAGCAGGGCTTTCAGATTCAGGTGGCGCGCGATGGTCAGGAGGGTGTCGATACGGCAAAGCGCATACATCCGGATTTGATATTGATGGATGTGGTGATGCCTATACTGAATGGTTTTCAGGCTACCCGGCAGTTACAGAACGATGAGGGGACCGCGAAAATTCCTGTGATCATGGTGACTACGAAAGATCAGGAGACGGATCGGAGTTGGGGGAAACGCCAGGGGGCCAGTGAATACCTAGTCAAGCCGGTGGCGCCTGCAGACCTGTTGGCCAAGATCAAGGTATTGCTGAATGGCTGAAATGCTATCTGATCCTATGTTTGATGATCCTGAAGAGCTGGTGCAGCTTTTACAGGTTATCGAACATCGTAGCAGAGAGTTTGCCCGGGGCCTTCCTCAGCAGGAGCAGGCCGAGGCGCAGTGGGAAGGCGTAATGTTCTTCGTTGGCGAGCAAAGACTGGTTGCTCCACTCGATGAGATAAAAGAGATCCTTAACTATCCCAGCAATATTACCCCGGTCCCTGGAACGAAATCCTGGATGTTGGGTGTGGCAAATGTTCGCGGCAATTTGATTCCCGTTATCGACTTGCAATCCTATCTTGTCGGAAATAAAACAGACCGTGGCCGGCGCAGCCGGGTACTGGTTTTTGCTCATCATGACGTTTTTACCGGTGTCCTGGTGGGTGAAATGGTGGGTATGCGCCATTTCAGCGAAACGATGGCAATTGCCAATCATGGTGTTGTTGGTCATATGGAAAAATATGTACGGTTTGGATTTGACCTGGATGGTGAAGTCTGGCCGGTTTTAAGTCTGTTTTCATTGGCGCAGGATCCTGCTTTTCAGGTTGCGGCCGTGTAAGTCCGTGTCATGCACCGCTTGCAGCGGGGCTTGAAGATGCGCTTTCAGGAGAAAGAGTAATGAAAGTAAGAGGTGCTAAATCACCGTCAAACAGGGCCATAACGGTACTTTCCGTACTACTGTTGGTGTCATTGGTTCTGGCGCTGTTGACCTTTGTGCATACCACCAGGCAAGAGTCGTTTGACGAACAGTACCTGCTAAGAGCCGCTGAACAGAGGATTCTGGCTCAGCGACTGGCTAAATTTTCCCTCCTGGCTGCTCGTGGCGAGCGACAGGCATTCAGTTCCCTGCAGGGCGTCCGGGACCGCTTTGAGCAGATCATGTGGGAGCTCAAGAATGGCGCACGTTCAGAAGGGTTGCCTCCAGCGCCGGACGAAATGCGCCCAACCCTTCGTGAGGTCGAAAATACCTGGCTTGAGTTACGCCAGAATGCGGATGAAATTCTTGCCGCGAAAGAACCCACCTTGGCAATTGGCGAGTTTTCCAGCGTCATTTCAGAATTTATTCCTCAGCTGCAGGATCTCTCAAATGAGGTTGTGCAGGGCCTGATCAACGAGCAGGCGTCGCCACGTCAAATTTATATCGCCACTGAACAGCTGATGTTGGCACAGCGAATCGATACCAAGGTGAATGCAGTATTGCTTGGGGGACAGGAGACAGCATCAGCCATTGACCAGTTTAGCCGGGATGGCGATCGTTTTGGCCGTGTATTGGACGGGTTGTTGGAAGGTGATCCTGACTTGGGCGTGAAAAAAGTAACGAATCCTGCCGCAGAAGCCAGTTTACGGGATGTTGCCACCCTGTTCGGCACGATCAACGATCATGCAGAAGAGATTATCGACAGTATTCCGGCGGTACTGCCGGCACTTGAGGCGGCATCTACGGTCGATGAGGTCAGTGACCGAACCAGTGACAAAGCGGAACAGCTGATCAAGGTCTTTGGTGAATCTCCCGGACGATTTCAGTTGCTTGGTATCAAGGCTGGTCCAGGCGCGGTGGCACTTTTCGGCGCCGCAGCAGCACTGTTTCTAATCCTGTTGGGCGTGCAGCTCGTTGTTGATGCCCGCCGGCGTGAAGAAGCGAGTAAGCAGCTGAATGAAAACAACCAGAAGGCGATTCTACGTCTATTGGATGAAATGGGCGATTTGGCGGATGGTGACCTGACCGTGACCGCCAGCGTCACCGAGGATATTACCGGTGCCATTGCTGACTCCATTAACTATGCTATCGAGGCCTTGCGGGAGCTGGTTACCACCATCAATGCCACCTCGGAACAGGTCTCGTCCTCGACACAGGAGAGTCGCGCAACCGCAATGCATCTTGCAGAAGCGAGTGAGCATCAGGCGGAGCAGATTACCCAGGCAAATTCCTCCATCAAGGAGATGACGACTGCAATCGATCAGATGACGAAGGATGCAGCGGAGTCGGCGGAGGTTGCGAAGCGCTCGGTTGATATCGCCAACACGGGCGCTGACACCGTGCGCAACACCATCCAGGGCATGGATTCGATCCGTGAGCAGATCCAGGAGACCTCGAAACGAATCAAGCGACTGGGTGAAAGCTCCCAGGAGATCGGGGATATCGTGGAGCTGATCGATGACATTGCTGATCAGACGAATATTCTGGCCCTGAACGCTGCTATGCAGGCGGCGATGGCAGGTGAGGCGGGTCGCGGTTTTGCGGTGGTTGCGGACGAGGTACAGCGGCTTGCTGAGCGTTCAATCAACGCAACCAAGCAGATCGAGGCGCTGGTTAAAACCATCCAGGCAGATACCAACGAGGCGGTTATCTCCATGGAAGCCAGTACCACGGGTGTGGTGAAAGGTGCCAAACTCGCAGAGGATGCCGGCGAAGCCCTGATGGAGATCGAGAACGTTTCGCAGTATATCTCAGATTTGACGGAGAAAATTTCAGGTTCAGCCAAGATACAATCCGATGAGTCAGCCAGGATTAATGACACCATGGCGGTTATTCAGGAGATTACTACCCAGACATCTGATGGCACCAACCAGACCGCGCAATCCATCGGAGAGCTGGCTGATCTCTCTGATGAACTGCAGAAAACTGTTGCCGGTTTCCGCCTCCCGTAAAGGCGGGGCGTTTCATCTATTCAGTTCAATGGCGGTTAGGGATACTAGGGGCAAAATGCTGAGCAAAGTTTTTTTTGCGATACGTGAATGGGCTACTGAGGTACGCTTGTGACCAACATTCACGATTTTGGCGCCCTGAACTGGGTCAAAGAGGAGATTGACGAGACCCTTCGTCAGGCGCGACAGGCGCTTGAGGAACGGATCGAAGGCGAGGGCGAGGCCTCATCCCTGGAAGTTTGCGCCGATCGGCTACACCAGATATCTGGTGTGTTGCAGATGGTTCAGGCTTATGGCCCCGGCATGCTTGCGGAAGAGATGGAGCAGGTCGCACGGGCGATGTATAGCGGAAAGGTGCGGCAGATCGATGACGCTGCCGAAGCCTTGATGCTGGCGCTGATACAGCTGCCTGACTATCTGGAAAAACTGCAATCCGGTGATTCGGACATTCCGTTCATCGTTTTACCACTGCTGAATGATCTCCGCGCCGTGCGGGAGGCACCGCTGCTTTCTGAGGCTGCGCTGTTCAATCCTGATCTGGATGATGTCTCGGTGGTTGGCCGTATCACCGGGGAGCCCAATGAGGATCTGCCTGCATTGGCCCGCCGTTCACGGCACAAATTCCATCTCGGTCTACTCAACTGGTACCGCAAACTGAATGTTGAGAAAGGCTGGAGCTATCTACAGGATGTGGTCGACGAGCTGGAACGTAGTGCCGGGACTGAGCAGGTCCATCGCCTTATGTGGGTTGCCGGCGCGCTAATCCAGGGTTTGCGTGAATTCACCATCGATTCCGGTATCGCTGTCAAACAATTGTTTGGCAAGCTGGACCGTCAACTCAAACATATCGTGGATGAAGGTGAGTCGTCATTAGTGAATGACCCACCGAAAGATCTTTTAAAAAATCTTCTCTACTATGTTGCTCGCGCAGATTCCGGCAATCCTCGTATTCAGGAGGTCAAAGAGGCCTATCATCTGAATGAGGTATTGCCCAGCGAGGCTGATCTGGCGCTGGGCAGGCAGGGCCTGACCGGGGCGAATGAGGATCTCGCCGAGTCGGTTCGGGATGCTATCCACATTGAACTTACCCACGTCAAGGATATCCTTGACCTGTTCATGCGCGGAGAGCAGTCCCAACCCGGTGCGCTGGCGAAGATGGAGACTCCCCTGCGCAAGTTGGGGGACACCCTTGGTATGATCGGTCAAGGTGCTCTTCGTACCCGCCTGATTCGGCAGGCTGACCGCGTCCACTCTATTGTTGAACGGGAGACTCAGCCGGAAGAGTTTGAACTGATGGAAATGGCGGGCGACCTGCTGTTTGTCGAATCGTCTCTGAGCAATATTCACAGTGGAAAGGCCTCCATCGATCACGTAGTCGATGATGGCGGCTGGGGACAGGATCTGCCCCAGGGCGAATATGAAAGCCTGGTCAGGCAGACCGTTCGCGAAGCAAAAGTGGACATTGCGAAAGCCAAAGAGGCGATCATCAGCTATACCGAAACGGCACATGATGCCTCGGTGCTTGAGGATGTCTATGATGAATTTCATCGGGTTTACGGCGCCCTGAATCTGCTTGGGTTGGTTGAGCCCGCACGGATACTTGGCCTGACGGCAGACTTTATCCGCGCTCACCTTATAGAAGATGGACAGATTCCAGAGCGCCAACAGCTGAACTCATTGGCTGATGTCATAAGCAGTATTGAATACTTCCTCGAATCTCTGATCGACGGCGCTGGTGACCGAAATGAGATAGTCAGCATTGCAAGAGCGGCACTGGCCGGCTTACTTGAGACGCGTGGCGCACTGCCCTCTGAAAAGGCTGAAGCTGTTAGCGATGTGCCGGCACCGGTGGTTCCCCTCCCAGTATCCCCGGAGATAATTCCTGACGAGGAGTCAGAAACTGAAGAAGCCGTTCCGGTTGAAGCCCTGGAGGTCCCATCCCCTGTAGATGTCATCTCCCAGCAAGTGGAACAGGCTGAGATCGAAGCGTCGACCCAGGAGATCCCGATTCCGTCGGCAGACAAGCCCGCGCTCGAGGATATCGACTCCGAAATCCTGGAAATTTTTATTGAAGAGGCGCGGGAAGAGCTAGAGGTTATCCAGGAATACTTGCCTCGTTGGCAGCAGAATCATGATGACAAAGATGCCCTCATCACTTTTCGTCGCTCGTTCCATACCCTGAAAGGTAGTGGGCGGTTGGTGGGTGCAAAGATCATTGGTGAACTGGCCTGGTCGGTAGAGAATATGATCAACCGGGTGATCGACGAGACCATCGTGGTTACCCCCGAGATTTTCGATCTGCTCGATACCGTGCAGAATATAATGCCGGAGCTCATCGATTGTCAGGAACGCTCGGTGTTGCCGACAGTTGATGTCGATGCTGTTATCAATCGCGCTTTCGCACTGTCCGAAGGGCGTGCGGCGGAATCTGCAACTGCCAAAACGGAAGAGGTGAAACCGCTGCCCGAGCATGGGGAGGAGTCCACTCCTTCTTCGCACTACCCATCCGCTGAGGAAGAGATACTCGTCGATACAGATCTGCTTGAAGTGGCTGGTATTGAAGCGTCAGAGGATGCTGATTCTACTGAACCAGTGGTGGAATCACCGGCACTGGATCAGATCGATGAAGCTTTGGCCCATCTGGATACTACAGGAGACGAGGTTTCCGGATACGAAGTAGCAATAGAAGAATCAATTGTCGACGCTTCCCTGGAAGCCGAAGCCGAAGCCGAAGCCGAAGCCGAAGCCGAAGCCGAAGCCGAAGCCGAAGCCGAAGCCGAAGCCGAAGCCGAAGCCGAAGCCGAAGCCGAAGCCGAAGCCGAAGCCGAAGCCGAAGCCGAAGCCGAAGCCGAAGCCGAAGCCGAAGCCGAAGCCGAAGCCGAAGCCGAAGCCGAAGCCGAAGCCGAAGCCGAAGCGCCAGAGGAAGTGGTGCCTGCCGCGGATCTGGAAATTGAACTCGATACCGAACTGCTAGAGATTTTTGAAGCGGAGTCGGCGGCGCATCTCAAAACCCTGGATAAGTTTGTTAGAAAGGCGAAAGCGAGCGCCGAAGGCATGCCGCTGACCGAAAAGGTTTCACGCGCTTTTCATACCCTGCACGGCAGTGCTCACATGGCAGGCGTCACATCCATAGCGGGTCTGAGCAAGGCGCTCGAATACTATGTGAATTCGCTGATGTCTCACCATCAGGTTACCAATGAGGAGGTAGTTGCCTTTATTGATGATGGTGCTTCATATATCCGTGGTCTACTGGCGTGGCTTCTTGACCATAAACTGCAGGAACCGGAGACCGAGGATTTTCTGCATCGTCTCGACCACGCTCACGCACTGCTCGAAAAAGAAGAGGTCAGAGAGGAAACGTCTGAAGCCCGGCAGGATGGGCAGATGGAGGGCAATGTTCAAGAGGCTGAAATCTCCGAGGCGATTGAGCTTGCACCGGTTTCCGTAGAAGGTGGTGAAGAGGATATTGCAGCCGAGGTTGGCCTTGAAGACCTCTCTCTGCCACTTATGCAGGAAGAGCCGCTGTTCGAGGTTGGCGAAGACCCGGAGCTGATCGAGATTTTCGTTGAGGAAGCGAGAGAACTGCTCGAATCCATCGAATCCACCTACCAGCAGTGGATGGGAGATTCTGAAAACGACACGCTTATTGATGATATTCAACGCACACTTCATACCCTGAAAGGGAGTGCGCGACTGGCTGGCATTCTGCCCGTAGGGGATCTCAGTCATGCGCTGGAGACTGTTTTTACCGGTGTAGCTGAACGTCAGCTGCAGGCTAGCGAAACAGTTACTGATCTGACGCGCCAAGCACTGGACAGATTGGCCACCCAGGTGGATGAGGTGGGCAGTATCGGCAGGGTACATCAACCTCAAAATCTGATAGGTGAGCTTGATGGCCTGCTGTCGGAAATAGGTTTGGCTGAGGTTGATGGCGAACGGACTTGGCCGGAAACGGAGGAGGCTGAAGCGCCATCCCCGGGTATTGACGAGAAGGCAGCGCAGCCTGACGAGATGGAGCCTCTGCAGGAGAGTGTGTCGTCAGCTGATGTCTGGAAGAAAGCCTTCTCTCTGTTCAAGGGTGAGACTGATGTCGAGCCCCAGGTGGATGAGTCCGGCTCGATCTTTCGACCGGCCCGAGACCAAGTGCGTGTCAGCTCCATGTTAATGGATCGCATGGTTAATAATGCCGGTGAGATCAGTATCTATCGCACCCGTTTGGAGCAACAGAACAGTGTGCTCGGGTTTAACCTGACTGAGTTGGAGCAGACCGTGTCCCGTCTGCACGATCAGCTGCGCAAGCTGGAGATAGAGACGGAAGCCCAGATTCTCTATCGTTGGGAAAGGGACGACTACGAGAAGGATGATGGGGACAAGGCGGCTTTCGATCCGTTGGAACTCGATCGTTTCTCCAATATGCAGCAGCTCTCCAGAGCCCTGATTGAAACGGTTAGCGATCTCGACAGTATCTATCACCTGATGGACGATCTTCAGCGTGAGACAGACACACTGTTGCTTCAGCAGTCGCGTATTTCCACCGATCTACAGGATGGACTGTTGCGCACCCGTATGGTTCCCTTTGCGCAGTTGTTGCCCAGGCTGCAGCGCGTGGTTCGGCAGACTGCCGATCAGTTGGGGAAAAAGGCGCGTCTCGATAGCTTCGGCGCCGATGGCGAGATGGATCGAAGCATACTCAATCGGATGATTCCCGCCTTGGAGCATCTGCTGCGCAACGCGGTTTCCCACGGGATCGAGAATTCATCTGAACGTGCCCAAACTGAAAAAGGCGAACAAGGTGTAGTCTCGCTTTACATGGCGAGGGAAGCAACCGACATCGTACTGACAATCTCAGACGATGGACGTGGACTGGATATCGATGCCATCAAGGTCAAGGCTGTTGACCACGGCCTGATTGTCAAGGATGCGGAGATCAGTGACGATGATCTGATGCAGTGTGTGTTGATGCCCGGTTTTACTACAGCAGACGAGGTGACTCAGATTGCTGGCCGCGGCGTGGGGCTGGATGTCGTAACCAGTGAGGTAAAGCAGCTGGGCGGTACGCTTAGCATCGACTCGCAGCCTGGTCGCGGCACCAGTTTTACCATTCGACTGCCGCTGACCCTGGCCATCACAGATGCGCTTTTGGTGCAGATCGGCGAAGAGGTCTATGCCATTCCCCACGGCAGTGTAGAGGGTGTGGTCAGAATCAGTCACGAGGAATTGAGTGCTTGCTATGCTGGTGAGCAGGTGGGGTACAGTTACGCTGGCAGAAGCTACAAAGTCGAGAACATGGGGCAGTTGATGATGGCGGGTGCCCCCGATTTGCATGAGAGCACCAAGTGGTTCCCCATGTTGCTTGTTCACACAGGTGAACATCAGGTGGCACTGCAGGTTGACGGATTGTTGGGTACGCGTCAGATTGTAGTGAAGCCGTTGGGCAAGCAAGTGAGCAGTGTGCCCTGGATCACCGGTGGAACAATTCTGGCGGACGGGGGGGTGGCCCTGATCCTTGATATCGGTACGCTGGTACGCCTGGGTGCTGCCCACGCGCTTGCAGTGCCGGATGCTGACAAGGCTGCTCCTGCTGGGGCTGGAAAAGAACGACTGCGGGTTTTGGTCGTGGATGACTCAATTACGGTGAGAAAAGTCACCACCCGCCTCCTGGAACGTCATGAAATGGATGTGGTGACCGCCAAAGATGGGGTGGATGCAGTGGCACTGTTGCAGGAACAGGTGCCCGATATCATGTTGCTGGATATCGAAATGCCACGTATGGATGGTTTCGAGTTGGCGCGTCATATGCGCAACTCAGCTGATTACAAAAAGGTTCCTATCATCATGATCTCCTCTCGCGTTGGTGAAAAACACCGTCAGCGTGCCTTCGATCTTGGTGTAAAACGCTGCCTCGGCAAACCATACCAGGAGAGCGATCTGTTGGAGAACATCAATGAAGTACTGGCGGAAGGCAGTGCATGAGTGAAGCTGTCTCATCAGAGGTGCGAAGCGTTCTGATCCCGCTCGAATCGGAACGGCTGTTACTGCCGAATGCCGCAGTGGCGGAAGTGGTCGGCTACCGGAAACCTGAGCCACAGGCGAATCTGCCAAACTGGCTGCTTGGATTTATTGAGTGGCGGCAGTATGACATTCCAGTGGTTTCTATTGACGGGTTATTGGACAAATCGATTCAAGCGCCCGGTCATCGTGGCCGAATAATCGTGACCCACACCCTGAATGGCGATGAGGAACTGCCGTACATTGGTTTGGTTGCCCAGGCAATCCCCCGTTTGGTGCGTGTAACCAGTGACAATATTTTGCCCGCCTCTACAGATGAAGATATGGGCGTTGTGATACAGAAACCGGTAATCGTTGGTGGTGAATCAGCGCTTATTCCTGACCTCGATGAGTTGGAGTTACTTGTTCAGGACGCCTTGGCACAGATGTAACTCGTGTCTGTTCTGCGACTCCATACTGATCGATTTCTCCCTCTGACTTCCTTGCGCTTTTCATCCTGACTCTGCACCACACACCTCTCTGCTGAAATCATTTCTTGGGTGGAGTGTGCCAAATACCACCCAAATAATGTCTCAAAATAGTCTTGATTCCTGCTTAAGTCTGGATTTTTCGCCCTGCCCGAATTGACAATTAATTAATCCTTCCTGAAGATGTGTCTTTAATAAGGATTAACAATAAATAAGGGGGGGGTTGGCGTGGAATCAAATAAAACAAGTCAGGAGCCTGACAAGAGCCGTCTGGAACGTTGGGAGAGTTTTCTTGATGACAAAGTTGAACCCGGCCTTTGGGGGATGCGGCACCTTGCTATCCTCTCTGTATTGGTCTCTCTATGCGTTTCTATCATATGGTTGGGCCTCATGCTGGTTGAATTCACCCACCTGGTTAAGCTGCTTGGTGACATCGGCTCGTCCGGTTGGAAAATTACAGTCATCAAAACCTCTGTTGAGGCAATAGATGCGGTATTGATGGCCTCGATTTTTATGGTCTTTACCTATGGAATCTATGAGCTGTTCATCAGTGAGATAGGTCTGCCGGGAAAATATTCCGGCAGCAAAAAGGATGCTGAATACCAGAAGATCAAAGGTCAGATTCTCAAAATTGATGACATCGATCACCTGAAGAGCAAGCTGGGTAAACTGATTCTGATGGTACTTATCGTCAAACTATTCTCTTATGGTCTCTCGCTGGATATTAACGTCAGTGCCACGGAGGCAGAAGATGTGACCTATGCGTTGGATGCCATGCTGAAACTGGGTGGTGTACTGGTGATGATTGCGTTGACGCTTTTCCTGAGCCACTCCAGTGTTCAAATCAATATCCACCGTGGTAGAGAACCTGACAGGAAGGCTGTTGACAGGCCTGCCGGTCCTTATGATTTTTGATGAACACTGTTTGTTGAAGCGGCTGCATCAATTGGCTCGCGGAAACTTCTGATGCCTGATAAACAAACATTTGCGCTGTTTGTTGTGCGCTGGTTGTTTTACTCCTTCCTCGGGGTGGGTATTTTGACGCTTAACCCTTTCGGTCTTGGAGATGTCGCCGATCAGGCCTCACAGGATGCTTTCTACAAAGTGATGGCTCCCCTTTACCAATCGTCGGCCCAGAAGGATATTCTGGTTGTACTGCAGAATGACCGGACAATCGATGCACTCCACAGTCAGGGAGCCATCCGTGCCAACGAGTGGCCACTGCTCTATCAGGATCATGGCGTCATTTTGGAACGCCTGGGTCGTTATAATGCGCGCGCTGTTTTTGTCGATGTCTATTTCAAAAAAGAACGCAGTATTGATAGTAGTCTGCCGCGTATGGAACGCCGCCTGCAACGGGTCCAGGAGCGTTTCAAAACACGTTATCTCTTTGCCGGTGGTTACAGCGATGAGGAGCTGACTCCAATACAGAAAAGTCTGGATTCGAAATTCGGGCTGACAGTCAACGGCTGGGAAGGGTATGAAAAAGGCTATCCCCTGCGTGATGGGGGGCGCTATACCTCGGCCTATGAACTCTATCGGCTTGCCTGTCTCGGGGATTCTCCACTGGATAGTTGTGCAAAAGATGTGCTGAATGAGAGTCCGGCCGTCGAGGGGACTGCTCTGTCAGTGCGTTGGGGGAGCCGCCCTGCACCGCCGCCCTTCCCTGAAGTTATTACCGATGTTTGTTCCGGGAAACAGGACGATATTGCTGAAATGGCGCGGCAGCTCTTCTGGGGGTTGGTAAATGACTTTGTCGATTATGACGACGAGCAGGCGCTGGAGGTTCCCTGTCCCTACCAGCAGGTGCTTTTCGCCGACGATCTGCTCTATTTCGATAAATTGGGTACGCCTGAACAGAAGGAGCGGCTTCGGTCATTGGTAGAAAACAAAATTGTCCTTTATGGCCTCCATTTGGAGGGGCTCCATGATATCGTCCGCTCCCCCGTTCATGGCTTGCTACCAGGGGTAATGTTGCACGCCATGGCATTGGACAACCTGATGTCAGATGGCCAGGATGTGGTCAGAGCAGCCAATGAGGAACTGGACCGGCTCAATCAATGGGCCTGGGTTGTCGTAGCGGGATTAATTTCTCTTTTGTTGCTTTTTATCGACATGAAAGGCAGAGTTAACAACAAATGGATGGAGTATTCGCGCAGCCTGGTTGTGGCATCCGGGATATTTGCTATTCTGGTTCTTGCGGGTGGTATGTTTTTGGTCCTGCGATATGAGCCGCTCAACTCAATTGGTTACCTCGCATTGCTCGGTATTGTCGGGCAATTTGTTAACAGTGAACTCACTAAGCGAGTGGTGATAACCATTGAGCGTGTACTAAAATAATTCTGAGTTTGGTCAGAAATGGAAAAACTATGGACAGACAAAAACCCCATCACCTTGGATTATTGTTCATCCTGACTTGCGCGCTCTTGTTGGCGTTTCCGGTCAGAGCCGAATCGCCTCCCCGTGAAATCGTTGGCTTTGACAGTGATGAGGTCGAGGTGCGCGAGGCAGGAAAATATCGCTATCAATCCGTCGACGGGCTGGGAGAGCCGCCAATCACTGTTCTCGCCAAAGATCAGAGTAATTTCCTGAAGATCCGGACGCCGGAGGGAAAAGAGGTTTGGGTTAACCAGAGCGATGTTCTGACAGGTGATTTGCAAAACCTGAAGCGAAATGACTGTCACCGGGCCGCTATTGCACAGGCCAGCGATCGGCGCCAATATGGTCTTCGTGGGGTGGGTGAGTCATGTCCATAAAAAGAAGGTTAATGATCCCCCTCCTGGGCTTCTGCATCCCTCTCCTGTTTTCCAGCGCAAGTCATGGTGGGATTGGAGATTTTTTTACTTCGGTGAAGGAATCAGTCGGTTCCGCTGTCGGTAGTGTGGGCAGGGCCGTCGGACTCTCAGACCGAACCTCGGGGCTTGAGGGCACGCTGCTCGACCAGTTGACAGCCGAGCAGGATGCGGAAGAGGCTGCAATGGAGACGGAACAGTCTGCAGGGGATAGCGGCGGCTTCCAACAGGATATTCTTTTACTGCGCCGCGCAGGAGAAGGTGTGGCGCAACTTTCAGAGCTCGAGAAGTACCTAAACGGGGTCAAGGATAAACTGCTTACTGCCTGGCCCGGCCGAAAAATCCAGACCCATGTCTATATTTCACCCAGCCCGGATTTTGCCGCGCAGGCGTTGCCCAACGGTGTCATCTCCATTCCACTGGGAACGCTATTGAAACTGAAGAACGAGGATCAACTGGCTGCGTTATTGGGTCATGAACTTTCTCATCTGATATTGGAGCACCATCAAAAGGAAACACTGAGTGTCGTCAGCGAACGTCTGCTGGATTATTCAGATCTCTATCTGCAGGTTGCAGTCGGAAAGGGGAAGGCAGGTGCAGCAGATTACGCGAAGCTAAAGGTGGCTGACTGGGCCTTGAAGAATGCTTTTTTCCCCAACTGGAATCGGGGACAGGAGAATGAGGCAGACTACCTGGGAGCCGATCTGCTGATTCGTGCCGGCTATAATGGCGATGCGATGCTTGAGGTCCTGAAGTTGATCGAATTCACCGCCCAGAAAAGGGTGGAGTTTGTCGAACGCAATCCTGTGGTCACCACTCAATCTCCAAAAAGCAGTCCAGAGCTGAAGATTGATTTTAATCAGCTGTTGAGCAATGTATCGGATGATCTCAAAGATCAGTTGAGCCACAGCCATGAGGATGCAAAAGAGCGGCGCAAGCAGATCAGAAAATATGTCCGGGCCTCCCATCCTGACCGGGCTCGACCGGCGTTCATTGAGAAGCCTTTTTTGACGGTTATGAAGAGTGCGTCTTCACGCAAATTTATCGCATGCTATAAGCATGCGTATGAGGCGAACGATTTGATGCTTCAGGCCAAGGAAAAACCCGGCATACTCACGAAGGCTGCAGCGAGTGGATTGAAAGGCATAAGTGGAAGTTGTTCCGATGATCCATACACCCGCATGGTGATGTTTCAGGTGCGGTATTATCAGAACAAGGGTAAATCGGCAGTAACGAATCTTACGAAAGCCTATAAGTCGGGCCAGGCGCCATATAATACCTACAGCATGCTATCCGATATTGCCTACAAGAAGGGAGAGTTCAAGACCAGCCTTGCGTTTCAACAGGCGCTGAGTGAGACATTCAAAGAGGATGTGGAGTATCTACCGCGTATGATTGCAACCAGGCAGAAATTGGGGCAGAAGGCCAGTGAGCTGTCGCTACTTTGCATTGCGACGGGAAAAGCCAAACTGATCACCCGTTGTGATGAAGCCAAGAAGGGGATGTGGCGTCCGGCGATATGATGCAGCACTAGGAGACTGTCGGGTTTAACACTGTTTGGCTGCAAATCCCTGGATGACGATCAACTCAGCTTATCGGACTCGTTAAATAGGTCCACTATTGATGCTCGGCGTCCTGCCTCGCACCCTGCGGTGGCTTCGCCGTCAAATGGACTCCTGTTCATTTAATCGCCTCGTTCGGTAAACTGATTTGATTCGCCCCCAGTGATTTTATTACGGGCATCCTGCCCTTCACCCCTTCGGGGGCAGCAGAGCTGCTCAATCCGCTCCTGCGGATTAGTCGCATCAAACGGATAAACCCGACAGCCTCCTAGCGTATCGCTATGCTCAGCACGTCCTGCGATTCTGTGGTTTCCGCACTTTCGTTAGGTAACTGATTGGCCGGCTCACTTCAGTCGGCAAAATCCCCCCACAGGATTTGCATGGCTGAGATGGCTGCCAGTGGGGCGGTTTCGGTACGCAGCACCCTGGGTCCCAGCCTGATGCCGGTGAACCCCCTCTCTTTTGCAATCTCTCTCTCCTCACCGGAGAGTCCACCCTCCGGACCAACTAGTAGCTGCACATCCTCCTTGGCAGCTGGCAGGTTTGTTAGCGTGAGATCGCTTCGGTGATCAAGTAATAAACGGAGTCCGGCAGAGCTGTTTTCAATCGCGGAACTATAGCCGACTGGCTTATGCAGGATGGGGATATGACAGCGTCCGGACTGTTCACAGGCGCTGATGATGATCTTCTGCCAATGATCCATGCGCCGTACAAGCCGTTTGTGGTCCAATTTAACCACGCAGCGTTCAGAAAAGACTGGCTGGATTTCAGCAACGCCGAGTTCCACTGATTTCTGCAGTGCAAAATCCATGCGCTCGCCACGGGAGATGCCGATGGTCAGATGGATGTGCAACGGTGGGGGCGCCTCATGCCGAAGACAGTGGGTTAATTCAGCTTCAACGGCGTTTTTCTGGCATGTTAGTAGACGTGCGGCATATTCATTGCCGTTACCGTTGAAAAGCACGACATCTCCACCCGGTTTGAGGCGCAGCACCTGGCCGAGGTGGCGTGAGGGTTCCTTCTCCAGAGTGACCGAACCGGTGTCGGCAAGATCATGGTGGGTAAAGATGCGGGGGATACGCATCTCAGGACGTGCCGGCTTCAGCTCCGGATTCGATGGCCTCAGGTTTTGTCGCAGTTGTCTGTGCCAGCCGTTTATCGATCAGATTCTTTATTGCAATCATCAGGCCCAGACCGATGAATGCCCCTGGTGGCAGGATCGCAAGCAGCATGCCCTGGAAATCACTGCCCAGTGACAGACTCATGCCCTCAGCGGCGGCACCGAACATCAGATGGGCCTGGTCGAAAAGTGTGCCCTGGCCGATCAATTCGCGCATGCCACCCAGTGTGACCAATACCAGTGTGAAACCCACACCGACACTCAGGCCATCCACCAGCGAACGCAGCAGGTTGTTTTTGGATGCGAAGGCTTCAGCACGACCGATGATGGCGCAGTTGGTGACGATCAGAGGGATAAAGATACCGAGGATCTTGTGCAGTTCGTGGAAGTAGGCGTTCATGCTCAGTTCGATGGCGGTCACGAAGGAGGCGATGACCAGTACGAATACCGGCAGCCGCACCTCTGATCTGACCAGATTGCGGATCAGCGATACCGTGCCGTTGGAAGCCACCAGCACTGCGGTGGTGGCAATGCCAAGCCCCAAGCCGTTGATTGCGGTGTTGGTCACCGCCAGCAGGGGGCAGAGACCGAGCAGGGCGACCAGTGCCTGGTTGCTGCCCCAGAGCCCATCTTTGATGATCCGGCCTAATCCGCTATTGCTCATGGCTTCTTATTCCCTTGTGGCTCTGGATCAGAGGCGGCTTTTTTGTCATAGAGCGCATCACGATGGTCTTTGACATAGAGTAGGGTTTTCTTGACTGCCTCGACGATAGAGCGAGGGGTGATGGTGGCGCCGGTGAATTGATCGAAGACGCCGCCGTCTCGTTTGACCTTCCAATCCTGGAGTTTTGGATCGATGAGAGATTTGTTGTTGAAGCTGTAGATCCAGTCGGAGCGTGACTCTTCGATCTTGTCTCCGAGTCCCGGTGTCTCTTTATGGGAGATGACGCGAACGCCACCCAATGTGCCGTCGTAACGTACGGCTACCAGCAGCTTGATTGGGCCGCTGTAGCCGCCGGGTACCACTGAGGTTAGTACGGCGGCCACCGGTTGTCCCATCAAACGGCCGCGATAGACGGCGGTCTCTGGACTGCCGAGCATCTCTGGATCATTGACGGTCAGGCTGTCGGTTGTCATGTCATTGTCCACCGTGTTGGAGGGCACCATGGCGCGCAGGCTGCGCAGCAGGGTCTCCCGCTCGTTGGCGGCGATGCGGTCCTTGGTGAAATCATGGGTGAAGGCAACCAGTGTGCTGCCGGCAACGGCAAACATGGCCAGAATCGAGCCCGCAATCACTACTGGATGTCTAACCATGATTATCCCCATGGCCGAACACTTGTGGCCGGGTGTAGTAGTCGATGGTGGGGGCCGCCATGTTCAGCAGCAGTACAGCGAAGGCCACGGCATCAGGGTAGCCACCCCAGGTACGGATGATATAGACCAGCATGCCGATGGCCACACCATAGATCAGTTGACCCTTTCTGGTTGTACAGGCAGTCACCGGATCAGTGGCGATAAAAAAGGCCCCGAGAATTGCGCCGCCGCTAAAGACATGAAACAGGGCGAAGGGATAACTTTCCGGATCGAACAGGAAGGTGATCATCGCCAGCCCAGTCAGGCCTGCAAAGAAGGCCAGGGGGATATGCCAGGTGATGGTGCGTTTGTAGATGAGCCAGAGGCCACCCATCAAAAACCAGTTGCCGACCCACTCCCAGCCCTGACCACCAAAATCGCCCCAGAGCGGACTTTGGAATATCTCACTGATCATGTGACCCTGATCGAGATTGGTGCGCATTTCGTCCAGAGGTGTTGCCATGGTAATGGCATCCCACTCGAGTCCAGTGGGTGGTGATCCGGTAAAGATGGCACTGACTATCTGCATGAAATCCAGCGGGTTGGCACTGAGTACCACCGGCGGCAGCCAGCTAGTCATGGGGATCGGCCAGGAGATCAGCAATAACACGTAGGCGGCCATGGCTGGATTGAAGGGATTGTAGCCCATGCCGCCATACAGCTGCTTCACCATGATAATGGCAAAGGCCATGCCGATGACTGTCAGCCACCAAGGCAACAGTGGTGGCACAGCGATGGCGAACAGGATGGCGGTGACTACGGCACTGAGGTCGTAGAGGGTGGGCATCACCGGCCGCTTGCGCAGTTTCAGCACCAGCGCCTCGAAGGCCACTGCCGAGAGCGTCGCGATGACGATGTTGACCAATACGCCTGGACCGAAATACCAGGTCATGGCAAGCACGCCAGGCAGCAGCGCAAGAATTACCTGCAGCATCACCTTGTCGACACTGTTGGGCCGTCGGGTGTGGGGGGAACTGAAGGTCTGAAACTGCATTCCGTAAATCACTCCTGGTCGGCTGTTGTTTCAGCACGGTGTTTATCGACCGCATCGAGCTGCTTCTGCTGAGCCGGTGTCAGATTATCTGTGTTCTTGGGTGGACTCTGCTGGGCTGCCTTTTTTGCTGCAGCCCGTTTCATCGCGGCTTCGATGGCTGCCTTTTTTGCATCCTCCCCCTTGGCGGCCGGTTTTACCGGTTTTTTCTTACCGAGGTTTTCCTTCTTCTTGCGCAGGCGGGCCTTTCGTTCCGCGTCGAGCCGCTCCAGCCTGGCGATACGGAAATCGTGCCGTTTCTTGGCGTGATCTGCTGCCTGCAGTTCCTTTTCCTTAGCCCAGCTTTCAGTTTTGGCAAAGCGGAAATAGTGCACCAGAGGGATATGGGAGGGGCAGACGTGAGAGCAGCAGCCGCACTCGATACAGTCGAAAAGATTGTAGTCCTGAACCTTCTCCAGCTCTTTGGCTCGACTGAACCAGTACATCTGTTGGGGCAACAGATTCACCGGGCAGACTTCGGCACAGCGGCCACAGCGGATGCAGGCGAGTGCGGAACCCGTGGTAGGTACTTCCTCTTCGCTGGGGGCGAGCAGGCAGTTACTGCCCTTGGTGATCGGAACCTGATCGGTGGACAGATTGAAGCCCATCATCGGGCCGCCCATGATCAACTGCGATGATTTACCGGTATAGCCGCCGGTCTGTTCGATCAGGTCGGCTGCTGTGATACCAAGAGGCACTTCCATGTTGCAAGGGTTTGCGATGCCTTCACCGGTAAGGGTCACTAAGCGTGAGATCAGCGGCCGTCCTTCGAGTACCGCATCGGCGATGGCTGCGGCGGTGGCCACATTGTGGCAGATCACACCGAGTTGAGCGGGTAAGCCCTCGCTGGGCACCTCTTGCCCGGTCAGGATACGGATCAGCTGTTTCTCGCCGCCGCTGGGATAGAGGGTGGGGATGCGCACTACCTCAATCGAATCGTCGTCTGTGAGGTGGCTGCGCAGGGTGCTGATGGCGTCTGGCTTGTTGTCCTCGATACCTATCAGACACTCTTCCGCGCCGAGAATGTGCTGCAGGATGCGTGCACCGTTCAGTATCCGGTCAGGAGCCCCTTGCATCAGCCGGTCGTCACAGGTGATGAAGGGTTCGCACTCGGCACCGTTGATGATCAGGGTCTTGATCGCTTTGCCTGGATTGAGCTTGATCGCTGCCGGGAATGTGGCGCCGCCCAAACCGACGATACCCGACTCACGAACCCGTTGCAGCAACAAGCTTTTATCAACATTTTGGAAGTCGTTGATTGGCGCCGGCAGATCGGCCCACTCGTCCTTGCCGTCAACTTCGAGCACTATCGCCGGGCCGTTCAGACCAGAGGGGTGGGGAATTGGATGCGCTTCGATGCCTTTGATGATTCCCGATGTGGGGGCATGGATGGGTGCACAGACGGGAGCAGTATTGTCGGCGATCTTTTCCCCTTTCAGCACCCGGTCGCCAGGTTTTACCAGAGGGATCGCGGATTCGCCGATGTGCTGGCGCAGCGGCAGGATCAGCCGAGCAGGCATTGTGGCGGATGTGAGGTCAGTCTGTAGAGACTGCCGTTTGTTATCCGGCAGGTGCAGGCCGCCATGGAAATCCCATAACCGCCGTATCTTTCCTTTGCTTGATTCAACGTACATGCTGCTGGTCTACCGCGACTGTGGTGCCGAGACGATCCCGGGGTGTTCATTGTCCGGGAAAGGCCAGCGCCAACCACCGCTCTCCTGTGAAATCGGTTCCATCACGATGCAGTCCACCGGACAGGGTGGCAGGCAGCGTTCGCAGCCGGTGCATTCGGAGACGATGACCACATGCATCTGTTTGGCTGCACCGATGATTGCATCCACTGGGCAGGCCTGCAGGCAGAGGGTGCAGCCGATGCACTCCTGCTCTTTGATCAGTGCAATCGCCTTGGGTTTCTCTTCTGCGGTTTCTTCGGAGAGTGGTACCGGATCGCGTCCCAGCAAGTCGGAGAGGGCAATCATGGTGGCTTCGCCACCGGGAGGGCATAGATTGATCTCAGATTCCCCGCCGGCGATGGCCTCTGCGTAGGGGCGACAGCCAGCAAAGCCACACTGACCACATTGAGTTTGGGGCAGCAGTGCCTCGATCTGATCGGTAACCGGATCGCCCTCCACATGGAAACGGATATTGGCATAACCCAGCAGCAGGCCGAAAGCGGTGGCGAGTCCGGTGATGGTGAGAATGGCGATCAACATGGTTTCATCGCTCTCAGTTGGCCACCAGGCCGGCAAAACCCATAAAGGCCATGGACATCAGACCTGCAGTGATCAACGCAATGGCGTTGCCCTGAAAGGGTTCAGGAACGTCGGCGACGGCGACCCGTTCGCGTATCGCGGCAAAGAGGACCAGCACCAGGGAGAAACCGGCGGCAGCACCAAATCCATAGAGGGCCGACTCGACGAAGTTGTGTTGCTCCTGAGTATTCAACAGTGCGACGCCGAGCACGGCGCAATTGGTGGTGATCAGGGGCAGAAAGATACCGAGCACCTGGTAGAGCATCGGGCTGGTCTTGTGCATCACCATCTCGGTGAACTGCACCACTACCGCGATCACCAGAATAAAGGCAATGGTGCGGAGGAACTCCAGCCCGAGGGGCAGTAAGAGATATTCGTTGATCAGATAGGCGCAAACGGATGAAAGTGTGAGCACGAAGGTGGTGGCCAGCCCCATGCCGGTGGCGGTTTCCAGCTTGCGGGAGACGCCCATGAAGGGGCAGAGTCCCAGAAACTTCACCAATACGAAGTTGTTCACCAGGACGGTGCTGATTAGGATGAGGGCGTACTCTTTCATCTATGGGTGTCAGGGCCTGTTAGCACAAAAATCAAACATCCGTCTAAGAATAGGCAACCGGGCCAATGGAAACAACTATCAGGTTATAGGTTATTTGCAGGAGCTGTTTCCGTTCAGAGGTCCCTTTGTTCATCTGTGGCTGGATTCCATTGTCATTATGGGCTGGTGGAGCCTTCAATTCCTTGATGATCCGCAACTTAGCTGGGTTCGTAGGCCGGTTCAAGCGTAGCGGAACCGGCAACTGTCCCTAATCAAACCTGAAGGATGTGGTGAGGTACGAACCGCATCAATTGGGTCAGGAAACCCTCGAACGATGCGGTTCGCAAGCTCACCGCATCCTACATCAGGATTATTTAACCTTCATCCCAGGCTGCGCGCCTTCATCCGGATTGAGGATAAAGAGGTCCTTGCCGCCGGGACCGGCTGCCAACACCATGCCCTCGGAGAGACCAAAGCGCATCTTGCGCGGCGCCAGATTGGCCACCATTACCGTCAGCCTGCCCTGCAGGTCCTCTGGACGATAGGCCGACTTGATACCGGCAAAGACGTTGCGGGTTTCGCCGCCGATATCCAGCGTCAGTTGCAGCAGCTTGTCAGCGCCCTCCACAGGATTGGCCTCGACGATCTTTGCGATACGCAGGTCGAGCTTGGCGAAGTCGTCGAATTCGATGGTGTCGGCGATCGGGTTCTCGGCCAGGGGACCGGCGGCCTGTGCTGGTTCGGCTGTCTGTTTTGCCCCCTCTTCCTTCAAGTCTTCCTTGGAGTGTTCCAGCATGGCATCGATCTGTTTTTCATCGACCCGGGTCATCAGCGGTTTGAACTTTATGATCTGGTGTCCGGTAAGTGGGATAGCGAGTCTGTCCCATGTTAGCGGTTCCACCTGCAGGAAAGCTTCGGACTTCTCTGCTGTGCCTGGCAGGATGGGAGAGAGATAGCCGATCAGCACACGGAACAGGTTGATGCCCATGGAGCAGATGTCGTGCAGTTCCTGGTCCTTGTTCTCCTCCTTGGCGATCACCCAAGGCTGTTTCTCGTCGATGTACTGATTGGCCTTGTCGGCAAGTCCCATGATGGCGCGCACAGCATGGCCAAATTCCCGTTTCTCATAGTGTTCTGCGATGGTGTGGCCTGCAGCGATGAATTCGTCGAACAGGGCCTGCTCGGAGAGGCTGTCGGAAAGCCTGCCGTCGAAACGCTTCTTGATGAAACCGGCACAGCGGCTGGCGATGTTGACCACCTTGCCCACCAGGTCAGAGTTTACCCGTTGGGCGAAGTCCTTCAGGTTGAGGTCGATGTCATCGACGCCTGAGCTGAGTTTGGCGGCAAAGTAGTAACGCAGATACTCTGGATTCAGATGATCCAGATAGGTGCTGGCCTTGATGAAAGTGCCGCGGGACTTTGACATCTTCTTGCCGTCCACGGTGAGAAAACCGTGGGCAAAGATGGCGCTGGGAGTGCGGAAACCGGCGCCGTGCAGCATTGCCGGCCAGAACAGCGCGTGGAAATAGATAATGTCCTTGCCAATGAAGTGGTAGAGCTCGGTGTCGGCATCCGGCTTCCAGAAGGCGTCGAAGTCCAGATCCTCGGTCTTGTCGCAGAGATTGCGGAAACTTGCCATGTAACCGATGGGGGCATCGAGCCAGACGTAGAAATATTTACCGGGATGATCGGGAATCTCGAAGCCGAAATAGGGCGCGTCACGGGAGATATCCCACTCTTGCAGACCGGTCTCGAACCACTCGTCGAGTTTGTTGGAGACCTCCGCCTGCAGGTGGCCGCCCTTGGTCCAGCTCTGCAGCATCTTCTCGAAATCGGCCAGTTTGAAGAAGTAGTGATCCGATTTGCGCTCTTCGGGTTTGGCGCCGGAGACGGCGGAGACAGGATTTATCAGTTCGGCGGGGGAGTAGCTGGCGCCACAGACCTCGCAGTTGTCGCCATACTGATCCTCCGCCCCGCACTTGGGACAGGTGCCTTTGATGAAACGGTCCGGCAGGAACATCTTCTCCACCGGGTCGTAGGCTTGGGTAATCTCCCGTCGCGCGATGTGTCCACTATCCCGGTTGTGTTCGTAGATGGTGGTGGCGCAGACTCTGTTCTCTTCCGAGTGGGTCGAGTGGTAGTTGTCGAACCCGACGCGAAAGGCGCTGAAATCAGCCTGGTGTTCTTCGGCAACCCGGGCGATGAGTTGTTCCGGCTCGATTCCTTCCAGCCGGGCACGCAGCATGATCGGCGTGCCGTGGGCATCGTCGGCGCAGCAGTAGATGCACTGGTTTCCGCGCATCTTCTGGAATCGTACCCAGATGTCGGTCTGAATGTACTCCACCAAGTGGCCGATATGGATCGGTCCGTTGGCATAGGGCAGGGCGCTGGTGACGAGGATTTTGCGCGGTGTATCGTTCATCGTATAGCTGTTCCGGTGACTCGGGTTTCAAGTTCACCCCGGCGCAGGGTGAAAGCGCAACATTGTCGCATATTTAGGCTGGAGAAAGGAGCATGGGGGACGTTCTCTCCAGCAGTCGGGCGACTTTATCGCCAGATGTCAGGTTGCCCATCTGAGGTTATGACAACTGATTCAGTCAGAGTTGCCAGGCTGTCAGCACCAAGGCAGCACCTGAGATGGCCAGTCGATCTGCCTCGTTAAAGTTTTCGCTGTTCCAGTCGATTGGGTGGTATAGATCCGGAAATCGTTTTTGGGTTGGATGTATCTCTCGTCGAGAACAGTGGAAATGCGTGTGGATTTTACTCAATTGCCTGGGCCGGCTGCCAGCGGGGACAATGTCCGACAGCTTCGGGTGCTTATTGTAGATGATGATCCCGATTATGTATCTGAGCTCATGGCTGCGCTATCAAAGCCTGTAGATGTGTCAGCGTTGAGCATGACCTGTCAGTCTGCAGAGTCTGTGCATGAGACGATAAAACTGATCAGGCATCAGCTATTCGATATCATTTTGCTTGGAACCACGCTAGCCGACCTGCCTACTCCCTCAGCGATATCGGTGTTACGCAAAGCCTTCGCCTATTCACCTATTATCGCAATCTCAAAATATCCGGATGAGGCGTTAGCGTTGGAATGGGTGGAGGCAGGGGCAGATGACTGCCTCTATGAAGGGGTGATCAACCCGCAAATTCTACATAGAGTTATCAACTACGCAGTCAAGCGTGCGATTACCTACAGGGAATTGCACCAGAGAAGTCAGAATCGGCATATTATCAATGAACTGCTCAATCTGTCGTTGCAGGATCTTCCTCTGGACGAACTGCTGCAGCGGTGCCTGGAGATCATCCTTTCAGCCCCGTTTGCCGAGATTCAGAACAAAGGCGGTATATTCCTGGCAGATGAAGAACAGCAGATGCTGCATCTTGTAGCCGAGTCTCAACTGGAAGAAAAAATCGCAATGATGTGCAACCAAGTGCCTTTTGGTACCTGTCTCTGCGGTAGAGCCGCTGAACAGAAGCGGCTGATTCATGTCAAGTGTGTCGATGAAAGACATGAAATCCGCTTTGAAGGCATGCGGGATCATGGTCACTACTGCGTGCCGATTGTTGCGAAGGATACTGTCCTTGGTGTGATCGTACTCTATCTGGACCAAGGTCATGCCATCACTGATGAGGAGAGAGATTTTCTGAATGGTGTTGCGAAAACGCTGGCTGGCATTATCCAGCATGGGCGGACGCTGGAACAGCTTGTCAAGATACACAATCAGAACAGTGCATTGCTCGCCTCCATCAAAAGCATTCTGATCGGGGTGGACAGTTATGACTGTATCAGCCATTGGAACGAGGCAGCGGAGGACTGTTTTGGTCTTTCTGCCGAGCAGGTCCTGGGGCGACAGATTATGGAGATCGGGATCAAGTGGGATTGGGAAAAGATGTTGGAGAACATTCTCGCATGTATGACTGGATCCCATGAAACAAAGCGTTTTGATGTCAGATTTCAACACGCTGAGGGTATCAATGGCCTGCTCTCTGTTGTGGCAGCTCCTTCTGTTGACCTGAACGGAGTACACGCGGGATTTCTGCTGATTGGAGAAGATGTCACTGAACAGAAGAGCAGAGAGAGTCGTCTGCAGCAGGTGCAGAAATTGCAGTCGATTGGACAGTTGGCTGCAGGCATTGCTCACGAGATCAATACGCCTATCCAGTACGTTGGGGACAATGTGCGTTTCTTGCTGGAAGCGTTTGAAGACATGAATCGTGTCATAACCCAAGGACGGGTGATTTTCTCCGAAGCAAAGCAGAGTGCCGTTTCGCTGGAAGTCCTGCAGAGAATGGAACAGACGATGGAAGATATCGATCTGGATTACCTGCAGGAGGAGATTCCCAGCGCTATTGAGCAGACTCTGGGGGGTATCAGTCGGGTGGCCGAAATCGTCCGTGCGATGAAAGAGTTTTCCCATCCTGGATCGGAGAAACGGGTGGCCACTGATATCAACCGAGCCATTGAAAGTACCATCATGGTTTCCCGCAATGTATGGAAATACCAGGCGGATGTCGTGACCTCTTTCGATGATTCCCTGACTTCTGTGCCCTGTATTGCAGGACCTTTCAATGAAGTAATTCTTAATGTCATCGTCAATGCAGCCCATGCGATTAGTGGTGTTGTTGGCGATGGATCAGACGGCAAGGGAGTGATAAAAGTGTCAACAGAGTGCTTGGATGATTGGGGGGAGATACGTATCAGTGATACAGGAACTGGCATACCCAAGGATGTTCAGCCCCATGTATTCGATCCCTTTTTTACCACTAAGGAAGTGGGGGAGGGAACAGGACAGGGTTTGGCTCTGAGTCATGACATTATTGTGGGCAAGCACGAAGGCGAGTTCACGTTCGAGACCGAGATTGGAAAGGGCACCACATTTATTATTCGGCTGCCACTGAACGATTAAGGTGGATGAGTTGGCAAATGAAAGAGATCAATGGTTGATCTCCCATTGAAGAAACTGCTGGAGAAGTAAGTATGAAAGGTATCGTGTTTTCAGAGTTTTTGGAGTTTGTGGAACAAGAGTTTGGGGCCGACCTGGTAGACGATATGGTTGAACTTGCCGGTCCAGCTACGGGAGGTGCCTACACTTCCGTTGGCACCTATGATCATAAAGAGATTATACAACTTGTTGTTGCTCTCAGTGAGCTGACAAAAATGCCGGGATCTGACCTCGTTGTAATTTTTGGAAGGCATCTTTTTGGCCGCTTGGCGGCCACCTATCCACAATTGCTTGAAGGTGCTGAATCCCTGTTCCCCTTCCTGCAGAGTATTGAGGATCATATTCATGTCGAGGTGCGGAAGCTCTACCCAGATGCAGAGTTGCCACAATTCACTTGTGACTTTCCGGGGTCAGGGCAGATGTCAATGACATACCACTCCAAGCGACCCTTTGCTGATCTTGCTCAGGGATTGATAGAGGGGAGTTTGGCTTTTTTCAATGAAGATATCACTCTCGAGCGAGAGGAACTCTCTGCTGTGGATGGTTACTCAACACGCTTTCTATTAACCCGGCAGTGATTAAAATGGATCGAGTAGAACGCCTTACCCGTCGCTGTGAAAGAGAACGCTTGGCGCGAAAGCAGGCTGAAAAACTCCTCGAAAAAAAAAGTCTTGAGCTCTACCATGCAAATGTAGGGTTAAAGCAACTGGCCAGAGATCTGGCAGAGAAGGAGCAGCGCAGCAGCTCTATTCTGGACGCTGCGGTGGATGGAATTGTAACGGTGGACGATCAGGGTCGTATCGAGTCGTTCAATCATGCTGCTGAGATGATCTTTGGTTGTTCGCAGAAAGAGGCAGTAGGGATTGATTTTAGCCTGTTTACGAAAAACGATGAGATGAATGGAGGATCCATCGGTGATCTGTTTGCCTGTGATAGAACTAACAAGATAACGATCCGTGAAATTCAGGGGAAGCGCCGGGATGGAGCCATTTTCCCCATGGATCTGGCTGTCAGTGAAACGTATCTTGGTAAGCACAGGTTGTTAATACTGGTGATCCGGGATATCAGCCAACGAAAACAGACTGAGCTGGAACGTGTAAAGATGGAACTGCAATTGCGACAGGCACAGAAGCTCGAGGCTATAGGTCAACTGGCTGCGGGCATTGCCCATGAGATCAACACACCGACACAGTTCGTAAGTGATAACACCCGTTTTCTGCAGGATGTTTTTCAGGATATCAAAAGATTGTGTGCCTCCCATCATCGTGTGATTGAAAAAGCAGAAGCCAATGCGCTTACCCAGGAGTTGATTGAAGAGACGAAGGCCGTTGCAGATGAGATCGATTTCTCCTATCTCCAGGAAGAGATACCTGAAGCGATCGAACAGTCATTGGAAGGGTTGCAGCGAATCAAAAAAATCGTTGGGGCGATGAAAGAGTTTTCTCACCCCGGGACGGAAGAGAAGAGTTGTATCGATATCAACCAGGCAATTCGCAGCACCGTGGAGGTTTCCCGCAATGAGTGGAAGTACTTTGCAGAGATGGTGCTGGAGCTGGATCCAGCATTGCCAGCCACACCCTGTCTGCCGGGAGAGCTGAATCAAGCCATTCTGAATCTTATCGTTAATGCGGCTCATGCCATCGAAGACCAGGCAGAGGATGATTCAGATAGCCTGGGAACTATAACTATTAGAACCTTGAAACGCGGTGAACGTGTCGAGATCAAGGTCACTGATACGGGCTGTGGTGTTTCGGAGGATATTAGCGGCAGAATCTTTGACCCATTTTTCACTACCAAGCAAGTGGGAAAAGGCACTGGACAGGGGTTGGCAATTGCTTACTCATCCATTGTGGATCGGCATGGCGGAACAATTGGTTTGGAGAGCGAAATCGGTCGCGGCACGACCTTTACAATTACGCTTCCCGTCAATATGGTCAGTGTGGAAACGGGTTAGACATATGAAAAAAAGGATTCTGTTTGTGGACGACGAGCGTGATCTGCTCAATGGCTTGAGGCGTGCATTGCGCGGTCAGAGAAAGGAGTGGGAGATGGCTTTTGCAGGCAGTGGCAAGGAGGCCCTGGAGTTGGCGGAGAGCAACCCTTTTGATGCGATAGTGACCGACATGCGCATGCCTGGTATGGATGGTGCGCAATTGTTGGAAGAACTGGTACATCTTCAACCTGATATTGTGCGTATTGTGCTTTCTGGACAATCCGACAAGGAGATGGTGATGAAGTCGGTGTTGCCGGCTCATCAATATCTGAACAAACCCTGTGATATTGATCATCTTAAAAGCGCAATCATCCGTGCATTTGCGCTCAGAGAGCTGATCCATGACGATAAACTGGTGGCGCTTATTTCCGGCATGGAGTCTTTGCCAAGCCTTCCCTCCCTTTATTTGAAGCTTGTTGACATGCTGAAGGATAGTGACGTCACTGTACGGGCAGTGGGGGAGATGTTAGCAAAAGACCTCGCTATGACAAGCAAGGTTTTGCAACTGGTTAATTCCGCTTTTTTTGGTCTGGGTCGCCGCATCACGAACCCAGTGGATGCAGCCTCTTTGCTTGGCATGGATATCATCAAGGGGTTGGTGCTCTCTATTGGTATTTTCTCCCAGTGTGATCAGAGTAAACTCCAGTCGCAGGGCTTTTCAGTCGATCGACTCTGGGTACACAGTAGCAAAGTCGCCTCCATCGCCAAACGTATTGCCGTGGCTGAGCAGGCGGAAAAGAGTGTGGTTGAGGACAGCATGCTTGCTGGTTTTCTACATGATATCGGAAAACTAATACTGGCACTGAACTTGCCGGAGATGCTGCAGCAGTTACAGATGGCCAGTCAGGATGGAGGACTGGCTGGACTGCATCATGCAGAAGAGGTGGCTTTGGGTACAACGCATGGTGGTGTCGGTGCCTATCTGCTTGGGCTCTGGGGTTTGCCAGAGGGAGTAGTGTCGGCTGTGGCCTTTCATCATGATCCCAGTACCCTGCAGGATGCTGAATTCAGCACGCTTACAGCAGTACACATAGCCGATGTGCTAGCCAATGATGATGTATCGGGTGGATATGATTTCGACCACGATTATCTGCAAAGACTCGGAATGGAAGATCGAATCGAAGCTTGGCGTCAACTGGCCTTGGAGTAGATTACTCCCTCAGTGGCGGGAGAGAGAATGGATTCAATTTCTAACAGATTAGGTGATAAGTGCCAGCTCATCCAGTGGTTTGGGCTTGTCAATAAGGTAGCCCTGTATGAAATCCACACCTAAGGTTATCAGTTCTTGTTTGATAGCTTCATTCTCGACAAATTCCGCAATGGTTTTTTTCCCCATGGTCTTGCCGATCTCGTTGATAGATTTTACCATGGCCCGATCTATGGAGTTTTGATCGATCTGTTTCACGAAGGTGCCGTCTATCTTCAGGTAATCCACCGGCAGGTTTTTCAGATAGGCAAATGAGGAGAAGCCGGTACCGAAATCGTCGAGGGAAAAATAAAAACCAGCCTGTTTGAGGATTCTGATGAACTCCACGGTGCTGCTCAACTGACTAACAGCCGCTGTTTCGGTGACTTCAAAACAGAACTTCTCTGTAGGCAGTCCGGATCTGTTGAACTGATCGATGATAAAATTGAGCATCCCGGGTTTACCCAGGGAGTGTCCCGACAGATTGATGGAACAGAGGGTGAGACGTGCCAGGCTTTGAGGGTGGTTGAGGTACCAGTTCACCGCCGTGCTGATGACCCACCGATCCAATCGGCTGGAAAGATGGAAGTTTTCTGCTGCACTCAGGAATTCTCCCGGGGGAACGATATTGCCCTCTTCATCCTTGAGGCGTATCAGCAGCTCATGGTGCTCACCGGATTCACGGTTGTTGCCGATGGGGGTTATTGTCTGATAGTAGAGTTGGAAACGATCCTCTTCCAGAGCTGCGTTTATTCTCGATACCCACTGCATTTCACCCAATCTTGAGGTCAGTTCCTGGTCATTATTATTGCTGACATGGAGTTGGTTGCGACCCTGATCCTTGGCTACATTACAGGCAGTTTCCGCAGCGCCAAACAGTGATGCGACATCCTCGCTGTTGTTGGTAACTGGTACCAGTCCTATGCTGACACTGGGGCTGAACTGTTTTTCCTCCCATTGAAAACGAAACAGTCTGATTTTGTCATGCAGAGTCTCGATGATTCGCTGTGCCTCGCTCAGTGGGCAGTCACTAAGCAGGATGCCAAAATGGTCGCCGGAAAGGCGTGCCACCAAGTCGCCTCGGCGTCGCTGAGTGGAGAGTATCAGGCTGACCTCACGCAGTAGTTCATCTCCAGCAATATTGCCACAAGTGTCGTTGATGACATGGAAATGATCCAGATCAAGATAGCAGAGTGCGTGTTCGCGGCCCTCCCGGTAGCTTGCACTCAAAGCCGACTCCATTCTGAGCTCAAAGGTGCCGCGGTTGGCTAGTCCGGTGAGAATGTCATGGCGTGACTGATAGGATAGTTTTCTGGTGAGTAGCTGTATCCGTTCGGCATCCCTCTTCCCCTGGTTTTTCATGATGAGCTGCATTTGAAAGCGCTCAATACTTTTCTGTAAGACGTCTGCCATCTCACTTGAGTCGCAGGGCTTGGTCAGGAATCTAAACACTTTACCTTTATTGACAGCATCCACTGCAGTTTGCTGGTCGGCGTTTCCAGTCAACATGACACGCACGGTATCAGGACTGGCTTCATGCAGTTGTTGCAGTAGTTCCATACCGTCCATCCCGGGCATGCGCATGTCCGAAACGACCACTGCATAGGGGCTTCCGTCCGCTATCAGTGTAAGTGCCTCCCGGGCGCTGCTGGCGGTATCCAGGATAAACTGATTGCGCAAACTCCGGCGGTAGCCTTTGAGGATGAGCGGATCGTCATCCACTATGAGAACTTTATCTTTCATGTTGAAGTTACCACTACCTGGATCGGACCAATGATGATCTCATTATTTTCTGATGCCTGTAGTCTAAGAATAATTGCCTGACTCAACTCCTGGCCTTTCGCCACCAGCAATGTTCCACCGTGGGATAGAATGTTTTGATCCAGTAGCATTCCAGGTGTCAATCTGCTGATCGGTAGTTTCATAACTTTGACAGCCATGCTCTCATCATCACCAGCGGCCAGCGCTTTCACCAGTGCAGGATCGTAGACCTGAGGCAGGTCTTTCAGTAAGGCCAATGCCTCTTTTTCAGCCTCCCCATGGTTTAACAGGTTATCGAAAGCGATGGCAACCTTGAGCAGTTGTCCGCCCATTACCCCTTTTTCACCCTGATTGAGTTTCTCCTTGAACGCCACAGTGCTCCCCTCGTCAGCCTGGTGTTCCACCATGGCAGCAACGGTTTCAAGCCGGGGAATGTGTTTCAACAGACGACCGGCAATTTGTGGATGACCCTGCACTATCGAGCGCTCTGTATCAGACAGCTCCTTGCCTGTGTTGAGTTTCCCCAGTAATTCTGGCGGTAAGGTGATGAAGCCGAGTTGCGACAGCATTGCCGCCAACTCATAGTTCCAGTCGTCTTCCAGTGAGAGGTGGTTAACCATGGTGCGCACATGGCGTTTTATACGAGAAGCTTGGCTGAAAGAGGCAGGATTGACTAGGCTGAGGATGTCTGTGAGCAGATCAATCGCACCTTTCAATGTTTTTGTGATGAGTATCTTTTCCGCCGTGACCAACCGATATTGGCGAACACCATCAGTGATGGCCTTGTAAAGTGTCTCTGTTTCTACAGGCTTGTTGAGAAAGCGAAAGATGTTGCCTTCGTTGATGGCATCTATCGCAACATCAAGGTTTGCATTACCTGTCAGCATGATACGGACGGTATTGGGTGCTATCTGGCGAACCCTGCTGAGAAACTCAATACCATCCATATTCGGCATCTGCATGTCAGAGATGGTTACCGCAAAGGGGCCGTCATCCCGCACCGCTTGAATGCCGTCGGCGCCACTGGTTGCTGTTACCAGATTGAGTTTTTTCCTGAATTGCCGCTTGAAGGCATCCAGAAGATTTCTGTCGTCGTCTACGAGCAGGATTTTATCGTTGATTGTTGGCATCCGTTACAGGCCTGATTTGTGACTCTACAACGAAGGTAATCGGCCATTTGACGGAAAAATTGAGTAGTATCAGCTGATATTTAGTAGGGAAGAGGTGGATATCATCCTTCTATTCATCAAAATGGCTTTTATGAGATTTTGGACGTGCCTGTTGAGGCTTCGAAGGGCAAGCATGCCGCCTAACTCTTATGGAATAAGGGGGCATTTGATTGGGCAGGTTACCTGACAGCAGTGATCCTGATTCAAATTTTTCAGCCCTGTTGCAGGAGATCCCGCAGGTCGATCACTGCGGCATTGGCCCGTGAGATATAGGAACTCATCACCAGAGAATAGTTGGTGACAAAGCCAAAGCCGCGACCATTCAAAACCATGGGGCTGAATATCGGTTGCTGGGCAGCCTCCAGTTCACGGATGATCTGGCGTAGACTGATCAGGGCATTCTTCTTTTTCAGGATTGCCTGAAAATCGAGTTCGATGGCGTGCAGAATCTGCACCAGCGCCCAGGTCGAGCCACGGGCCTCGTAGAATACATCGTCGACCTCCAGCCAGGGGGTCTTGATCGACAACCGGTCAGGGGTATTGGTCGACTGGGTGGCGTCAGGTTCACCGGCGAGGTCGGTATTTACCCGCTCCTGCCCCACGCTGGCACTGAGGCGTTGCGAAAGGCTGCCGAGCCGCTTTTCGACGATGGAAAGCCAGTCTCTCAGGTTGTCGGCCCTGGCGTAGAATTGAGTGCCCTGGTTTGCATTGATTGAAAGGTCATTCAGATACTGATGCAAGGTCTTAATGCCCTTGCGGTATTCATTTTCGGTCGCAGGGAGAATCCAGGAGTCGTTGTTGAAGTTGAATTGAGGTTCGGCGATAGCCAGGTACTCGTTCTCAACCGATTGGGATTGAGATCGGCTCATGTCGTTCCGCAGTGAGCGTGCCAGATCCCGAACCTGGACCAGTGCACCAAACTCCCAGTTTGGCATATTGTCCATCCATACTGACGGGAGCATGACATCGTTACTCAGATAGCCCCCTGGCTTGTCCAGCAGGACCTCTATCACGCCGATCAGAGTGGCTGTGGTATAGCTCCCTGTAACCGGTTCCAGTTTCGGGGACAGCTGGGCACGGGTGACCTTTTGAATATCCAATGGACCGGGTTCCTGACTCCAATAAACGCTAAGGCCGGCCATGATGACCAGTAGTGTCATCAAGCCGACTGTAGCGGCCCAACCCCAACCTTTTTCCCGCAAGGTTCTGGGGTGGTACAACATCACCAGGTTTTGGAACCAAGATGCCAATTGCCGAACGACTCGCTGAAATATGTCCACTCTCTCAATCCGCGCCATGCGTGGCAGGCGGCACGATCACATTTGAGTTTGCATTATCCGACCAGGCGCTGAAGGGAAAGGGGCGGTAATCACTGTTGTAGGTCAGAAACATAAGGATGCGGTAGATATAATCAGCCGCCTTTTTTCCCATTGCTCTCATTGGCTCATTGGTCTTGCCGCTGATCAGCCGGAACAGTACCTGAGCAACCACCAGGGCGATCAGCACGGTTTCCGCGACGCCATAGGCAAAACCCAATACCAGCATGCTGATGATGCGTTTCCAGGTTGATTCATCTTTCAGAGCTTCATTGATAGATTGTGGCATTTGATCCATCCATTTTTTTGCTTGTGAACTTTGGATATGGGGCCTGGCACTTAACTTATCAATATGTACGTGAAGAAATATGCTGCTTCTCTGCTGAGATTATATGCAAGGGGGTTTCCTGGTAGAGTCGTCACAAATGGAAACGCTCAGATCAGCAGGCGAGAATGACAAATCAATCAGAAAAGAGCGCGCGGATCTCCAACAGTTCTGGCAGCGCATCAAAAAAGGTATCAATGACATCGGGATCAAACTTGCTGCCTCGATGCTCCCGGAAATAGCTATAAATCCTTTCATCATTCCAGGCTGGGCGATAGATACGATCACTGCTCAGCGCATCGAAAACGTCTGAAACTGCAACGATACGGGCAAATATATCTATCTCATCGGCTTTCAACCCCTGAGGATAGCCGCTGCCATCAAAATGCTCATGATGCTGATGCGCTATGACTGATGCAGTCTTGAGCATTTCACGTTTTGATTTGCCAAGGATTTTATGACCAAGCACTGCGTGTTCTTTCATTACATCGAACTCTGTTTCTGTCAGAGCGCCAGGTTTATTCAATATCGCATCGGGAATACCAACCTTACCCACATCATGCAGAGCAGCGGCCACCTTCAACAGGTTAGCCTGCTTTATATCCAGTCCGTAGCGCCGGGCCATGATTCGTGAAAATTCACCCACACGCTTTACATGAAAACCCGTTTCGTAGGATCTGGCCTCAGTTACCTCGCCAAGTGTATAGATAATCTCATGCTGGGTGTGTTCAATCTCCTGAGTGAGATGCAGATTTTCGAAGGCAACAGAAATATTTGTGTTGAATACCTCAATCAATTCACGGTCGACTCCCTTTACTGATAAATTGTTACCATGAACATAGAGCACGTGGGTCTGGCCGACGCTATTTTGAACCTGACAGACAAAATAATCGGAACCGTACTGATTGGTTTGTTGGCCAACCGCGTCCCTGATCCGGTTCAGGTCTTCTTCTTTGAGAATTTCATCCACCGGTTCCTCAAGATGATCTGTATAGTAGCCAGTGCCTGCGAGAATTTTGAAATCACTACGTTCTTGTATCGCTGAAAAACCATCAACCTTGGTATAGATGGAGTGGACATCCACCCCAGACAGGCTTTCAAACTGCAACAGAACACCCTGTGCAAAATTACGCAGAGATGAAAGCTCGAAGATAGAGTTTGAGGCCTGGATGATCTTTTCCAGTCCCATCTTATTAAGTTCTATCTTTTTTCGATTCTCTTCGATCGTGACGAGATGATCGTATTCCCGCAATGAGGCGACCAGGGTGGCGTAAAGTTTCTGATCGGTAAGCTCTGATTTCTCCTTATAGTCATTGATGTCATAGTCCACAATGACCTTCTTGAGAGGGACTAAACCTGGCTGGCCGGTACGCAGAATAATGCGTACAAAACGATTTTTCAGCACATTACGAATATGCTCAACCAGTTTCAGACCCGAGTCATCCTGCTCCATGACAACGTCAAGTAGAATGAGAGAGATATCAGGATGCTGTTCCAGCATCAGCCTTGCTTCAACATCCGAATAGGCGTGGTGGAACTCCAGGCTACGCCCCATAAAACTAAAGTCCCCCAATACCATACAGGTCACCCGGTGGATATCGGATTCATCATCAACAATCAGTAACTTCCAGGGATCCAGTGCCTTACCGATGGAAGAAGGTTTGGCGACATCTTCGTCAACAAACATGAGTTCATCTGATTGACTGCCGGTTTCTATGTTCATCATAATTTCAACACTCATTCAGGAGATTTGGGGATATCCAGAACAAACTGGACACCCTCATTCAGTTTACTTGTAACGCTGATCGTACCCTTGAGAACCGTGTAGATCAGATTGTGACTGATATGCAGTCCGAGACCACTACTTCCTTTACCCCGGCGAGTCGTGAAAAATGGTGCAAAAACATCTTTCAGGTGCTCTTGGGCTATACCCTTTCCATTATCCCTGTAGATAATCTGCACAACCTTATCTTCATCATCACTTCAAAGCGTAAATTACCTGCACCATTTTGGGAAAAACCATGCACCACAGAATTCATGATCAAATTGGTAATAACCTGTGAAAGTGCCCCCGGATAGCTCTCCAGTTCGATATCTTCAGGGCATATAATCTCTATGTTCAATTGGGTTTTTTTCAGTTCAGGCTTGAGTGTGCGAATGACATCATCTATGTAGGTCTTCAGACAAAAACGGCTTTTCTGTTCACTGGCCTGATCGGCGGCAATCTGCTTGAAGCTCTTGATCATCCGCTCTGCACGTTGCAAATTCGAGAGGATGATGGCAGTCGACTCTTTGCAGAGATCAAGATATTTATCCAGAGCTGAACGTGAAAGTTTGTTATCTGTTACAGTCTGCTCAAGATTTTTCGTCTGATTTTGCAGATAGGAGGCTGAAGTGACAGAGACGCCAATCGGTGTGTTAACCTCGTGTGCAACACCTGCAACCATGCCACCCAGAGCTGACATGGTTTCTGATCTCACCAGAGTCTTCTCCATCTCCTTGCGCAGGGTAATATCCTGAAACAGAATTACTGTCCCGGAGAATTCCGACCCTTCAAAAATGGGTGAAGATGCATAGGAGACAGGTATCGAATGGCCCTCCTGATGTTTAAACACTGCCTCATTCACACGTACGATTTCTCCTTTCTGCGTCTCCACAGTAAGAGCAGCCTGGGTGACAGACTCTGTCGAGGCCTTGAAACTAAACACTTTCAACGCTTCATCTGACGCATCATCACTCAACCTCCAGTCACGCCAACCCAGGATGCGTAGTGCCTCAGGGTTGGCAAAAGTCACCGTACCCTGTCGATCCATGCTGACAACGCCTTCTCCCACTGCATTGGTGACACTTCTCAGGAAATACTCACGTTCTGCCAGCACCTCCTTGGTATCGTTCACCAGTTGCCATTGTTGGCGCAGTTTGGAAAGCAGAAACAGCGTGGTCCATGTCAATAGAATGAATGCCGACAGATGGATTTGAATAACCTGAGACCTCGCCGTGGACTGGGCCGAGAGAATAGGCTCGGCAGGCAGGGTCACACTGATACCTCCACGCACATCACCCACCTCATACCCCTGTTTCTCATGGCACTTCATGCAGGCTTTTTTGGTAAACAGTGGTCCCATGTAGCGGTAGACTTGGCTGCTATCTTGCCTGATATATTCCAGAATCTCCGGAACATCCTTTTCAAACAGATTAAGTGCTTGTGACTCCCACGCATCCGGTACATTATTTGGATTGATTGGGTTGAGCGATGTGATGTGAAGAAGAATTCCGCTATTTTCTCTGGCCACATCAGCTATCTGACGTGTCATATAAGCTGGATTCAGTTTGGTCAGATTGACACCGCCCAACGTCTCCACGTCCCGGTCCGGTACTTCCAGATAGGGATTTGAAGGTGTTGATTCACTGACTGGCACATAAACACCTCCGTGTTTTGCATTCCAGAGCCGTGTCATCTGCACCAGTCTGAACATGCTTTGTGCTCTCTCATAAGCGAGTCTTTCGGCCATGCCATCAAGTCCGGAGAGATTCCACAGAGCAGACAGTATGGAAAGGCTTCCCCAGAGCAGTAGCGGGAACAACCAGTAGAATCGCCTGTATGCGAGAATATTCATGAATCAGCATCCTTGCAGGATTCATCGGCGGTATCTCCATCCATTTCAGGGAGAAAAAAGCTAGAGGTGTTTCTTCCTTTCTGTTTGGCATGATACATAGCAAGGTCTGCCGTATGCAGGAGGTATTCAATATCCTGAGCATCATCCGGATATCGGCTTATCCCGATGCTGCATGCGATGTATACTTCCTTCCCGTCCAGAACAAAGGGTTTGGCTATTGCGACATTAATTTTTTTCGCAACTATTTCGATGTGGTCGAAGTTACTGGTGTTTGTGGCAATAGCCGTGAATTCGTCGCCACCTACCCTGGCTACAGTATCTGATCGGCGAAGACACTTTTTCAAACGATGCGCCACTTCAATCAGCAGTTGATCGCCATATTTGTGCCCCAACTTGTCATTCACACTCTTGAAGTAATCCAGGTCGATAAATAGCAGTGCAACACTCTGACCACCCCGTTCAGAGAGTGATATGGCATTCTCAAGACGGTCAAGAAAAAGATTTCTGTTGGGCAATGACGTCAATGGATCACGGGTTGCCCGCTCCAACAGCTGTCTTTCCTGTTCCTTGATGTCGGTGATATCTGAAAACTGCATCGCAATTTCGCGATGGTGGTGATCTGTTATTTTTACTACGGAAGCGGAGAGCCGGATATTGATGTCGTTGAGAGATTTCGTTGCGCACCACAACTCCCCTTCCCACGAACCACTGTCGAGCAGATTCTCCCAGGCTGCATTCAGAATGGTCTGGTCGTTACGGTTCGACTTGAGGAAGTCAGCTCGCCTGCCAATTGCATACTCAGCAGAAAAACCGGTCACTTTTTCAAATGCAGGATTTACCGTCTTGATTCTGTACTGATCATCAAGGACCAGTGTTGCCAACGATGTCTCCTGGAATAAATTCGCCAATGCTTTGAGTTGATCGATATTGTTTTGCAGATTTTTTTGCTGTTGCCGCATCTCCTGCAGGCCGTAATATTCACGCAGTAGCGTAGTGATAGAGGCAAAGAGCTTTTCAACCGTCAGGTTCGCTTTGTCTTTAAAATCATTGATATTGTACTGAGCGGCAATCTGATACTGATTGAACATCCCCGGCTGTCCAGTCCTGATGAAGATTCGCACATCGCTGTTCCCCAACTTGTTTCGAACCACCTCTACCAGTTCCAGTCCTGCAGTATCCGATTCCATGATGACATCAAGAAGAATCAAGGCGACATCAGGGTGCTCCCGCATCACCTCAATGGCCTGCTCGGAAGAGTAGGCGTCAATGATGAAGGCTGGGCGTCCCAGGTACTGATAATCACCAAGCACCATACGTGTTACCTGGTGGATATCCTCCTCGTCATCCACCACCAATATTTTCCACGGATGAGTGTCATCTGGACCCAGATGCTTCGAATCCTCAGTTTCTTCCGCAAAGGAAAACCCGCTATCGGCGTTCGCCATGTAATCTATCGCCATCATTTCATGCGCTGCCCGGTATCTTGTCTAGGAAGCCCCAGAGAGTTACCAATCGGACTGCAAAATCACCCTGCTCCAACTCAGGAATGGGTAGTAACCATAAAAGGCGGCTGCTTTTATAGATTCTTTAGAATATGGGTGAACAATCGCTTCTGTACCTGCACGTCCATCGCATAGTGTTATCAGGCCCTAGTGGGCCATGGCGTGGCGAAGCGGCAGGGACGAGTGGTGGCCGGGTACAATAGGCACCTAACCAGTCGGGTCAAACGCTACTCCATGGAAGGTTCATACTCACCTTTTCTTGCAAGACTGTTGAGTCTGGCCCGCTTTAACAGGGCCTGTTGGGCAGCGGCGCTATTTTCTGTCTTGCCTATCCATGCGCGCAAAGCAGGCTGTTGCAGAGCTCTGCCGTAGGAGATGCTCAACTGCCAGGGCGCATTCCCACCCAGCTGGTTGATGGAGTTCAGATTGGCAGTGGCCTCCTCATCGTCCTGGCCGCCGGACAGGAAGTTAATGCTCGGGACGGCGGCAGGCACTGCCCGGCGCAGCACCCTCAATGTCGCTGCAGCCACCTCATCCGGATCTGCTCGTCGACATGCCTTACCCGGCAGCACCATATTGGGTTTGAGGATCATATGTTCGAGAGAGATGTGATGTTGGTGCAGGGCGTGGAAGACAGCATGCAGCACCTGCTCGGTGACTTCAGCACAGCGGCTGATGTCGTGTTCACCCTCCATCAGCACCTCCGGCTCCACGATGGGAACCACTCCCAGTTCCTGGCAGACTGCCGCGTAGCGCGCCAACACCTCGGCATTTGTCTGCCGGCCAAGCGGTGTGGGGTTGTAGCGGGTGATGGGATAGACCTCTCGCCACTTGGCGAAACGAGCGCCCTGCGCCTTGTAGCCTTGTAGCCGTTCACCCAGTCCATCCAGACCTTTAGTGATCAGGTCACCCGGAGCCCTGGAGAGTGGCGCTGTACCCTTGTCCACTTTGATGCCCGGGACGATCTTCTGCTTCCAGGCCACTTGCGGCAAAAGAGCGCCTTCCTCCCCCTGCTGTCCCAGGGTCTCTTCAAACAGGATGGTGCCGGAGATGTAGTCGCCCAATCCGGGAGTGGTCAACAGCAGGGTGCGCCAGACACGTCGACTCTCCTCAGTGGATTCCACAGCGATGGCCTTGAAGCGCTTGGCAATGGTGGGGTGGCTCTCATCTGCGGCTAGAATGCCCCGATGGTCGTCCACCATGTCCTCGATGGTCTGTTGGAGTTCTGATTGCGTACTCATCGCTGTGCTCCTTCCCTGCCGGGAAAATGAAAACTATCATTCTGAAATATAGTCACTACTTGAGGGCAGAGTGGTAGAGAAGCGATAGGTGATGCGTTTTCTGTCTCACTCAGCGGTATGGAATGCGCGCACTCTAAAATTTGACTCCAGGCCGACCAGATCGCCTTTTCACAGCGTGAGAGAGGGCGGAGGCCAAAAACCCAGCAAAATACTTGGTATATTCTCGTGATTTTGGTGTAGAATTGCCCGCCATAATTTTATGTGAATAGTTCAGGCGCCGTTGGTGGCCTGGCGGCAGGAGAAATCAGCGATGTCTGAAGTAACACAAGATCAGATCAACGAGGCGATAAAAGGCTACGTCGAGCCTCATCTGGAGAAGGACCTGGTAAGCGCGAATGCCATTAAAGGCATTGATATTGATGGCGACAAGGTCAAGGTGACGGTCGAGGTCGGTTTTCCCGCCAAGGGTTGTGTGGATGATATTGCGGCTGCAGTGAAGACTCAGGTAGAAGGAGTGGACGGTGTGGTTGCCGTCGAGGTGGACGCTGGCTGGAAAATCTCTGCCCACTCTGTACAGAAGGCCCTCAAGCCGATCGATAATATCAAAAATATCATTGCCGTTGCCTCTGGCAAGGGCGGCGTGGGCAAGTCCACCACCTCTGTCAATCTGGCGCTGGCGTTGGCCGAAGAGGGTGCTACCGTCGGCATACTTGACGCTGATATCTACGGTCCGTCACAGCCGCGTATGCTGGGTATCGATGGCAAGCCGGAGTCCAAGGACGGCAAGTCCCTGGAGCCCATGGAGGGATATGGTCTCCAGGCAATGTCTATCGGTTTTCTGATCGACGAAGAGACTCCCATGATCTGGCGTGGTCCTATGGTTACCCAGGCATTGGAACAGCTGCTCAATGACACCAACTGGTCAGAGCTTGATTATCTGGTGGTCGATCTGCCTCCGGGCACGGGTGACACTCAGCTCACCCTGGCACAGAAGGTGCCGGTCTCCGGTGCGGTAATTGTTACCACCCCCCAGGATATCGCCCTGCTCGATGCCCGCAAGGGTCTGAAGATGTTCGAGAAGGTAGAGGTACCGGTGTTGGGTATCGTGGAGAACATGAGCACTCACATCTGTTCAAACTGCGGCCACGAAGAGCATATATTTGGAGAAGGTGGCGGTTCCTCCATGGCGAAACAGTACAATGTCGACCTGCTGGGTTCACTGCCTCTCGATATCCGTATCCGCGAAGAGACCGATGGCGGCAAGCCGACCGTGGTAGCCGAGCCCGATGCACGCATCTCCATGATCTACCGTGAGATTGCCCGTAAGACGGCCGCCAAACTCTCGCTGCAGGCTAAGGATTACGCGGCGAAGTTTCCGAATATAGTGATCCAGAATAACTGATCAATATCAGTCGATACCCAGGTATCACCTAAGCCCGCGTAATGCGGGCTTTTTTGTGCGGCAAGCTAACTGATTCAGACTGAGTGAGTAATTATTAACTCTGGAATTGCCCCCCTTTCCTGCCGACGCCCACGAGTACGACATGTTCTCATTTACCAACAGTCTCCCAATCAGATTGTGATCAGATTCCTAAAATACCTCAGATTAGTACTGATAATACAAGAGCATTCGGTTTTTCTGGATTAGGATCATATGAACATGAAGCTTAGACACTTGTTTTTTATCACTGCATTTCTTGCCATCGAGGTGAACGCGGACAGTTCGACCCTAGAGGCGGCGATTGGTGGTGCCATAGGTGGTGCAACAGGCGCGGCAATCGGTAATGAGATCGGTGGCCGTGATGGTGCCATTCTTGGAGGTGCTCTGGGAGCCGCTGTAGGGACTGCGATTAATACAGATAAAGATCCACGCTACTCTCCTCCCCCGTCGCCACAAGTACGTTATGAAAGCAACCCACCTCGAGGAGGAGATCCTCGCGGCTACCATTGCCCGCCTGGTCAAAGGAAAAAAGGTCGTTGCTGATGCCATCTGATTCCGTCCACACCAAATACCTCGAAGGAGAAGTAGAATGAAATATCAAATTTGGAGGATCGTGTGCGCCAGTCTGCTTGCATTTTGTGCGGTTGTCGTCCAAGCCGAAGGGCATGATCCCAGTGCCTGGGAGAAGAGCAAGCAGTTTAGCTCAGAGGCCTGGGATGCCACTAAAAAGGCCTCTGGAAATGCCTGGCAGGCGACTAAAGAGACATCAAACGAAGTTTGGGATGTCACCAAGGAGGTCTCAGGAAATGTCTGGATGGCGACTAAAGAGACATCAGGCGAAGCTTGGGATGCCACCAAGGAGACCTCTGGAAAAGCCTGGAAGGCGACCAAGCAGAAGTCGGGTGTAGCCTGGCATGCTACCAAGAAGATGGGTAAGGAAGTGTGGGAAGATTCCAAGAGGATGGTCGACAGCAAGGATAGATATGATAATGAAAAACAGGTGCAGGGTGCTCCGGTCAGTGAAATCTGAGTTACTGGTTCAGACCAACTAGCGCCCCAGAATCTCTCACAAACCCCCTGCAATGTCCTTGGTTTCAGGGCATTCAGGGGTTTTTTTATGCGACCCGATTTTCCAGGATCGACTAACCTTTTGGTAACATTAGGGTCGATAGTGGACAAGGGTTGGTTTCGCTGGAATGCACTACTGGTAAACTAAACCACAATGGGCGCCAAGCGGGGCGGTGGAACGCCAAGCTTTTCTGTAGAGTAAGTCATCAGACTCTGATTGCCTGAGTCATTTCTCATTGCTATTGCTGGGGTATGGGATGCACCGCTTCCTTCCAATGCTTTTGTTCCTGCTGATCCTTGGATCTCTGTTGGATCCCGCGCCGGTGCAGGCGCTGGAGGCGGCAAAGATTGAGGAGAGGATATCCCTTCTGGAAAAGTTGGAAGAGCCAAGGGATGAGGCGGTCCAGATGGAGCTGAATCTCTATCGGGAGGCGGCTGCTTCGTTGAAGTCGGCGAAGGCGTATGCTGATAAGACAGCACTCTTCAAGCAGGCGGAGGTGGATACGCCGGCAGAGCTCAAACGGCTGCATGCCGAGACCAAGGGGCTGGTGAGCCAATCCACGGAAGAGACGGCGTCGTTGCTTGGTGGGCTGCCGGACACTGTGTTGGAGGCCCGGGTGAGGGAGGAGAGTGCCGCAATCGTCAGTCTTGGCGGGAGATTGGCGGAACTTGTCCAATCCATCAGCACATTGCTGGCCCGTCCCGAATCAAATCGCCAGATGCTCTCTCTGGCCAATGCCCGCCTGGAAGAGGTGGATGAGACCCTGCGAAAGACACCGCCGGCAGATAAGAGCCAAGAAGCAACCGAGGCCATGCAGGTTACCGCCCAAGCTGTGCGTATGGCGCTGTTGGCAGAAATAGAGATGCTCAACAATGAGCGTTTGAGTCACGACCTCCGTTTGCAGCTGCTTCAGGCCAAACGCCAGTTGCTGGAAAAACGGCTTGTCATGACCAAACGATATGAGCAGGAAGGGAGAGACGAGATCAATCGGCGACATGCCAGTGAGGCAAAGGCGGCGGAAGCGGAAGCTGCCCAGGCGAGGCAGGAGGCGGTTGGTAAGCATATCCTCATCACTGCTGCGGCGGAGATGAATTCTGAGTTGAGTCGCTTGCTTAGTGAGTTGAGCCGGACCAATGAGGAAGAGACCGCACAGCTGAAATCGATTCGGACACAATATCAGCAGATTGATCGTAACTACCAACGCTCCCTGCAACAATTGGAAATCACCCGGCTGGATCAACAGTTGGGGGATTTTCTTCGCAACCAACAGATCAAATTGCCCAAGGTTGCAGCGTATGAGAAAAAACGCTCGCTGAAACAGCGTGAACTGGATGAATCGCGATTGGCCCAATTCCGGCTTCAGGAGTCGCTGAGCGAGCTGCAGGATATCGCACAGGTGGTGGCGATGCTGCTCGCCAGCGAAAAGAAGGAGACCGCAACACTATCCCCCAGCCAACTGGAACAGCTGACCGGAGAGCTGCATCGGCTGATGGAAGACCGGAAGGCACTTCTCAACAAACTCGATGATGCCTATACACTCAAAATACAGTTGTTGGGGGAGTCGATCCAGGAGCAGCAGAGCCTTATCGATCGTGTAGACAAGTACGACGAGCTTCTGGATGAGAATCTATTGTGGATCGCAAATGCGGAACCGGTGGGTCTCCAGTGGATCGGGGCTTTCGGCAAACCATTGTTGGTTCTGTTCTCCCCTGCAAATTGGTTTTCCGTCTTGCAGGCTTTGGTAAAAACTGCCATACAGTCTGCGCCATTCACCCTGATTGTGCTGCTCTTGTCATCAGCGTTGCTGGTGGGCAGGCGCCGATTTAAAAAACGTTTGGGGGATATTGCCGCCAAGGTAGGGCTGGTCAAACAGGATCGATTCAGTTACACACTGGTCGTATTGGTTATCACGTTGCTGCTGGCCATGCCCTGGCCGGTGCTGATGGCCTATGCAGGTTGGTTGCTGGGCCATGTACGGGCAGATGCCTTTGTCGAGGCGGCAGGATTTGGCTTCAGGCGCAGTGCCTTTATCCTGGCAGCCTTCCTCTTTCTGCAGGCACTCTATGTCTCCAACGGTCTGGCAGAGATCCATTTTCGCTGGAAAGCGAGAACCCGTCGGCGTGTATCCGGCAATCTTACCTGGTTGATCCCGATCATGGTATGGGTCGCATTTTTGGTCGCGATGACGGAATCATCCAATGCAGGCCTCTATCGGGATACCATCGGCAGGCTGGTGTTCAGCGTCGCGATGCTGGCTCTATTGCTCTTTATCTGGCGGGTGCTTCGGTTAAAAGAGAGTAACGTTGAGCGCCGTACCACGAGCCTCGTCTGGCGCAGTCGATATATCTGGTATCCGCTACTGTTGTTGATTCCCTTTGCCTTGGTTATGTTGGCAGCACAAGGTTATCACTACACCAGTCTGCGGGTTGCCGGACTGATATTCAGCTCTCTCATTATCCTTCTGGTAGCACTGTTGATCTATTATCTTGCTGTACGCTGGTTGTTGGTGGCGCAGCGGCGTCTTGCTCTCGCCAGGGCACTGGCCAAACGTCAGGCAGATATTGATTCACGGGCCAGCAGGGGGTTGGTGGAGCAGACAGGAGAGATTACACCCGAGGCGATCGAGATCCCTGAGATCGGCCTTGCCACCATCAATGACCAGACCCGTCGCCTGTTGCGGTTGTCGCTTACTGTTTTGGTGGGTTTGATTCTCTGGACATACTGGTCTGCGATCACTCCGGCCCTAGGGGTGTTGGATAGCGTTACCATTTGGGAGCATATGACAACCGCTGAAGCGGGTGGCCAACTTTTACCGATTACTCTCGCGGACGTTGGACTGGCTGTTCTGGTTCTGTTGTTGACCTTCATTGCCGAGCGAAATCTGCCAGGCTTGCTGGAGATTGCGCTACTGCAGCCTCTCCATGTGGAGCAGGGCAATCGCTACGCAGTTTCCGGTCTGATTCGTTACCTCATACTGGCAGTCGGTATCGTCATGTCGATCAACCTGGTTGGCGTTGGCTGGGGTGAGGTGCAGTGGCTGGTTGCGGCAGTCGGTGTCGGCTTGGGGTTTGGCCTGAAGGAGATCTTCGCCAACTTCATATCTGGAATAGTCGTCCTGTTTGAACGGCCGGTTCGGGTTGGCGATACTGTTACTCTCGGCGAAATCAGTGGTGTGGTGAAGCGGATACGGATGCGAGCAACGACCATTACGGATTTCGATAACAAGGAGTTGATCATCCCCAATCAGAATCTCATCATCGAGCCGTTGGTGAACTGGACCCTTAGCGATCAGGTCACCCGTGTTACCTTTATGGTGGGCATTGCCTATGGATCCGATACTGAATTGGCCCATCGCATTATGCTCAAGACGGTAGCCGAACATTCGTTAGTGCTGGATGAACCCAAGCCGACGGTCTTTTTTACGGGCTTCGGCGACAGCTCCCTAGACTTCCAGGTGGCAGTGCATGTCAAGGAACGAATCCAGCGCCGTCTGTTGACCCATGATCTCCACATGGCGCTGGAAAAAACGTTGCGTGAAAATGGCGTGGAGATCCCTTTTCCTCAGCGTGACCTACACTTGCGTAGTGTCGATGAGAACATTCAGTCTCTAGGGAGCCTCTGATCGATTGGGTTATTGTCATCTCGACCGTAGGGAGAGATCTCAAACTACAGCGTACATAGTAGATTTCGAGGTATGAGATTTCTCACTACGTTCGAGTAGTGCTACACGGATGTAGCGTTTACGAACCTAAGGATGGAAATGACAATCGATCAGAGGCTCCCTAGCCAATAGCAAGGAAAATTAGTCGTTCTTTCAACTCGGGAACGTATCTGTTTGTCTGATGGTGGTATATCGATCATGATGGATTAGTGCTTGGCGGGCTCGTAGAGTCACCAGGGATGGGATTTAGGGACTTGCAAATAATGAACAATAATGGATTCTACTGGCGTATTTTATCCCCGCCGATACTGGCCGTATTCCTGCTTGGTGCGGTGGCCATAGGGGTCGTCTATTTCCACCTCCAGAACGGTTTGTCTATCCATGTCAATGGGCAGACAGCGCTGTTTCAACAGCTCTATGACTCACGGCTATCTGAGCTCCGTCTGGCCATGCTTCACAGATGGGAAGCGTTGAGCCGCACTCCAGCAGCGTTGAAATTCCCAATTGAAACACAAAAAGAGAAAGAGGATTTTCAGGCCTGGTATTTTGATGCATCCGGCACACTGTTGTTTCCTGAGCAGCAGCCCCGTCCGGCGCAAAGTGAATCCTTCAAGCTGCTACTGCATAACGCCCTGGCCAGTGAGTTTCCTGTGTATGGACTGACCACAGGGGCGCGAGGCAGTCTGTCGATGGGGGTTGCCGGGGTGAGGCGTAAAGCGGGGCAGGTTGTTGGCGGAATCTTGTTGACCGCGAATATCGAGCCTGTTCTGATCAACATCGGAAAGACGTTTCAGGAAACGTTGTTGGTTGGTATCAATCGGGATGGCGGGATGGTCGCAGATGTGGTCATCTCAAACCCGGATGAGCGGTTTTTTGAAGTACCTCAAATCCTCTCCTTTAATTCGGCTGCTGCCGGGACCCTGATCCCCAGTCTGGAACGGGTTGCCGGTTGGGGAAGCGATGCGGAGCATATCGTCTGGTCCGGCAGAAACCATCATCTGAGGCGGCTCTCTCTGCGAGATAATCTGGAGCAGCAGATCGGCGAGATCATCCTCTTCGTCGACGTGACCACCTTGTTCGAGCAGGCAAGGAGACAAGCCTGGATTGTGGCGGCTGCCGGGTTGCTGATTAGTGTTGTGTTGATGTTGATTCTCACAAATCAGTCTCGACGAACCCGTACTCAACTTACGGTTTCACAACAGGCACTGGAAAAACTCAATGAAAAACTCGAGTGGCGTTTCCTGGAACGTACCGAAGAGTTGCGCCGCAGTGAGGAGAACTATCGAGAACTGGTTGAATCGGCCAACAGCATCATTCTGCGTTGGAATATCCAAGGGAAAATCACCTTTTTCAATCAGTATGCCCTGCGTTTCTTCGGCTATTCCGAACAGGAGGTAGTGGGCCGGCATTTAATGGATTGCATTGTGCCTGATACCGAGACGGGGTCAGGACGGGATCTGTCCGACCTGATCCGGGATATCGCACTGCATCCTGATTTCTATATCAGCAATATTAATGAGAATGTCTGCAAGGATGGACGCAGGGTTTGGGTCTCCTGGGCGAATCGGGCGGTCCGCAATAATCAGGGGAGGGTGGTGGAGATCCTCTCCATCGGTAACGATGTCAGTGATAAGAAACTGTTTGATGAGCGCATCTACCACCTCGCCCATTACGATGTGCTGACCAGTCTGCCCAATCGTGTACTGTTCTATGAGCGTCTCGACAAGGCCCTGGAGAACGCCGGGCGCAAGGACCGGCAGCTGGTGGTGCTCTATCTCGATCTCGATCGTTTCAAACCGGTGAATGATTCTCTCGGCCATGCGATGGGTGACCTGCTGCTGCAACAAGTGGGAGAGCGGTTGCGTGACTGTCTGCGCGAAGAGGACACGGTTGCGCGAATGAGTGGGGACGAATTCACTGTACTGCTGGAAGGAGTGACCTCCCGGGCTGAAGTGATGAACCTTGGTAGCCAGGTGGCAGGGAAGATTATCGATAAGCTGAATCAGCCATTCGACCTGGAGGGTTATGAAGTCTATGTCTCCGCGAGCGTGGGCGTGGCTGCGTATCCGCAGGACGGCACCGATCCGGTTCAGCTCATGAGCAATGTCGATATTGCCATGTACCATGCCAAAGGGGAGGGGCGTGGACGTGTCGCATTCTACGAACCTCACATGAATGCGGAGGTGGACCGGCGTCTTCGTATGGAGCGGGATCTGCGCAAGGCGCTGGAGCAGGATGAACTGACACTGCACTACCAGCCCTGCATCGATCTGGCGAATCGTTCCGTTGAGGTGGCGGAGGCGTTGTTGCGTTGGCCGCATCTGGCCTCGGGTGAGATCCCGCCAGATGAGTTTGTCTCTTTGGCAGAGGAGACCGGGCTGGTGATTCCCCTTGGCGCATGGGCGCTGAAAACCGCACTGCGACAGGCAAAAGAGTGGCTGAGTTCAGAGGGTTCCGGCCCTCAGCTGGCGGTGAATCTCTCCCTGGGGCAATTCAGGCATCGTGAACTGGTGCAGATGGTGCGTACGGAGTTACAGGCCTGTGATTTTCCGGCGGATCGCCTGGTGCTGGAGATTACTGAATCCACGGTGATGGACAGTCATGGAGAATCCTCGGGTCAATTGGCTGAGTTGTCTGCAATGGGGATTGAGATCGCCATCGATGATTTTGGCACTGGCCACTCATCTCTCTCCCGGCTGCGGGAGATGCCGGTCAACAGTCTCAAGATCGATCGCAGCTTCGTGCAGGATCTGGGGCGCGACCGCAATGATGAGAGCATCGTTGAAACCATTATCGCCATGGGGCACAGCCTGCAACTTATCGTCATCGCCGAGGGGGTGGAAACCTTCGAGCAGCTGACATTCCTGCAGCAGCGAGGGTGTCACATGGTGCAGGGGTATCTGCTCTACCCGCCCATGCCGGGCGCTGAGTTGCTGGAAATGTTGCGCGAGGAGGAGGGGGTGGCCCGCCGTTTCAAACAGGAGGAAGATAGGCAGACTGAAGAGCCGGTGCCGGACAACGTCGCATATCTGGAGAAGAAAGAGTCCGGAGAGTGATACTTTCCCTCCCCAAACAGCAACAGAAAACAGGAGAAATGATCCATGAGTATGAAGTGGGATACCCGTTTTCTCGGGCTGGCGGCTCACATCTCCGGATGGAGTAAAGACCCTTCATCCCAGGTGGGTGCTGTCATCACGGACGGCAACCGTATTATCTCTCTCGGTTACAACGGCTTTGCGGCCGGTGTGGTGGATGCGGAGACTCGCCTCTCCGACAGGGAGTGCAAACTGAATCTCACCATTCATGCGGAAGAGAACGCCATGATCTTCGCCAAGCGTGATCTGCGCGGCTGCACGGTCTATGTGACGCATCCCCCCTGTCCCCGCTGCGCCTCGAAGCTGATCCAGGAGGAGATTGGCCGGGTTGTGTTTATCAATCCGAGCCAGGATTTTCTGTCACGCTGGGCCGATGATATCGAGTTATCGCGACAGATGTACGGTGAAGCCGGAGTCGAAATGACAGGTTACGAAGTGGGGCAGGTCAATGTTGAGGATGCGCAGATAACCGTGGCGCCTGGCGGCTTCTTTACCAAGATATTGAGCCGGCTGCTGCGATTGTAGGTCTTCTTTGCCTTGGGAGTGAAAGTCATTTGCGGGAGATTATTTCAGCGTCAGCTGCTTCAGTTCCATGCGATAGCGGCCCAGGAACCGATCCCGCTCGATGCGCACCGGCAGGTAGTCGAGTGAAGGGGCGAACCAGATGGTGTAGTCGGGTGCCAGGCCCTCTTTGCTGCGGTTGACCTTGAGACACTTCAGCCGGCCCAGAGGGGTCTGAATCCACTCTCTGCCAACCACCCGGAACTGATAGCGCTTCAGACGTCCGCCGTCCGCCACCTGGTAACTGACCTGTTGCCGGCCCTTGGCCAGATCGAAACGGATCGCCAACTGTTGGCTGAACTTGTCCTGCACGCCTGGTGAGATCTCTTGAGACCAGCGGGTGCCGCCACTCTCTGTCCAGACCCTTTGCTCGGGCCAATCGAACTGGAGCCGGGTCAGGTTCCTGATCTCCCCGTTGCCGAGCCGGTATTCGTAGGCGTGGGGTACGATGTCGCTGTTTTTCAGCACGCCTTCGCTGGTCTCCTGAACCTCGTCGGTCTGAAACCAATCGACCAGTCGTTCGGGACGGGTATGCGCATGATAGAGATATTTGCCATCCTCAGTGAGGGTGAGTTGGAGCGTCAGACTTCCCAGGGGTACACCGTAGTTGGTGACCTGAAAACCGGCATCGAAGGATCTGAGCTGGAAGGGGGATTCCGCACTGAGTAGCGAACTGCACAACAGTAGTGGGATACCAGCCAGCCAGTAGCGGAAGAATCCGGTGGCCTTCATGGATCAGACGATCTCCTGATCCGGCGTGAAGAGGACCGGCTGCTGTAACGGTTGGTTGTCCAGATAAACCTGGCCATTTTCCGCCAATCGCAGTCTCTGCTGGGCAAACCAGCGTATTGCCAACGGGTAGATGAGGTGCTCGCGCTGCAGTACACGGTTGGCTAAAGTCCCGGCATCGTCACCATCCCGGACGGGTACCTGGGCCTGCACGATCAATGGGCCGCCATCCAGCTCCTCGGTGACGAAGTGCACACTGGCGCCATGCAGGGTCTCTCCTTCATCCAGGGCCTGCTGATGGGTGTTGAGGCCACGGAACTTCGGTAGCAGTGAAGGGTGGATATTGAACATCCGGCCGGCGTAGTGGCGCACGAATCCGGGGGTGAGGATGCGCATGAAACCTGCCAGCACTACCAGCCCTGGCTGATACTCTTCGATGAGTTCGATCAGCGCCTGGTCGTAACTCTCCCGGTCAGGGAATGTCTTGTGGTTCAGTACCCGGGTAGGGATACCGGCGTTTTCTGCACGGGTCAGGCCTAACACATCGGGCCGGTTGCTGATGACGGCGCGGATCTCCACCGGCAGATCGCCCACTGCGCCGTCGATGATCGCCTGCAGGTTGGTGCCGCCACCTGAGATCAGGGCGACCAGCGGCAGTTTATGGTTATCGCTCATGCACCCAGGCTTCCGCTGATCTCGACCACCGGTTCATCGCTGTCGCTGGTTTCGATCTGTCCCAGTCGCCAGGCGGTCTCGCCGGAATCGTTCAGCATCTGCATTGCACGTTCTGAATCTTCGGCAGCGATGCAGACCACCATACCCACGCCACAGTTGAAGGTGCGCAGCATTTCCGACTGGATCACGCTGCCTTTCGACTGCAGCCAGCTGAAAACTTCCGGCAGTTGCCAGGAGTCACTGTCGATGACTGCCTTGCTTCCGGCTGGCAGAACGCGGGGAAGGTTCTCCGGTAGGCCGCCGCCGGTGATGTGGGCGAGGGCGTGGATCTCAACCTCAGCCATCAGCGCCAGCAGGGATTTGACGTAGATGTGGGTCGGCGCCAGCAGTGCTTCGCCCAGCGTCCCTTCACCCATGGGCTCGGCAAGATCGGCGCCGCTCACTTCGAGGATCTTGCGGATCAGCGAATAGCCGTTGGAGTGTGGGCCGGAAGCGGCAAGTCCGATCAGCACGTCGCCGGGCTTTACCAGTTCGCCCTGGATCAATTTGCGCTTCTCGGCGATGCCGACGCAGAAACCGGCCAGATCGTAATCTCCTTCGCTATACATGCCAGGCATCTCGGCGGTTTCGCCGCCGGTGAGGGCTGCGCCCGCCAGTTCGCACCCTTTGGCGATGCCACTGACCACATCGGTGGCCACGTCCAGCTCCAGCTTGCCGGTGGCGTAGTAGTCGAGAAAGAAGAGCGGCTCAGCACCTGCCACCACGATGTCGTTGACACACATGGCCACCAGATCGATGCCGATGGTGTCGTGGCGCTTGAGTTCCAGCGCCAGTTTCAACTTGGTGCCTACCCCGTCGGTGCCGGAGACCAGTACCGGCTCGGAATAGCGGTCGAGGGGCAGTTCGAACAGCGCGCCAAATCCGCCGAGGCCGGACAGCACACCGGGCCTGAAGGTTTTTTTGACGATAGGCTTGATGCGTTCTATCAGGCTGTTGCCGGCATCGATGTCTACACCGGCATCCCGGTAACTGAGTTGGGTTTCGCTGTTGCGGGTACTGTCTTGGGCCACAGGTTGACTCCCTGGTGGGCGGTTACTGTTGGCGTGGGATTTTAGCAGATCTTCCGGTACACCGTGATAGAGTTGCTGTTGGAGGATTTGTCCGGCTTTTCCGTTTCCGGATGAAGACTAACGACTTAGACAGGCTTTCTGCTCCGCGATAGAATCCCAGCGGTCAAAACGGCTGAGATGAATTTAACTGGACCCATATTTCAATGATCTTTAAACAGACATGGCTGATATTACTGCTTCTGCTCTGGTGTACCGGAGCGGTGGCGGAGCGTGTGTCCGGACTCTACGAAGCGGCGGTGCCGGTGGTGGGGCAGGGTGCCCAAGCTCGTGCACCGGCCATGCGGGAGGCCTTTGGCCAGGTGCTGATCAAGATCTCCGGCAACCGCGACCTGTTACAACAGGAAGATCTTGCCAAGCGGCTGAAAAGGGCTCCCAGGTATGTTCAGCAGTACCGCTACCGCATGCTGGAACAGCCGCTATCGGATGATCCTGCACCTGTGGTGGATCCGGAAAACCCACTGCCGGATCGGCTGCTTTGGGTGCGTTTTGATGAAAAAGCCGTGAATCGCCTGCTGCGAGAGGCCAGCGTGCCGGTCTGGGGCGGCACCCGGCCATCCACGCTGGTCTGGCTGACTCGTGATGCCAAAGGCCGTCGCACCCTCTACCAGCAGGATATGGAGCCGGAACTGGCAACTACGGTGACTGAAACAGCGGACCAGCGAGGTCTACCTGTGGTGATGCCGCTGATGGATCTCGAAGATAGAAACGCCCTCCAGGTAAGTGACCTCTGGGGCGATTTTGAAGAGAACATTCGTCGTGCCTCCCAGCGTTATCTGCCCGATGTGATCCTGGCAGGCCGTCTGCACCGGCAGGGCGGCCAGGCCTGGAGTGGTGACTGGACGCTCTATCTGCCGGATGGAGTGGAGCAGTGGCAGATTCAAGGCAAGAGCGATCTGGCGCTGGCTCGCGAGGGAGTGCAGCAGGCGGTGGATCTGTTGGCTGCCAGGTTTGCACCCCAGAGTGCTTCTCAGGGAGTTGAGGCACTTCGGATAAGGGTTTCAGGTATGCTCAATCTGGCTGACTATGTTCTGGTCAAAGACTATCTGCGATCATTGGTGATGATAGAGCAGCTGGACCTGTTGGCGGCGGGTTCGGAACAAGTCAGTTTTCTGGCCAGAGTGCAGGGGGGGCGTGAAGCACTGGAGCGGGGTATTCTACTCGGCGGTGTGTTGGAGTCGGTGGTTACCTCTGATGAGGTGGTGGAAGCAGAGGCGTCGCCACCGGAAGATTTCGATGTGCAGAGTCTCGACTACCGTTTGCGGCAGTGAGCCAGTTTGGATTGTCTTCACTGATTAGTATTCGTCCAGAACACTGTTTTTTGCTACGAAGAGCACGAAGTACACGATGAAAATTTATGGTTAATCAATCTCTTTACCTTAGTGCTCTTCTCGTGTTCTTTGTGGTTAGATATGAATTTTCGGACGGGCACAAATTAATCTGTCCAGTATCACCTGATAATTTGTAAAAAATGCAGCCCAGAGACATACCCAATCTCATCAGCTTTTTACGCATACTGCTCTCGGTGCCAGTCGTGTGGCTGCTTTTTGAGCGGGAGTTTTCTGCGGCACTGATGTTATTTGCCATTGCGGGCATCTCCGATGGCCTGGATGGTTTCCTGGCCAAACACTACGGCTGGGAGAGCCGCCTCGGCGGGATGCTCGATCCCCTGGCGGACAAGGCGCTGCTGATGAGTTCATTTCTGGTGCTCGGTGCATTGGGACTGGTCCCTGTCTGGTTGGTAATTCTGGTGATATTCCGGGACCTGCTGATTATTGGCGGTGCGCTCTATTACCACTTCAGTATCGAAGAACTGCAGGCCGATCCAAGTCTGATCAGTAAACTCAACACCCTGCTGCAGATATTGCTGGTCATCTTCGTGGTGACGGATGCAGGCCCCTATCCACTTCCTGCAGTGCTGGTTTCAGTCCTGGTCTGGAGCACGCTGGCCACTACGGTAGCCAGCGGAGTGGGTTATGTCTGGGTCTGGTCGCGCAAGGCGAAGGAGAAAGGGTTGCGGAGTTGATGGTTGGCACCCACATTGGTTTTCTGATGTGCAGGGTATTTGGTGTTGGCCCTATAACCCAAGCACTTCCCGGACAAACGGGATGGTCAGTTTTCTTTTCGCGGCGAGCGATGCCTGATCGAGCTGTTCCAATAGACCGGTTATCGAACCGATGTCCCGGGGGATTCGGTGCAGCAGGTAGCTTGCGGTGTCTTTCGAAAGTTCCAGGCCACGTTGCTGCGAGAGCTGGGTCAGCAGTATCAGGCGGCCATCATCGTCCAGGGGCAGCAGGTGGTAGCAGGGGCCCCAAGTGAGGCGGGAGGCGAGATCCGGTAGATGGATGTCCACTCCGGCAGGCGCAGAGTTTGCCGTTATCAGCAGTCGGGCATCACGCTCCCGAAGCTGGTTGAAGAGGTTGAAGAGGGCGATCTCCCATGCCGGGTCACCGGCCACTTTTTCCACATCGTCCAGACAGACCAGATCCAGTGTCTCCAGTCCCTCCAGAATACCGGGTTCCAACTCGCTGGTTTGTTCCAGGGGAATATAGGCGCAGGTGCCGCCGGACTCATCCTGTTGGTGACAGGATGCCTGCAACAGGTGGGTTTTTCCGGAACCGCTCTCCCCCCAAAGATAGATGAAGGGATCGGTTCCCGTCAGCAGACGCGAGAGTGCCTCACCATTACGGCCGGAAATAAAGCCGCTGAAGTTGACCGTAGGTTTTAACCCTATCCCCAAGGCAAGCTGACTGGACATGATGTTGACGTGGTCAATCGTTGGATGTGAGCTGCACTGCCTTGGCCGCGACTCGTTTGCCCAAGGCGCGGCAGAGCGTTTTTTCTTCATCGCTGAGGGGCAGATTGCTCTCTCCACCGGCCAGGTGGCTGGCACCATAAGGAGTACCGCCGGTTCTGGTGTGCAGCAGATCGGTTTCACTGTAAGGCAGTCCCATGAGGATCATGCCGTGGTGCATCAGCGGCAGCATCATCGAGAGCAGTGTGGTCTCCTGTACACCATGCATGCTCGATGTGGAGGTAAAAACGGCTGCGGGTTTGTCGATCAGCGAGCCGGTCATCCAGAGACGACTGGTCTGGTCGAGAAAGTATTTCAGTGGTGCCGCCATATTACCGAAACGGGTGGGACTGCCGAGGATCAATCCAGCACACGCTTGCAGATCAGCGTCAGTGGCGTAGGGTGCCCCCGACTCAGGAATGGCCTCGGCGGTTGCCTCACAGACGCTGGAAACTTCCGGTACGGTGCGCAGGCGGGCTGTCACGCCGGAGACATCCTCCACGCCACGGGCGATCTGCCGCGCCATCCCTGCGGTGGAGCCGTGGCGGCTGTAGTAGAGAATAAGAATCTCGGCCATCTCAGATGATCTCCAGTACCTGTTCCGGGGGACGGCCGAGGGCAGCCTTGCCGTTTTTGATGACGATGGGGCGTTCGATCAGTTTGGGGTGGGTGATCATGGCGTCGATCAACTGATCCCGGGTCAGCGAAGCGTCGGCGAGATTGTTCTCTTTGTATTCGCTCTCTTTCTTGCGCATCAGGTCTCTGGGTTCCATGCCGAGCATGTCGAGTACCTGTTCCAGGGTATCCCGGTTCGGTGGGGTTTTCAGATATTCCACGATCTCAGGTTCGACGCCGTTATCCTTCAGCAACTGGAGGGTCTGGCGGGATTTGCTGCAGCGGGGGTTGTGAAATATCTCCACACTCATTGGATTATTCTCTGGCTGAAAAACGCCTATTGTAACCATCGTTCAGGACGACGTCTCCCCACGGCCGTAGGTTGGTGGCATACTGTTCATCTACTCTTTGCAAGGTAATGACATGAGCATGGATCCTGCGGCAAGAGGCCGTCTCTATCTGCACCGCATCAGGCAGTTCAGTGCGTTGCTGTTGCACCATTTCGTCAAGGATGGGGGGGTGCAGAATACGGCAGCCCTGACCTACACTACGCTGCTCTCGCTGGTTCCCCTGATGACCGTCATGCTGGCGCTGTTTTCGGTTTTTCCCGCCTCGGAGCGGGTGGCAGTGGAGATCGAGGACTTTGTCTTCAAGAACTTTGTTCCGGCAGCGGGAGAGGTGGTACATGAGCATCTGAGTAATTTTAGCAGCAAGGCGGCAAAGCTCTCTGGTGTGGGGTTCGTCTTCCTGCTGGTGGTGGCGTTGATGTTGATGGGCAATATCGACAAGGCGTTCAACACCATCTGGCATGTGCGCAAGAAACGTGGGGCCATGTCGACCTTTATCGTCTACTGGGCAATCCTCTCTTTGGGACCCGTGTTGATCGTGGTCAGTGTGGGTGTGACTTCCTATCTGGTTTCAATACCGATTCTCAATGATGATGAGACGGTGCAGCAGTTGCGTTCACGCTTTTTGAGTATGAGCCCGGTCCTTATCTCCGCCTTAGCTTTTACCCTGCTCTATGCCGTGGTGCCGAATCGGAAGGTGCCGCTGCGCCATGCCCTTGCAGGAGGTATTCTCGCTGCCCTGTTGTTTGAGAGTGCAAAGCGGGGTTTTGCTCTATATGTCACCCATTTTCCCACCTACGAGGCAATCTACGGTGCTATGGCGGTGATCCCGATATTTCTGATCTGGATATACCTCTCTTGGCTGGTGACCCTGCTTGGGGCGGAGTTTACCTACTGCCTCGGCATCTTTCGGGACGACTGGCACGAGCGGTTAAACACTCGCGGTAGCAACTTTCTGTTGGCGCTTCGTCTGATTGGCCATCTGCGGGAGGCGCAGATGCTGGGGGAGCAGCGTTCATGCCAAGACCTGTCAAAGCGGGAACCGGAAGTCTCTGAAGAGCACCTGGAGGCATCGCTGTATATCCTGCAAGGGGCGAAACTGGTGTTGCGTACAGAGGAGAAGAATTGGGCGTTAGCCAGGAACCTGCAGGAGGTGAAACTCAGTGATCTCTACCGTGCAGCGCCTTTTGTGCTGCCGGACGCTGATAAGCTGGATGAGGGGTCAGTGGTATTGTCGAGTATTCTGCAGACTCTCGAGAGAGATATTGAAAAGGGTATGAATTGCCCGCTGGAAGCGCTCTACCGTCAGGCTTAGACCTGGAATTGCTGAAGCGATGCTATTTGTATCTGACCTTAAGCCGCTCGTAATAGGGACTCGATGAAGCCTGCTCCGTCGGCACTATAATCGGTGCCGGTATCTGTTCCGCCACAAGATATTCGCGCCCGGTTTTGAGCTGCCCTTTGGTAGACAGTAGCGTGTTTTTTTTCGGGACTCCCCGGTCGACGTAGAGACAAGGCTGTGTGCGGAGGTCGCCACCACTCCCTCCGATGGGGTTGAGAGTAACCGGCATTACGTGCCCCTTTAGAAACTGTATCCCCAACTCCAACATATCACTGCCCCTCTTGAGTGCGCGTCTTACTTCACCGATTTTCAGGCTGTCCGGCTGGTCGGGATGTTTTTCAGTGATCAATACCAGTTGACCGACCATTTTAAGACTCGAGCTTTGCAGCGGCAGATGAATCGCTACACCGGTTTTGCTGCAGTTGGTCAGTTTGCAGGTGAAACGTTGGTGGCGGGGTTTGAAACCTCCGCCCAGATTGCCGGATGCCAGAGTCACCGATTCTCCTTCCTCCTCATCGGGTCTGCTGGCTGCAGGAGTGGCAATACCAAGAAAGTGGTGGATCGAACTGATGCCGATGGCAACGGTAACCTGTCCATAGGTATCCTGTCTTTTGCTGTTGCGTTCCATGCGGATATGCCAGGATTTCAGCATGTCGCGCAGCGTCACTGCAGCATCTTCCGAACTGAGGTGCTGCAGTCCCATTGGAGGGGCTTCATCACGTAGCTCGATCTTTCGCAGACTCTTGTGCAGGCGTTTGCTGACTGGATTGATGTTGAGCAGGCGGAAGCGGGGAGATGCCAATGTGCCGGAGGTATCCGGATCGAAAAGCCGTGGTGGCACCTCGCCCAGCATATCGATGATATAGCGACCGGCCGGGTCCGCATCGAATTTCAGTTCTTCGAAACGTGCTTTGCCTGCAAATTGGTTCAGATAGCCGTAGCGGAGTCGTGCTTCCCCTGCCTTCAGATGGCAGGGGTCGAGTAGCGCCAGCAGCAGGAGACGTTTCAGCTGGTGGGCGACAGAGGCGTTCTTTGGTACGGCCTGGTCACGGTCGTCGACCAGATCGTGTTGTTGGTTCTGCTGTTCCGCCAGATTGTAGAGCTGGAGGATTTCACGCCAGGCATTGATGGCCTGGCAGTCATAACCTTCGAAAGTGGTCAGTTGGTCAAGAGAGAGAAATTTGATGGCGTAGTAGATCCCCCCCAACAGTCTTTTGCGGTGTTTGAGCCATGATTTCTGACGCAGGCATTCATTGACAATATGTTTGTGACCGTAGGCCATCTCCTGCATCAACTGGCGGATCTGCTTCACGCTGGGTGCGCCGGGTTTGTTTGAGGCGATCCGGCAGAGTCGGGTTGTGGGCAATCGGTAGAGTTCCATCAACTCTATGCGGTCAGGGACCCGTCCAGGAAAACGATTGAGTTGTGCAAGATTGGTGATGATCGCCTCAGCCACGCGCGCTGGACTGGCGTAAGGGAGGGAAGCGATCCATTGGCGCAGGGATCCGGGATGTGTCTCCACATTCGGGTTTTCGATGGAATCGGGTGCAGGAACAGTAAACTTGGGACGCCGCATCGAATCATTTGGTCTGCTGAAAATCTGAAACATATTGATAGTATCGGTATTCCGTGGCGGGTTCACCCTTTATAAGTTTCTGCTGATTGATGCAGTTTACGTCTCTTGAATGGTTATCGGCGGTCACCGTTAAATCTTGAAAAATCGGGCTGCGGTATATCTTTCATGATTGAAATCCCCGGAATTTATCCCGACAATGGGGGTCGGATAATTGAGAGTGCCGTTGCCGGCGCTTCTCTCCAGAAGAATCAACAAGTACCAGAGGCACCCTATGCGCAATCCACCCCCAGTGTGGCGGCTACTACTATTGGGCTGTTTGGCCCTGTTCAGCACGGCATCGTTCTCAGAGCCCGTGGACTTTGAGTTGCCGGGACTCGATGGTAAGACTCACAAGCTTTCCGATTACCGGGGCAAGTGGGTGTTGGTCAACTACTGGGCTACCTGGTGTCCTCCCTGCAGGGAGGAGTTGCCGGAGCTGGAGGTCTTTCACTCCAACCACAAGGACAAGGATGCTGTGGTGTTGGGTGTTGCCTTTGAGCGCATTGATAAAAAACGCCTGAGCCGCTTTGTCAAAGAGCAGTTTCTCAGCTATCCGATCCTGTTGGGCAAACCAGCCGCTGACTCGGAGTTAGGGAAAATTCCCGGCCTGCCGACCTCTTTTTTAATCTCACCGAGTGGTGAAGTAGCGGCTCGGCAGGTGGGGCCGTTAACCGCAGATGACCTGGAAAGTTTTATTGCCAACAATGCTGAGTAGGTGGCTCGATGTGAGGATTTTCCTCTCCATTGTCCTGATGCTGTTCATGCTCTCTGCCGGGGCGGTGAGCAGAGACTCTGCTGATCACTTTTTTGATCAGTCGCTGGGGGATTTCAGTGAGGAGCTGGAGCTTGCCCGCGAGGAGGGTAAAACGGGTATCCTTATCATGTTCGAGATGGATGAGTGTCCATTTTGTCATCGTATGAAAGACACTGTGCTGAATCAGTCCGAGGTTCAGGAGTACTATAAACAACACTTTCTGATCTTCACCGTGGATATAGAGGGGGACGTGGCGATTACCGACTTCCAGGGTGAGCAGGTCTCGCAGAAGGATTTTGCCTTTAAACAGTTTCGTGTGCGAGCCACGCCGGTATTCGGTTTTTTCGATCTGGAGGGTAAACTGATCAGTCGCTTTACAGGTGCCACCCGCGATGCCCAGGAGTTTCTCTGGCTTGGAGAGTATGTGGTGAACGGCGAGTATAAAAAGATCAGTTTTTCCCGCTATAAACGACAAAAGAGAAAGGAAAAAAGAGCGCGGTGACCCGCCTTCGAATCCCGATAACCTTGGTTTTTACTCTGGCTGGATGGATCTGTTTTTCGCCGGTCCGGGCGGCCGACAGCCTATCTGAGCCACTCCCATCCCCCCTGACGCTGCAACAGGCGCTGAAACTGGCCGATGGCATGCATCCCGACCGGGAGCTGGCTGATGCAACGCTCCAACGCGCCCAGGCTGAGCAGTCCGGTGTCGATGCCAGCGATGACCTGCAGTTTGGTTTCGAGGCGGCTCTGAAGGTGGTCAACCCTTCATACAACGCCGTCGATCAATCCAGCAATGACAGCTGGGCGAAACTGAAACTGAGCAAACGGTTGTATGATTTTGGCCGCACCGACAGTGCGCTGGCCGCAGCGGATGCGGCACGGCGAAGCGAGGAATGGAATCTGTTGGATGTACGCCAACAGCGGCGACTGGAAGTAATGGCCAGATTCTTCGATGTACTGCTGGCGGACCTGGAATATGCGCGGGAGAATGAGGCGATGTCGATCGCCTTCGTCCGGTTGGACAAGGCTCGCAGCCGATCCGAACTGGGCGGGATCTCCGATCTTGAGCTGCTGCGGCTCGAAGATCTTTTTCAGAAGGTAAGGCGGCGTACCATCAGTAGCCAGAACAAGCAGCGTATTACCCGCTCGCGTCTCGCCATCAGCCTCAATCGTCCCGATGACCTGCCTGCCGATCTTGTCTCTCCCGACCTGCCTGACCGATTGGTACCAGAGAGTGTGGAAGCGCTGACCCAGCTTATTATTGATAGTAATCCCAGGTTGAAATCACTGCGTGCACAGATGGATGCAGCTGAACAGCAGATGCGTGCAGCCCGGGCGGGCGACAATCCGATAATCCGCGGGGAAGTTGAAGCCGCCACCTATAATCGGGAGTTGGGGGGGCGTAATCCGCTGTCTGCGGCACTGGTGCTGGAGGTGCCGCTCTTTCTCGGCAATCGGGTCGGTGCCGAGGTTGCCCTGGAGCGCGCCCGTCTACGGGAGCGCCGGGCGGAGCTGGCCGTGCTTGAACTTGATCTGCGACAGTCGGCGTTGGAGCTCTGGCTGGAACTTGACCGGCTACGGGTAAGGCGGGAGGAGTTGGTGGTGACCGGCGACTATCGTGATCTCTCTCTTGACCGCAGCCGTACCCTATACGACCTGGAGGTATCCACTGATCTGGGTGATTCCATGGTAAGAATCTCCGACTGGCGCCTGCAGCAGGCTGAGACCGATTTTGAAATTGCGCTGGCGCATGCACGGCTCGATGCATTGGCCGGAGTGCTGTTGGATGAATTTGATATCACAGTGGGAAGTAAGGGGGAGGGGAAATGAAGAGAATGATTCGTGTGGTTGTCTGTTGTGGAATGCTCTTCTGCGGCACGCTGCAGGCCCAGGATCTGGAAGCTCAGTTGGAGTGGCAGCAACGGGTGGAGTTGGGAACTGTCGTGAACGGGGTCGTGGGCCGGGTCAATGTGACTGCAGGCGAGCCGGTTACCCGAGGCGCTTTGCTGGTCGAGTTGGACCAACGGCCGTTGCAAGCCAGACTGGTAAAGGCAGTAGCGCAGAAAGAGGCAGCCAAGCAACAGATGGATGAGGCCAAGCGGGAGTTGGACCGTTCCCTGGAACTCTATGATCGAACATTGCTCTCCGACCATGAGCGGCAGCTCGCTGAGATCGATGCTGCCAAGGCGGATGCCTATCTGCGTGAAGCGGAGGCAGAGTTGACTCTGATAAAACTTGCGCGTGAATACAGTCGTATCAAGGCGCCTTTCAACGGCCGGGTGCTGGTGGTGAATGTCCAGCAGGGGCAGGCTGTGGTCAACCATTTGCAGATCATGCCGTTGGTGGTAATGGTCAATGATCGGCAGATGAAAGCGGTGACTGCTGTTGATAGTGAAATGGCAGCAAGGCTGCAGCCGGGGCAGGTTGCAAAGGTCGGTGTTCATGGCGAATGGCTGCCGGGGGTAATTCAGTTCGTCGGGTTGGAACCTTTGGACGGTAGCGGTACGCCGCGTCACTATCGTCTTGTAGTCGGCTTCAAAACTCCTAAGGGGCAGCAGTTGCGTCTCGGTGAGAGAGCCGTGGTAAGAATCGATGGGTAAAGCGGTGCAAACAGCACACCCGGTCTGTGTTCGCTGTCTTGTGGCGGGTCGGGTGCAGGGGGTCTTCTTTCGGGCCAGCACCCGTTACGAGGCGCAGAGACGGGGCATCACCGGATATGCCAAAAATCTGCATGACGGCCGAGTCGAAGTGATTGCCTGCGGTGATCCAGAGGCAGTCAATGAACTACGCGACTGGTTGCGTCAGGGGCCAGCCAATGCCGATGTCTCAGGTGTCGCCTGTGAAAACCTGCATCTCCAGGAGTATTCCCACTTCTCTATTGCCTGATGCACAGGTTCTTTCTTGGTTTTCCTCAGCTTGCTGCGAAGCGTCTGTAGGAGCGGCGCCCCGCCGCGATTTGCTCATCTGCGGGGTCATCGCGGCGAGGGCGCCGTTCCTACAGCGTTATTTTGACTCCAGCCCGGTCCGTTATCTCAGACAGTAACCATCGGTTATTGATGCTGAGGGGCTGCCGGGACGTCCACACTCCCATCGGTTGCAGTATCCTCCATCGGACGGAAGACCGCTGGTTTCCCGTTGGCCAGGGTAGCTGTCTGCTCCTCCTCTTTGAGGACAGGTGCGGTGGGAACCGCTGCTGACTCTTGAGCCATAGGCGCCGGTTCCGGATAGCTGAGGGGTGCTAGAGGTTCCTGGAAAGCAGGAGCAGGAGCAGGAGCAGGAGCAGGAGCAGGAGCAGGAGCAGGAGCAGGAGACGGCACTGTGGGGGACTCAATCGGTGCGGGTTGTGATACCACTGGCGCCATTGGCTGCGGCATCTCCATTGGTGGGGGGGGCATCTCACCAGTCGCTGCTGGTGGCATCGGACGATAACTGTATTTGGCCGGTGGAGTGAAATCGCTTTGCGGCGGCTGTTGTGGTGCGTAGCTGGGGTATTGCGGATAAGTTTGGTTGTTGCCGCTGGTTTCGTAGTCGTAACTCGGCGCATATTGCTGTTGTGGAGCGGTGTCATAGGTTGGCGGGTTATAAGCCGGCGCTCTGTAGACGGGTTGCTGCTCACTATATGGCTGGGTGGTTGTGTAGTCGCTGTATTGTTGCGGATAGCCGCCCTGAGGGGGGGCATTGTAGTAGCCGGAGCTGTTTCCATAAGGGGCATAGCCGCCGCCAGGCTGGGCGCCATAACCGTAGACCGGTGGGGACTGGTAGGCTGGTGCACCGCCATACCCGTATCCATATCCCTGGTTATAATTTGGTTGTTGTGCGGGATAGTAGGGTTCCGGGTAGCGTTCTTCACGCCGATTGGAATTGAACATGTTGTTCATGGGGTTTGGCGCCCCCTTCATCATGTTCATCGGATTCATATTGAACTGTTTGTTGTTGTTCTGATTGTCGCCGCGATATGCGGGAGCGGCGTATTGAGGCGTTTGTGTGCCGTAGCCTTGAGCGCCATAAACCGGTTCGTTGTAGGCGGGCGCCTGCTGTCCCCTTGAGGATGGATTGTCGTAGTATCCCCCCTGTGTGGGATAGCCTTCGTCAGCCTGCGCATTTGTCAGGCAGAACGTAGTGATACAGGCGGTGAGCCATAGTTCACGCTTCATTATTCACTCCTCTTTAGAGAGTTTTTCCGTTGATTCGGCGAAGACCCTAATATAAGCCCCAGTCGTGGTCGTGTAAAATTAGGGATTGCCCTAGGAGTTTCCCGAGTCAGGTTCATGTTGCTTCCACTACTCACCAACGGACATATACTGAAACGCTACAAACGCTTTCTGGCGGACGTCGAACTGGCCGATGGTTCCGTCGTAACCGCCCATTGCCCAAATACTGGCAGCATGCGTGGATGCTGGGAACCAGGAGCGCTGGTACAGATCAGTCACAGCGACAATCCGCGCCGTAAGCTTGCCTGGACGCTGGAACGGGTGGATATGGGCGCAGGCTGGATCGGCGTTCATACCGGCCGTACGAATCCAGTGGTCAGCGAGGCGTTGCGTGAAGAGCGGATCCCAGGTCTGAAAGGGTACCGGAATGTGCGGGCAGAAGTGATCTTCGAGGCATCGGGTTTTCCCCGTTCCCGCTTCGATATGTTCCTGAGTGATGGCCCGGGGGCGGATGTCTGGGTCGAGGTCAAAAATGTCACGCTCTGGGAGGGGGGTGAGTCGCTCAGTTTTCCTGATGCGGTCACTGCGCGGGGTCTGAAGCATCTTGAGCTACTCGCGGAGGCTTGTCGCCAGGGTTATCGTGGCGTGATGATCTATGCGCTCAATCGGCCGGAGGGGGCGTGTTTCCGCCCAGCCGATGAGATCGATCCCGTATATGGAAAAACGCTGCGCAAGGTGGTGGAGGCTGGCGTTGAAGTGGTGGCTGTGCGTATTCTGCACCTGCCGCAGGCGATGAAGGTGGGTGATCCGGTGGCGGTGGATTTGAGCTGAAATTTTTTGAGTGGTTGAAAAGCAGCAAGGATATTCGGTTCAATAGCCGCTGGAATTGAACTCCAGGCCCTCAGGCATTTCCGGCAGTAGTTCCACGCCGCTACGGATTTCACCATCCGGTAGCAGGGCAAGCCAACGATAACCCGGCGGGTTGTCGGCAAGGCCAAATTTGTCCTGGCCTGAAATGAACTGGATACAGGTAGAGGGTGAACCAAGCAACAACAGGTTGTGGTAGTTGCGCTCAAATTCCTGGTGGATATGGCCGCATAGGATGCCTTTCACCTGTTTGTGTTTTGCCAGCAGTTCGAAGAGCGGTTCAGGATTATTCAGGGCCATGCTATCCATCCATGCGCTGTCCACCGGAATCGGATGGTGATGCATGCAGACCAGCGTATGCTTGTCCGGGTGTTTTTGCAGTTCATCCTTGAGCAGTTCCAGCTGGCTTTCATCGAGATGGCCACCGGGCTCCTTGGGAATGGTGGAGTCCAGAAAGATCAGTGACCAGTTTCCCTGCTGTGTGCTGGGAATGGTGGATACGCCGTCCTGATTCAACAAGCGGTCCATAATTTCGGGAATGTCGTGGTTCCCAGGCAGACAGAAGGTTGGAGCACCGAATCCGGCAAACTGCTTCCTGAGCCGACGGTAGCCGGTTTCAGAAGCGTCATGGACCAGATCGCCGGTGGCAAGGATCATGTCGGGAGTCCCCAGCTGCTCCAGTGCCATTGCCGAGACCAGGTTGAGTGTCTCCTGTGTATTCATACCGAGCAGACAACGCGAGGTGTCAGCATAGAGATGACAGTCCGTCAGCTGAAGTACTTTCAGGCTGCCTTCAGGCAGGTTTTGGAATGTGTTGGTGTCTGCGGACATCGTTGAAGGTTGGTCAAGCCTTGAAAGTTTTGGTTACCGGGCATACCCGGCGAACCATTGTAAAACAGATTTTCAGTCTGATTATAGTAGTCTAATAAAATCTGTCGAAACAATGAAGCGTGTGCGCTTTTTATGAAAAATGTGCATTAGATTCTGTTTAATGTGCATAATTTAACTTTTTATTGCGAGTTTTAGTGCTGATGTATGCCTGTTTTTTTCCTTAAGGCCAGTTTGCCATGACCCTGAATGAACTCCGATACATCGTAGCTGTTGCGCGTGAGCGTCACTTTGGGCGTGCTGCGGAAGGCTGTTTTGTCAGCCAACCGACCTTGAGCGTGGCAGTGAAAAAGCTGGAGGCGGATCTGGGCGTCAGTCTGTTCGAACGTGGTCAGGGTGAAGTTACCCTGACACCGGCGGGAGAACGTATCGTTGTTCAGGCTCAGAGGGTGCTGGAGGAGGCAGGTTTCATCAGAACTCTGGCAATGCAGGGTAAAGATCAACTGGTGGATCCCTTGCGGGTCGGTGCCATCTACACTATTGGTCCCTACCTTTTTCCCCATCTGATTCCGGAACTGACCCGTCGGGTCTCCAGGATGCCGCTGGTCATTCGGGAAAACTTCACCGTAGTGTTGTCAGAGCAGCTGAAGCAGGGTGAATTGGATGTGGTTATCATCTCACTACCCTATGATGAGCCGGGCATCCAGACCCGGCCACTCTATGATGAGCCCTTCTCCGTGCTACTGCCCGTAGCGCATCGGCTGACTGAGTTGGATGCCATCTCCACCGCCGATCTCAGCGAGGAGAGTGTGCTCTTGTTGGGTGACGGGCACTGCTTCCGCGATCAGGTGCTACGGGTCTGTCCGGGCTGTCTGCAGCCCAGTTCCAGTGAAGGCAGCCTGCAACGCAATCTGGAAGGGGGTTCTTTGGAGACCATCCGCTACATGGTCGCTGGTGGTATCGGGATAACCGTGTTGCCTGATACAGCAATCAACCCAAATCCTTCGTCGGATGAACTGGTCACCACCCGCCCCTTCAAGGGAGATCCCCCGCATCGCCGGGTAGCTCTTGCCTGGCGCAAGAGTTTTCCCCGACCGGAAGCCGTCGATCTGCTTTGGGAGATGATACGGGCCTGCCCGATTCAAGGTGTTTCCCTGGTCGATTAGTCGTTCCTGCAACCGCAACCCTCACCAGAATTCCGGCGGGTGTGGGCCGGTTCAAGCGCAGTGTAACCGGCAACTCCTGAGCCCTGCGGATTAGAAACTGGGAGATCACCTTTTATATTGTGAACTGAGTCACAAAAAGCCACTGCTGAATGGGATTTTCCTTCCCCTCCTGTGTTATCTATTCTTTCGCGAACCGGGAACGTTCGCTAAGGCAGGGATTTGATGCAGCGTCATCAAGGCGAAAAAACAGTACATGGACAGTATGAAAAAGAACAATATCGGACAGGATATTTTGGCCCTGCTTGCCGGCGTGGCTCTGGTTTTTGCCTTTGCCCCCTTTCATCTGCCGTGGCTGGCGCTGGTCTCCTTTGCTGCTCTGTTTCTGATCTGGAGCCGTTCAACTCCCCGACGTGCCGCATGGCGCGGTTTTCTCTTCGGTTTGGCCTTCTACAGTGTGGGGCTTCATTGGCTCTTCAGCACTCTGGGTGGGGTTGACGAGAGCTTTCTGCCGATACTCACTGTTGTCATGGCTGGTGTGGTCCTGGTGAATATCTGTCTTCCCGGTATTTGCGGTTACATCCATGTCAGCTTGAGCCGACAAAGGTCCCCTTTGATTTCTGTTCTGATGTTTGCCTCGGTCTGGACACTTGGCGAGTGGGTCAGAACCTGGTGGATGAGCGGTTTTCCCCACTACATGGCGGGTTACGGCTTTATCGACACTCCGCTGGCAGGGTTTGCCCCATATCTTGGCGTTCTGGGTCTAACTTTTATTGTTTTACTGGCGGGTGGTTTGCTGGCGTTGGTGTTGATCGGTCCAGGGAAAAAGATGAGGCTGTCGGCATCAGCCGCACTACTGTCGCTGTTCCTGACAGGAACAGTTTTAGGTCATCTGGAATGGACTCAGCCAGTCTCCCAGACGCTTGAAGTGCGCCTGATACATGGAAATCAGGATGAAGAACGGAAGTTTCGGCGCTACAAGGTGATCGATACCATCGAACGCTATCTGGCGATGAGCCGGGTGGAACCTCGTCCGGACCTTGTATTGTGGCATGAGTCCTCAGTGGCCTACGACCTGAAGGGCGTCTACCGTTTTCTGGATGAGCAGGTGGACAGCTTGCGTGAAGCGGGAACTGAGCTGTTGCTGGGCAGCTATATCGAAGGTGACGGAAAATCCTATAACGCCCTGTTTGTCGGCGCGGAACCAAAACTTCGCTATTTAAAACGTCACCTGATCCCCTTTGGTGAATTTACCCCAGACATCTTGCTTTTGCGCGATATGGGAGACATGCTCAATGTCGAGATGGACTCTCTGACAAGTGGGCCGCCGGAGCAGGGACTACTGGAGGTAAAAGGCGTGCCACTGGCCAGTTCCATCTGTTTTGAAAATCACTTCGGCAACGAATTACGGCACGACTGGAAAGATGCGCAACTACTTGTGCATGTGAGCGATGTGAGTTGGTTCGAAGAGACGTGGTTACCGGAGCAGGCCCTGCAGATAGCCAGAATGCGGGGGCTTGAGAGTGGCAAGCCTATGCTGCATGCCACCAACAAGGGGATTAGCGCCATTATCGGTCCTCACGGCGGACTTGTTGAGACCCGAAGCGGTGGAGAGAACTGGTTCGACGGCAGCATCCAGCCCAGGCGTGGTCAGACCCCTTATACGGCCTGGGGTGAGTGGCCTCTACTGCTATTGACGATCACGCCCCTGTTGCTCGCACTGGCGGCAAAGATACGGATTATTCGAATTACATCATTTTCAACGCATAAAACTTCGATGCCTATTGCGTCGATGGTTGAATGAATAAACAAATATGGAAAACAGAGCATGAAGAGACAGACCGCAATTTTTTCAGCAAGTGTTATCTCCGTTATGGCGGTGTTGGCTGTCGCCATGAATACCGGAGAGGTAGAGCCAGTGTCTGTTGACGAAACGGTCACACTGCCGGAACGAACATTACGCAATGTGGTAAAGGATTTCCTGCAGATTGAGGGTGATGCATCTGAAGGTCAGGCCAGTGAACTTGCTGTGGGTGAACTGCGAAAAGAGCGAAACCGCCTGGTGGTGAATGACGCACTCCCCCCCGCAGCGGAAACATTGCGAGCATCGGTGGAAGAGATGCGGCTGGAGGTTGAACGGATCAACCAGGAAGCGGAGGAAGTGGAAGGCCGGGTGGGTGGCAAGGATGTTTACAGCAAAGAGACCGAGCAGCTGCTTGCAGAAGCGGATCTTTTGATGGCGGAGGTCAGCCAGAAGTACGGCATTACACAGGGCGAAATCCTGGCATTGACAGACATACAGCCCGAGACAACCGATCCTGAACTGATCGAACTGAATAGTAAACTCGAACAACTCGATGATGAGATGATCGAACTGGAACGCCGCGCCGGCAGTTTCTGATAACGAAAAAAACACAAAATTAAGGGAATTAAACTCATGGATATGAGGCTTACGGCCAGTCTTTCTGGTGTTTTCTGCGCATCATTGTTTTTTCTTCCAAACGCGGCAGCCAATAGCGGGCTGGTCGGTTCCCTGGAGGGCGAGGCCCAAGTCAATCAGGGTACCCTCGACTACACATTGCCGGTTGATCTGCCGGAAGGTCCGAATGGACTGGCGCCAGGATTGTCTATCAGCTACAGCCCACGTAATCCCAATGGTGTCTTGGGAATCGGTTTTAAACTGACTGGTGAGTCCGCCATTACCCGCTGTCCGGCCAACAAGGAGATCGACGGTGAACGGGGTGGCGTGGGATTTGATAACAGGGATCGCTACTGTCTCGACGGACAGCGGCTGATCTCCATAGCAGGTCAGGATGGTGAAGATGGTACTGAGTACCGCACTGTTGCAGAGAGTTACGCAAAAATTGAATCTCATGGGGCACTGGGCAGCGGGCCGGAGCGCTGGACGGTTTGGAGCAAGCAGGGATATATCCTGGAGTACGGTGACTCATCAAATACGCGAACCTCTGCAGCCGGACGCAATGAGCCTGCCGCCTGGAAACTCAGTAGCCGGCGTGACCGTTTTGATAACCGGATTCAATACCATTATCGCAAAGATGGTGGATTGAGTGTTCCGGATTTTATTGAGTACAGCGTGCATCGGGTCGAGTTTGAATACGAACCCCGTCCCGATAATCTCAGTGCCTACCAGTTTGGAGAAAGACGTGATTTGGGACTTCGGCTTGCTTCGCTGAATATCCTGAGCGATGGGGAAAAACTGCGGGAGTATCGTTTCAGTTACGAAATCGACGAAACACTGCCCTTCAGTCGTATCAGTGCCATCCAGCTTTGCGATGGCCTGGCTGAGTGCAGTCCTGCGACCCGATTTGAATGGAATGAAAATACCGGTTTCGATTTTATCAACGATCCCTCTATTCTGACCGGCAATGTCTTCTCCAGTTATGCCTTGGGCGACCTGAATCAGGATGGACTGACTGATCTCTGTTATCTCGATCATGGACTCTACTGTGGATTGAGCAGTGGCAATCACCCGGCCGGATACTCGAAATGGGCGGATCGGCTTGATGCAAAACATTGGCATAAGCCAAAAATCTCCGGGACTTTTATGTTGCTGGATCTCAACGGCGATATGAAGGCCGATTACTGTATCCAGGACAATTTAGGCATCTTGTGTGGCATAAGCGATGGTCAGAAATTCAGCAATAATCGCTACTGGAGCAAGTCATTCAATCGCAGGGACACACTGCGTTTTTCCGATATCAATAGTGACGGATATGTGGATATCTGCAAATTTGGCAACGATGGTGTCAGTTGTGTACTGAATAAGAACGGTAAAAGGTTCGGTCCCCTCGTGACACTCTCAGAGAGTGGCTGGCCAGCTGGCAGTGACGATATCAAGAACAACACCCTTAACTTTACCGACATCAATGGCGACAGCCTTATCGATATCTGTGGTGCAGATGATCAGGGTTTTCGTTGCGCCCTCGGTCTGGGTGTCGATGCGGATAATATGCCTCTGTTTGGCGAGAAAGAGATTTGGTCTGCGGAATTTGGCCGCCAATGGGCGAACAAAAGCTTTGCCGGTACCTTTCGCTATGGCGATCTTAATGCGGATGGCCTCTCGGATATCTGCTTTCGTCAGTCGCGCAACTACACCTGCGCCATCAATACCGGAAAGGCCTTTACGCCACTCAAAAAATGGGCGGACGTTACCTATGAGTGGGGGACGGACGAGGATCTGGAGAAGAATCATAACGACAACAGTCTGAACCTGCTCGATATCAACGTGGATGGAAGGGCAGATGTCTGCAGCGGCTCAGGAAGCGAAGCCTTTAGTTGTGCGTTGAACAATGGTGAAGAATTCGACGTCATGCGCAAATATGCGAGTCTGAAGCCGAGTGTAGATGTCATGACTTTGTATGACGGCACCAAGGTCATGCCGAAAGAGAACCCGTTGCGTATGACCGACATCAACAACGATGGATCGCCGGATGTATGTTACCGAAGTTACAAGGGTATCAACTGTACCATCGGAAACGACAACATGGCCAACCTGCTGGCAGCGGTTACCACCGGCTATGGTGCACGCACGGAATTCGAATATGGCCGCCTGAGTGATGAGGATCTCTACGAGCGTTATGAGGATGCAGTAGCGCCCGTATTTGATATGCAGGGTGTCACCAGAGTGGTGCGAAGTATATCCTCCTCCGATGGCATCGGCGGTATGAACCGCGTCAGTTACCACTATGCCGGGCTGAAGACCCACAAAGATGACGGCAGTCTTGGGTTTGCCGAGGTCAGCAGCCATAATCACACTGCCAACAGAAAACATATCACCCGCTACTATCAGCTTGGTGATTTCAGTGGCCGGGTGCGGGAGATAGAAGAGCTTGTCGGTGATGTGGTCATTCTCAGGAACAGGTTGACCTATCGCGAAATGCAGATGGTCTACGACAATGTCGTCAGTGTACAACCCCATACCCAAGTGCTGGAACACTATGAACTGGATGGTAGCCATACCAAAACTGAACAGACCAATCATGCGGAGTACGATGAATATGGCAATGCGCTACGTATGGTGGTGGAGATCAACGGAGTAAATGGCGACTTTGTCAGAAAGGAGACAAATAGCGTATATCGCAACGATGAGTCTGTCTGGTTGATCGGCAAGCCGCTCTACGTGGAAGTCACCCACTCCACCCGTGAAGGTACGCTGACTCGCTCGACCGGTTTTGATTACGATCACGTAAGTGGTGTTTTGCGAGGCGAGGTTATTGAACCGGGCAGCAGTCTCAGCCTGTCCAGTGAGTTTGAATACGACGAATATGGCAATCGTACCGGCACCGTTTTGAGCGGGCAGGGCGTGGACCCCCGCCACTCATATGCAACCTATGATGGATCAGGACGCTTCCCTATAAACCGTGCCAATGCTCTGGGTCACCGGGAAAACATCGAATACGACCCGCGTTGCGGCCTGCCGGTCAAGCAGACCGGTCCCAACGGCATCAGCACCCACTGGGGTTACGATAGTCTCTGCCGTAAAACAACGGAGCGCCGCGCCGATGGCACAGAGACCCACTGGACCTACGACTGGAGTGACGGTGCCAACGCTGGTCTTATCTTTGATGACTTTAGTGTCTATAGGATCACTGAGAGCGCTACCGGTGCACCGCCCAAGACCGTCTACTACGACGCCCTGAATCGTGAGGTGAGAACTGTCACCCGTGGCTTTAACGGAAAGAACGTCTACCAGGACAAACAGTACAACGCAAAGGGGCAGATAATCGCCGCCACCTTGCCCTATTTTGAGGGCGAGTTCCCTGGCGCGAACTCATACTGGGTCACAAGTGAGTACGACGAAATGGGAAGGGTGGTGGTGCAGAACAAACCCTCCGAGACGGGCCATATTCCCACCTACTACAGCTACCAGGGGCTGAGCGCCACTGTGATCGACCCGGAAGGTCGTGCACGCGTGGTGACGAAAAACCTGTTGGATAAAGATGCGCAGGTTGTCGAGGCAGGTATATCCACCATCACCTACACTTACGATCCCATCGGCAACCTGACAGCAACAGACACCAACGGATTCATTATCAGCAATCGATATGATGACCACGGCAACAAGATATCCATGGACGACCCCTCCATGGGCTTTTGGCAATACCGCTACAATCCCTATGGCGAGCTGATCTGGCAGCAGGATGCCAAGGGCCAGGTGGTCAAGCAATTTCACGACCAGCTCGGCCGACTGGTCAGGCGCGAGACTGCAGAAGGTGTCGCAACTTGGGAGTACGACACAGCAGAAAACGGCATCGGTAAACTCGCCAGAACCACATTACCTGACAACAGCCGTTCGTTCGAATACGACGCTCTCGGCCGTGCTGTCTCCACCAAGACAAAAATAGGAGAGAAAAGTTTTACCAAACAGGTTGCCTACGATGCCCAATCCCGCCCCGTCAAAGAGACTTTTCCTGACGGTATAGAGATCGAACGGATCTACAACAAAGACGGCTATCTAAAAACAGTGCGCATGCCGAAAAAGGAGGTTTGGGATTATGATTATATCCGGCTTGAGGAGTCGTTGAGCGCCTTCTTGAAGGAGGTTTATGAGCTAGAGGGGCGGAAGGTCTCCTCTCAACGACAGGCTGCTGCACTTGTCGAAAAAGCTGGAACGATCAGAGCGCTGGAGTTGGCTGCGCTTGGGGCTGAAAAACAGGCTGAGAACGACTTGGTGCGGCTTGAAACGGCGACAAGCAAGTTATTGGCTAAAGCCAGTCACTACCAAAACCAATCGGACTATTATGCTAAGCAGGCCAGCAGACTTTGGCGCGTGTTTGGCAATGCCTATTTTAAATATTCGAAATCATCGGGGGGGAAAGCCTACTACAAGTACTCCTATTGCAACGCGTACGGGAGGAAAGGAAAGTGTGCGAGTTATGGAACAACAACAGAAACGGTGAATTCATCCTGGCTGCCAAAACCGCAAGATTGTGGTTGGAAGGAGTACGACCCGTGGAATATCTCCGGAATCAGCCGATTTGAGGTGAAGGTTCAGGAGGCAAAGCGGGCCGGAAATACCCGCACGAGGTGGGTCCAAAACAAAGATCCTGAGATGTTTGGTCTGGTTCAGGTCCATGAAGCGAAATGGTGTGAGTCTGGGCCACCCAAGCAGGTCAGGCTCTCGAGTCTCTATTCAAAACATGCGAAGAGTACACAAGCCCAATCAGAAAGATTGTCAAAACTGGCCGCGGAAAAAAACCAAGAGGCTGAAATCTATCGCACCATTGAGCAGAACTCCCGTCGAGATGCTGAACTGTATGCCAGACAGGCAAAAGAGCTCTATCTGCAGGCCAGAGAACAGGCAAGCATTGCTCGAGAATTCATGGATAAGATCGAAGATTATCAGGCTTCGATGGATACTATCGAACGTCAACTCGACGAACACAATAACAGCGACGAGTATGTCACCCTCTGGTCAGCTACCAGTCGCGACGCCTCCGGTCGTCTGAAAGGCGAATTCGCAGGCAACGGCTACTTAACCCAACGCATCTTCGACCCCTACAGCGGCCGCCTTAAGGAGATCAAAACAGGCGTCGCAGAGAACAACTCAATCCGCAACCTGCACTACAGCTACGACAACTCCGGCAACGTCACCCAGCGCGACGACCGGGTCAACGGCATCAGCGAGAGCTACCAGTACGATAGCCTCGATCGGCTGGAACAGGCTGATTACTATGAAACTGCTACCGGTGTAAGTGACAGTCTCAGCTATAGCTACGACATCAACGGTAACATCCTGCACAAATCCAACGCAGGATCCATGTCGTATGATCAGGGTAACCGCATCCTCACACTGAACCGCAACAACGGGACCTACGAAGACTACGCTTACGACGCCAATGGCAACATGGTGTCCGGCAGTGGACGTGAGATCGAATGGAGCTCATTCAACAAACCGTTGAGGATAAAGACAAAAGAGGCTGATGTCAGTTTTGAATACGGTCCTGACAATAACCGCGTCACCAAACAGAGCCTCGACAAAGAGGGACAGGAGACCACCTGGTACATCGGCAAAGGCTATGAATTGATTGATGCCGTGGATATGGACGGTAACCACATCAAGCGTAAGAAACACTTCATCTACGCCGATGGCGAGGTCATTGCGATCCAGGTCAGAACCATCGAAAATGGTCAGAAACAGGCGGATCAGACCCGCTACTTACACAAAGATGCGTTGGGCAGCGTCGACACCATCACCGACTCCCATGGCGCGATCATCGCACGCTTGGGCTACACCCCCTTCGGTCAGCGCCGGGCGGCCAACGGGCAAGAGATCGACCAGTCCTTCCAGCGAAAATTGACCAACCGGGGATACACCGGCCACGAACAGATCGACAACATAGGTCTGGTGCACATGAACGCCCGGCTCTATGATCCGGAGATAGGCCGATTCCTCTCAGCAGATATCTACATCCAGGAGCCGGGACTGTCGCAGAACTTCAACCGCTACATATATGTGATGAACAACCCGTTGAAGTACAACGACCCCAGCGGCCACTTCATCAATTTCATCATCGGCGCGATCATCATGATTGTCTCTCAATTTATCGACAATCCCTACATTCGGATGATTGGCATGGTTGTTGGTATGGCGATGATGGGGGGTGTATTTTTTGGGGAAGCATTATTTACCGCTGCGGCAGGAGGATCGGGAGCCAGTGGCGCGTTCATCACAGTCGGCAGCACTAGTTTTCAGGTGGCGGCAGGGCAAATAGCACTGGCTGCGATGAATGGCGCAGCAATAGGCGCCGTAGTGGGTGGAGCCACAACAGGCACACTGAAAGGCGCGTTGAAGGGAGCAATGTTTGGTGCGATCAGTGGTGCAGCTGCAGGGTATATAGGGCATGGCGGTAATGGGGGAGGGCGACTATTTGATAGCGATGGAGTGACCGCATTGGCCCATGGAACCACACAAGGTGCGATTAGCGAACTGCGTGGTGGGGATTTCAAGAGTGGGTTTGTGGGAGCGTTTGTTTCGCATATATCGCCGGCCACGAGATGGACAAAAACCAATGCTGTACCAATGCCAATTCGCACTATGGCTGCCGCTGCGCTCGGTGGGCTTGCATCAGCAGCAACAGGTGGCAGTTTTGCAGATGGAGCGTATCATGGGGCTATGGTGCATTTGTTTAATGCAGAAATTGGTAAATACCATATATTGAATAGTAGGAAAGATGCTAGTGATGTGATGATTTATAATGAAAATAGGAGCGAAGCATATTGGGTTTCCAGGGGCGCTGCTTCTCAGGCGAGTTCAGCTGCAGCTTTGGGTATGAATTATTCAGAGTTGAATTCGGCTCAAGGAAAGCAGGCGAGGCTAGTTTTAAGTGCTACTGCTGGTGCTATCTCAGCATCTGCGGGCTTAGCTACGGCATCTGGAGTTGCCATGATATTCGGTACAGCCGCTGCTATTCTTTCTCCAACTCCAGAGAATGTATTTGATTATGGTCTTGGTCTCATGTCCCGTGGGCTCTCAGGACCTGCAAAAGACATGATGGATGCATATTCAACGACAAGAGATATTGAAGGTTTTACTGGGTCACTATCTGGTTCTGATAAATAATAGGCGTTGATTATGAATAAATTCTTCATTGAGTCTGGAACTGTTCTTCTGCTGGTGGTGTTGCTTTCAAAGCAATTATGGATATTTGGCGCCATTTATTTCGCTATAGTTATTTTTTTGGTAAAAAAGGAGTATTTCAGTTACTTTGATTTTGATAAAAAAGGTATTTTCAGGATCGTCATCTTTTCTCTTCTTGGTGGCGCGATAGGGATAAGTGGTTATTTTGGTGATGGTTGGTTTATTCTCGCAACGTTGTTTTTTATTGCTATTGGAATAATTTTGATCTCGCCTGTCTCCCGGCATGCAAAAACTAAGAAGAACACAATCAATACATCAATAAGATCACACTCGATTGATAAATAGTCAATCAGCTGGTGGTGAATCGAATCACTCCGAACGTTCTTTTCTAACAGGATATCAACAGGATGGCTACGCAAAACTTCGACCGGGAATTGAATGTCAGTGGCTTGGACTGCCCGCTTCCCATCATTCGCACCAAGGCAGCATTTGCCAGAATGGATTCAGGTCAGGTACTCCAAATTACGGCAACCAATCCTGAGTATACTCGCGAGATCCAGGTATTGACCGCACATGGCCTTTATGAATTGATCGACGAATCCATCACCGAGCAGCGGCTGATCTATCTGGTGCGTAAGAAGTAAGATGGTAGCCCGAAAAATGCAGTGATCACAGAAAATGGGACGAATATTTTTTGTCTTCGCAGAGAATCGGTCTGTTTTTCGGTTTTTTTCCATACGTGGATGAGAGGCAGTCCACATATCATGAGCCATAAAATTATCGTTTAACCAGTTTCGTGAATCAGTTCCATGTAAGAAACTAATTATTTCATTACTTTCTTATATTGACTGAATTACAACGAGGCACTGAACTGTGAGTCGGAAAAAACAGCCCCCAATCAGCGATAATCCCGAGGAAAATGACAACCCGGTTCTCTCTGGGCTGATGCAGGGATTGCAATCGGTCTTTGATAAGATCCACAAAGACAATAGCCAGCGCGACCATAGCCAGGAAAAGATCATTGAGGAGTTTTCCGAGCGCCTGAATCACGCCTTCGACCAGGTTCATACTGAAGCGAAAGAGCGGGAGCAGTTGCTTTCCGATAAGCTTAAGGCCATTGAGACTGAACAGCGGTATCGCATCCAGCGCATCAAGATCTTCTCTGTACCTGGTACCCTGATCGCACTGGTTGCAATGGGTTATCTTTTCTACGTGGTGAACGTCATGGAACGTTCCATGACCAGCATGTCGACGGATATGCATGATATGCGTGGATACATAGCCAATATCAGTGGTGATACCCGTAATATGTCACAAGGTGTGCTAAATATGAATGTTGAGATGGTGGCAATGAACGGAAACATGAGCCAAATTGACAACCATATGGTCGACATGAACGATAACATTGGTCAGATCAGTACCCATGTGGAGGGTATGAATGGCAGTATGTCCAACCTCAATCGTAGTGTTGGTGTGATGACTCATGATGTCGGCAATATGTCCCACACGATCAGTCCGCTGATGTCGGGTTTTCGCACCATCATGCCGTTCTAGGAGCTGTCACTCCCGAGGCCGAATCTGAGGGTGTTTGTCTGCTAAACTTATCGTCAGTCTTGTAGTGGATTTTAAGCAGCCGATAAGGATTGGTGAATGAGCAAAATCTTTGTGAGCTATAGACAGCAAGGCACGCTGATGCGTGCTGGGAGGGTTGCTGAGACGCTCATTTCGCATTTTGGTGCCGGCAATATTTTTCAGGATCAAGCAACCTTGCATGGTGGTTCAGACTGGCAGAAAGCTATTGATGAGGCGCTAAAGGGCTGCTCCGTTTTAGTTGCAGTGATTGGCCCGCACTAGTTGGAGCACAAGAGTGCGAACGGCGGACGGCGTATCGATGAGCCTGATGATTACGTTCTCCTGGAAATTGCAACGGCGCTTAGTCGTGATATACCTGTTATTCCAGTTCTTGTCGGCAGTGCGAAAAGGTTTCACCAGGAAGAGTTGCCAGATCCTCTGAAGCAGCTTGCATATATCGAGCCGCTGAGCATAGAGGATAGTGCATGGCACGAAGGCATGCATTCACTTCTTGAATCGATCAGACGCTTTGATATAAATCCCAAGAAGATTGGCTGGAAGACTTTTACAAGTCTTGCCCTGTCTGTAGTAGGCATGTTTGCTATAGGGTCAGACGACGTATCCTTAAAGGCTGCCGTAGTTGGGTTGGTTCTTGGCCTTCTGGCGCTGGTCCTGAGTCTGCGGTCGTATTACGAGTTCCGCAAGGGTGCTCAAAGGGGGAGAAGCTGGGCGGTCGGTGCCATAATATACTCTGGATTGATCGCGTTAGTAGCGTTGGACGAAATGATCCCGGATAAATATTTCTAGCACCTGTGGATTTCCGTGCATCGTGAAATCAATCTAAACCGTCCCTATTGATTCACCGGATCATTGTTTTGTGCAGGAAAGCAATGGAATAATAGGGGAACAGACCACACTTCCGAGGTTAAAACTGGCTGCGAAGATGTAGATACCCACAAAAATCAGAGGTGGAATGCCGATGTGGCTATCCCTTCAGCAGTATTAACTCGCCTGGATAAGAGCTTAACTGAAATTGATAATTTACAGGAATGATGCGTTGAAAGATGAAAAATATAGCGGTGGATATTCAAAGCATATCCTGAGCGAGTTTTCAAAAAGAAGTCTGGATAAAGAGGGTTGTTTTTTTCAAGACCATATTGAACAAGGGAACACTGTGCTTGATGTTGGGTGTGGGCCGGGTTCATTGAGTCTACAGATTGCAGAACGTGTTGGCCCTAATGGGTATGTACATGCTGTGGATATTCAGTCTGAGCAGTTTCCTGCTGATCATAACCAAAATATCCATTTCCAGCAGGCATCTATCTTTGATCTTCCCTTTGAAGATAATACTTTTGACGCTATTTTGGCGCATGCAGTTTTATACCATTTAAGTGTTCAGGACTTGGCTTTGGCAGAATTAAAGCGAGTACTGAAACCAGGTGGATTGCTTGGCATACGTGATGCAGAATTTGGTGGTGATGTCTGTTATCCGTCAGTTGACGACCTGGATAAAGCGTGGGAAATTATTGAAGCCTGCTTCAATGTGGCGGGTTCTGATATTTTCTATGGTAGAAAGCAAGCCAGCAGCTTGATTAAAGCAGGTTTCGATGTGATCTCCTTGTCTGCCAGTTATGATGTATTTTGCCATTCATCAGGTTATAACCCGAACGACTATGCGTTGTTTTGGCAGGATTACATTCAAAGGCATGCCTTTAAGGTGGGTTATACAGAAGATGAAATAGTACGAGCTCAGAAGGCAGTGCTAAACTGGGGTAATCATCCTGATGCCTATTATGGCCGTACGCGTTGTGAGGCGGTTGCGCGTAAGCCCCTATGAATTCAGGAAGTTTAGGGGTTGTTTTCCAGTTTACCGACTGTCATGTTCATGATCCTGAATCAGACGGGAATTTTCATGGCGTCGATACCAACGCCAGTTTGTTAGCCTGCCTTGCTGGGGCGCAGGCGTCAGGCGCAGTGGATTTACTGGTGTTTAGCGGTGATTTATCGAATGATGAAAGCCGTGCCTCCTATCAGTTTTTAGCTGAGTCAGTTGATCACTATTTTCCAGGCACAACTTGTCTGATTCAGGCTGGAAATCATGATGATTTAAAGGTTATGCAGCAGGTTTTTCCCTATCGTAATTGCCAAATGGCAAAGCAGTTTCAGATTGGGCGATGGTGTGTGTATCTGCTGGAAACACAAGCCCTCAATGGAACCTGGTTTCACGCCAGAGTTTTACCTGAAGTTTATCAGGATTTACAGGATTTACAGCTCAGAGAAGATATCAGCGACCTATTGGTGTTCATGCATTACAATTTGGTTGATCTGAAATTTCGTGGCATACAATGTGGTGTCGGGGAAACGGATAAACTTCGTCAGGCTATGTTGAGTAACGGTAAAGTCCGATGCGTGTCATCCGGCCATATCCATCAAGAATATCACTGGCTGGATAGAGGCATCATTTATACTTCGACCCCGACCACTGGTGCGCAATCACGATTGCCTGATGGTCGGGAGAGTCAGGAATGGGCGGGATTTAAACGTTTTGAACTGTTTTCTGATGGCACGATCAGTCTTGATACCATGCGTATCTGTGAGCCTGTTAAAAGGCAGGGGTTGAAGTCCGCAGTGTCAGACCCGGTTGACAGGATAAAATAGCCTGCATTCCGCAAAGACCTAAACTGTTTAACGAATCAATTGGGGACTGACCATGGTCCTGCGTAGAAAGCCAGATTTATCCACCCGCACCAGTTTTTTACCAACTGGCCATCCTGGGTAATTAGCCTGTTCAGTGAAGCAATGCATCGTTATCCACCTTGTCGATTTGTTCAGGTAATAGATACTCTTCTGCATAGCGGGAATAGACGCCTGATGTCAGAAATAATTCATACAAGTGAGGACATATTTTATTCTCTTTGCTCATTTGACTCATAATTTTAAGTGCTGTGTTGACTGACTTTGATTTTTTATAGGGCCTGTCTGATGCTGTCAGAGCTTCAAAGATATCAGCAATCGTCATGATGCGTTCTGGGATAGAAATGGAGTCTGCGAAACGATGGCGTGGATATCCGCTTCCGTCAAGCTTTTCATGATGACTACCAGCCCAATCAGGGACATGCCGCAGTGCTTTTGGAAACGGAAGTTGCTTTAGCATGATGATGGTTTGTGTGATGTGCTCATTGATCTTAAAACGTTCTTCTTTTGTAAGCGTGCCGTGTTCAATACTGAGGCTGTAAAGCTCACCCAGGTTAAAGGCATATTTCGGCGTATCCATTTGAAAACCATAGGGGTTGTCTGCAAAGGGGCCGAGCTTGTCTCTGTGAGGAATGATGTGTTCTGCTTTGTTTGCCAAAAGAGGTTCATTGGTGGGAAGTGTGGGTGGAGCCTCTTGTATGGACACCTTTCGAGACAGCTCCTTCGGTGAAATGCCAATACGATCATCCAGGTTGCGTCTCCATTTTTGTGTTGCTATTTCATTCAATCGTAATATCTTTTCAGCTGCCATGCTTTCTTCCCCGATATTGCATTCAGCCACAAAAGCATAGTCTTCACGGATTTTCTCAGTCTGAGTATTAAATCTCTCTTGCAGTACCTGTTTATTATTTTCTCCTTCTGAAAGTGCCTTGAGATAGCTAATCTCTGCATCCCGCCAAAGGAGTTCAAAGCGTAATCGTATCTCATGGATACGGTTATAGATGGTCTCCAATTTCGTTGCTTTATCTACAACGTGTTCCGGTGTGGTGACTTTGCCACAATCATGCAGCCAGCTTGCAAGATAGAGTTCATACCACTGTTCTTCTGAAAGGGTGAATTCCCTGAATGGAGACGCTGTTGATAAGGTGGCCTCAATAGCCAGTTCATGCGCAAGGATTGGTACTCGTTGACAATGCCCGCTGGTGTAGTGCGACTTGGCATCAATGGCCCCAGCCAACATCTGGACGACGGCATCAAGCAGGTCTTTTTGTTCTTTTAGCAGACACCGGTTGTCGAGGGCAATTGCAGCGCTTGATGAGAGGGCCTCCACAAAAGAGATTACCGCTGGGCTGAAGCCAATCAACTCGTCAGTGGTTGGATGACGGGCATTGATCAATTCTAGGACTCCGATGATTTCAGAGCGTTGATTGATTAATGGAAGGGCCAGCATGGTAATGCACTGGTAGTCCTTTCTCTCGAATCGTTGTCGAATTTCACTACCGTCATCAAGGACAGACAGATCTTCAATGGCTAGAGTTTTACCAGAACGCACAACACTTTCAGTAACTGTAACGCGGCCCTTTGTCTTTTTATTGGATAGGATGATCGGCTGAATAGGAGGTTTATTCGCTGTTGATCCACCATAAAACTCATTTGTGTTGTCATTCCTGAAAATTGAAAATTCAAGTTTGTCTTCATCATCATTTAAAAGACAAATAGACCCCGAATCCGCATTACAAACTTGTTGAGCCTCAAGCAGAATCTTCTCCAGGAGGTGATCCATATTCTTCTCAGTTGAAAGCGCCTTGCCGATTTCAATAAATTGTTGGATGGAAGTCTTCATGACTGACATGGTCACAGACAGAGTATGAATCTCGTTGATATGAGAATGCACATCAATGGGAGTATCCAGTTTCAGTTTTCGAATTTCCTGTGCCTCTTGAGCAAGAAGATGAATTGGAAGAGAGATACGCCGGGATATCCACCAGCCAATAAAAATGGATATAGAAAGCAGCGCCAAAGATATCTGTACACTCTCAGATCGAATCTTTTCCAGCGGAGCCAGGAGTTCATCATGTGGGGAGAGAATCGCAAGATAGGCAGTTTCTCCACTTTGCAACGGTAACGGTGACAGGGTTCCTATCCATTCCTGTGTCCCAGTTGAAATGTTTAAGCGCCTGTCTTGGCTGTCTGAAGTCAGTGTCTTAAATAGCTGATGCAAAACAGGATTGTGAAGATCAGACAAATGCGCAGTAATTAGAGATTCATGACCTCCCTCCCCAGCATGTCGGCTTACCTGTTTAATATCTGAGTAAGCGATTACAGTACCTTCAGAATCAAATACGACAACCTCTGTTGAAGGTGTAATCAGATGGCTCGATAATTCCGTCGAAATCTCATTAAGCCTGAGATCCACGGCTACAACTCCGGAGGTTTGCGGTAGACGCCTGGCCAGTGTAATGCCTACATCACGTGTAGTGAAAAAGATATACGGTGCAGTCTGTATTAGGTTTGCGCTGTTAATGGCTGTCTGATACCAGCTCCGTTTTCTGGGGTCATAGTTTGAATCAAGGCCGTCCTGGCGACCAATAGGTTTGAGATCCAAATCATAATAGACATAACTGATCTCCTGTTGGTCGTCTCCATGTTGCGCGCCGTACTGAACCATGAATGCAGTGTTAACAGGCAGGTTTGCGTTAGACCATTCATCTTTGCCCTCACGTATAGTCCTTACAAGATAGTGTTTCCCATCCGCATACCCAATGTAGATGGATGCCAAATAGGGATTTCCTCTCAGTGCGGCAATGAATGCATGAAACAGCTTTTGATGTTGTGCGGCTTCTGTGTTTTGTGCCTGTTCAAGCTCAGCAGTGATACTTACCAACATCGCTGCAGGTGAATAGATACCTTGAATACGTTCAGCTGTCTGCCGTTCAATGCGGTTGAACAGTTCTTGAGTGGCGGAGAGGGTGATGGTTTTGTTTTTTTCGAAGTTATACCAGGATATTGAAAGGCTGACAGAGCTAAGTAACAAAGTAATAAGAAACCCAATGATTATCTGGAGCGGGAATTTCACAAGCTTTCTGGCGGATCTTTCAGAATGTTTCTGATGACCAGAAATCGGGATGTCTTGTGCAATACTTTCTGACACTTGCATCTCCAACAGTAAGATCGAATACTCTGTTACTTCCAAACCTTCAAGCTGAATATAGCAGCCTGTGCTGAGGAATGTTTGTCCAGAAACACTCTCTGCCGATTGTTTTGGATAATACTCGCCAAAGTTCTGAAAATATTGAGTGGCACAGGAAAGATTTCTATTTGGATAAGCCTGAAGTGGAATGATCACAAGAGGGTCAAAAAACGGATCGTGATACAGACCCCCAACATTTTGTTGATCTGCGTCATTATCTTTCTCCAGTGTTGTCTTAGATTGAAAGTAGAGGCGTTTTATTCGTCTCGTCGCTTCGCTTCGCTTATCTGTACGCATACAGAATCCGAAGAGGGAATTTCAGGTGTAGATATTTCCAGGGAAATGGGGGAGGATCCGATGAAAACAATCATTTTAGCGCTTGCGCTTGTGGGGACGCTTGTCGCGCCTTTTACTGCTCTGTCCGAAGATACACCACTGGATAACACGGCATGGACTACATCCGAGTCATCTTGGTGGTGGAGCTTGTGGCCCGATCCGACTTGTGACGGCCAGGCATTTCATCTCATTGACGGTGCCTACACCTATTCCTATCCTGCAGACCCCTGTGGTCGGGGCAGGAGTTTTTTTTCACCAGCCAATGCGATCGACAATCACGGTGAGTGGTTCCATATCGATTTCGGAGCGTCTCTGACTCTGACTCGTATCCGCTTCTATCAGTTTGTCGAAAATACACTGATGTCCTCTTTGCCGGGGACAGACAAGTATTCCCGTTACATCAATGAGATGCGATTCACCTTTTCCGATGGGACTGAGGAACTTGTGGCCTTCCCTCCAGGCACGCCATTTTCAACAAGAGAGTCAGTAACCTATGCTGATTTCACCACACCGCACACCACCGACTCGATTCGTGCCGCCATCGTCAGTTTCCATAATGACTATTCACTGGCTGGTTTGTATGCATTGGAGATCGACTTCTTCGGAGCCGTAGGTGATCCCGATGACCTGGATGGCGATGGTGTCGTCAACGCCGAAGACAACTGTCCGTTAAGTGCCAATCCGGATCAGCTCGATATGGATCACGATGGTATCGGAAACATTTGTGACGACGATGTCGATGGTGATGAGTTCGCCAACGCCGATGATAATTGTCCTGAAGCTGCCAACCCCTTGCAGTCTGATGGTGATCTGGACGGCATTGGTGATGCCTGCGATCCCGAATGTAATCCCCGGCTGACCGTCAAGGATGGCTGGATCGGCAACCAGTCTTCATGGTGGCTGCAGCCCTGGCGCAACACTTGCGATGGAAAGGCGCAGAACGCCATAGACGGCAACTACCGCTTTACCTACAGCAACTACTGGGCCTGCAATGGTGACCTGAGTCCGCGCAGTTTCTTCGCTCCCCGCTTCACAGGTACTGACGTGGGTACCTGGATGCAGGTGGAGTTTCCCGAGGTCTACACCATCAACGGCATCACCTTGTCGCAGATCAGGGAACGGACCTACTTTTCCGGCTTGGTGAGACCCCATAAGTACGGTGCCTACCTGAAGGATGCCACGGTTGCATTCTCCGACGGCAGCAGTGTGGAGGTCACCTTTCCGCAGCAGCTGGAGGCAAGCGTGACTTTTCCTGAGATCGCCACCCAGTCGGTGCATATCACCGCACGCAGTTTCCATCCCACGGTAACCACCAATCCGGCCTGGTTGGTGGTGGAGGCGGATTTCGCAGGAGCACCGGGTGACGTGGATCTCAATCTGGAGATCTGCAGTGAACCAGCCCCGCCACCACCGGACACCGATGGTGATGGTGTGCCTGATCACCTGGATGCCTTCCCCAACGATCCCACCGAGTGGTCCGATGTGGATGGTGACGGTATCGGTGACAATGCCGATCCGGATGACGACAATGACGGTATTCCGGACGACGAGGACACCAATCCCACCGAGGCAGATGCTCTGGAGGACAGTGACGGAGACGGTATTCCCAACCAGGATGATCCCGACGATGACAACGACGGCGTGCTCGATGAAGACGACGCCTTTTCCAAGGATCCGACGGAATGGGCCGATACTGACGGTGACGGCGTTGGTGACAACAGTGATAACTGCATCACCGGCTACAACCCGGATCAGGCCGATGCAGACAACGACGGTATCGGTGATCCTTGCGACCGGCCGATCGCCAATGCCGGGATGGATCAGGCAGCCCACCCGGGTACGGTAGTCACCCTGGACGGGACCGGCAGCACTGACCCCGATGAAGAGTACCCGCTGCTGTTCGCCTGGCAGCTGATCTCTTCGCCATCTGGCAGTCTTTCCACCGTGCAAAATCCGGCTTCGGCAACACCTTCGCTGACACCGGATCTGATGGGTGATTATCTGCTCGAACTTAGTGTCACTGATCAGCAGGGACACGTCAGTGACACTGATAAGGTGATGGTCAGTACGGTCAACACAGCGCCGGTAGCCGACGCGGGTGAAGACCTGGCGATCACCCAAACGGGGCAGTGGATCGCGCTGAGCGGTCTGGCCAGTTACGACCTGGATGGTGATGATCTGATCGAGTTCCAATGGATGCTGGTCTCCAAACCGGACGGCAGTGTTGCCGAACCTACGCCGGCAGATACGGCGGAAACCCTGTTTCTTGCCGATCTCTACGGTAGCTATGTGTTTGAGCTGACAGTGACCGATGCCTATTACGCAGTGAGTGAACCGGACCAGGTGACGGTCAGTCTTGAAAATGTGCAGCCGGTGGCCGACGCAGGGGACAACCTGTCTGTCTATGTTGGAGAGAGTGTCAGCCTGGACGGAACGGGTAGTCACGATGCCAATGGTGGTCCGCTGACCTATCGTTGGTCGCTGGTGCTCAAGCCGGATGGCAGTGGTGCAGAGCTGGCAACCCCGGATCAAGCGGTGACGGTCTTTACGGCTGACCTTGCTGGAACCTACCTGGCCAGCCTTATAGTGAACGATGGCTTGCTGGACAGTGATCCGAGCAGCGTGACGGTTACCGCCCTGACCTTGCAGGATGAGCTTGTGACATTGGTGCAGGATGTCATGGAGAGGATTAATGGTTTCGACTCGTCGGTGTTCAAGAACAAGAACCTGGCAAAGCCGTTTACCAATAAGCTCAATGCGGTGTTGTCGAAGATAGATAACGGGGACTACGCTGATGCGCTCAACAAACTTGAGCACGATATCCTGCCAAAGATCGACGGTTGCGCCACTTCCGGGCAGCCCGACAAGCAGGATTGGTTGACGACCTGTGAGGCCCAGGACGAGGTCTATCCGTTGGTTCAACAGGCGATTGAACTGCTCCGCTCGTTGATCTGAGTTGGGATGTTTCCGGGGCAGTCAGGGAGGAGTGCCCCGGCTAAACAACCCGCTCGTTTCCCCCGTCAATCGGGATCTGCGCGGCTGTGGTTTTGGCGAACAGCGGGCCACAGAGTTCAGCGGTGAGTTCTGCCACGTCGTGGCTGGTAATCTCTGTCTTCAGCAGATTTCTCGTTTTGTAGTCCTGCACGCTCATGCCGTAGTGGCTGGCGCGGGCCTGCAGTACTTCCTGGGTCCAGATGCCGGTGTCGAAAACGGCATCGGGATGCAGGATGTTGATGCGAATGCCGTCTTTGGCCCACTCCAGTGCCACAATCCGGGACAGCTGGGTGAGTGCGGATTTTGATGCGGAGTAGGCTGCTGCGCCCGCACCTGGTGCAGGTACGTTTTTTGATCCGATCACCACTACCCGGCCATTGCTCGGCGCCTGTTTCAGCAGAGGGTGAGATGATCGTAACAGGGCCAGATTGGCATTCAGGTTGACCTGCATGACCTGGTTCCACTCGTCGTCGGGAAGTTCCGCCACAGGGCAGCCACCGGGAAACATACCCGCATTCAGCACCAACATGTCTAGCCCGCCGAATGCGAGCACCGATTTCTTTATTGACTGCTGCAGTGCAGTGTTGTCGGTGATGTCGCAGCACATGCCGAGAAAATCCGGCCGTTGGTAGAGGGTTTCGATGACAGGATCGATATCCAGACCCACCACTGCAGCCCCCCGTGCCAAAAGTGAATCCACGCATGCCTTACCGATGCCGGAAGCGGCGCCGGTCACGAGTGCGACCTCACCCTGAAACTGTGGTGCCTTTCCACCTTTGCGCAGTTTAGCCTGCTCCAGTTCCCAGTACTCCACATCGAAGATGTCCCGTGCGGGCAGGGCGCGCCAGCCGCCGAGTCGTTCGGCGCGCTGAATGATCTCGATGGTGTGACGATAGATGTCGGAGATGATCTTCGCTTCTTTGGGACTCTTTCCGATGGTAAGCAGTCCAAGTGTCTGATCCAGCACCACCCGGGGGGCTGGGTCGAGCATCTTCACTGGTGTGCGGGACTGGGGCGATTGCTTGTCGAAATATTGGCGATAGTCCCGGACATAGCTTTCTACATCGCGACCCAACTGAGGAAGGCGCTTGGTGCGGATGACATGATCCGGTGTCGCCGGTCCCTGCTGCGAGATCACAGTGAGGTCATCCCGTTGGCAGAAGGCCATTTCATCTGGCTTGCGATGACTGCGCAGTACTACAGGAAAACCGGCGGCAGAGGAGATGCCGCGGCGCAGTGACGCCAACGCAATCGGGTCTGCTGCAGTCGCTTCATAGGCAGGCTCAGGCAGTTCCCAGGCTCCCTCGGCATGAAGGTATCTCTCCGCCCGGTCAACCAGTTCTATCATGCGTTCATAGGAGGCCTTGGCAGTGTCGCCAAAGGTGAAGAGACCGTGGTTCATCAGCACCATGCCGAGGGTGCCCTCATGGGCCTCTTTTGTGAATTGCTCCGCTACAGTCCGCGCCAGGTCGAAGCCGGGCATCACGTAGGGGATGACCACCAGGTCGTCGCCGTAGAGCTCGCGGATGCGTGCTTCACCGTCCGGGGTGTTGGTGATGGTAACCAGGGCGTCGGCATGGGTATGGTCGACAAATTTGTAAGGCAGCGCCGCATGCAGGATCGCCTCCACGGAGGCAGTCGGGGCTGAGGCAATGGTCTGCTGGGTCTTGAGCTGATTGACCATCTCCAGGTCTGAGAGTGACTCCAGGGTTGCCAGCTTTAGCAGATGCGCCATACGGACCGGGGTGTAACCCTCGGCTTCGATTGTGGCCAGATCCCAGCCGCTGCCCTTGACGTAGAGGATCTCCTCTTCATCTCCGAAGAGATCGGGCTGGCGGATTTTTACCGAGGTGTTGCCACCTCCGTGCAGCACCAGTGAGGGATCGCTCCCCAACAGCCTTGAGCTGTAGACCCGCAGTTGCAGATCATCGGTGAATCGGGCGGCTTCGGTATCGTTCCAGAGACTTTTCATGGGCTTGCGAGTTTGAATCCTGGCTGTTATGTGTTCGTAGAAGCGGCGCCCCCGCCGCGATTTGTCTATCTACGGAGTCATCGTGGTGGGTTGGTAGATTCGTTTTATACAGCAAACAAATCTGACTGGGGGTTCATAATTCCCGTTCAACGACGATCAGCTTGTAACCCAGTTCCAGATATTGGTTGATCTGTGCAGGACCGGAAGGCGCCACATCCACATAGTCGGGGAAGTCCTCATCGGCGTCGCCATACCAGCTGGCATGGGTGCCGCAGACGTGTACATCCACCCTCTGATCCTGGGTGAGTGACTGGACGATTTCGTGGGCCTCGGGGAAGGCATCCCGGTCGGATGATTTCAGGGCAAACATCTCCGGGCCGTGGGTGACAACGGCAATATCGAGATCGGGGAAGCGCGCGCGCAGTGCCTTGATGTGACGCAGGGTTTGGGGAATCGCCCAACCGAGATCATCCACGTCGCTCTCCAGAATCTCGAACACCACTCCATCAGGGGCTGTTTCGGATCGCAACAGGCGGTTGACCTCGGAAGCCTGCAGGACTGAACAAAAGAGCAGCGTGGCTGCCAGGAATAGAATCAGCGCTCCACGGTGACCTTGCATAACGACCGGATTTAAAAGTTTTCTGTCGAGGTAAAGAGGCCGACCCGCAGATCCTTGGCGGTGTAGATCTCCCTGCCATCCACCTTCATCACGCCGTCGGCCACGCCGAGAACCAGTTTGCGGCTGATGACCCGTTTCATATTGATATGGTAGGTCACCTTTTTAGCTTTCGGCAGTACCTGGCCTGTGAATTTGACCTCGCCAACTCCTAATGCGCGACCGTGGCCTGGGTTGCCGATCCAGCCCAGAAAGAAGCCCACCAACTGCCACATGGCATCGAGTCCAAGACAACCTGGCATCACCGGGTCACCGGGGAAGTGACAGTCGAAAAACCAGAGATCCGGGTTGATATCCAATTCAGCGAGTATTTCACCTTTGCCGTTCTCCCCCCCCTCGTCGGAGATGTTGATGATGCGATCCATCATCAGCATGTTGGGCGTGGGTAACTGGGCGTTGCCGGGGCCGAACATCTCGCCGCGTCCGCAGGCAAGCAGTTCATCACGGGTAAAAGAGGGCTGTTTCGTCATTCTGGGAGCCTTGGTTTGATTACAGCAGCAAAGGTGCTCAAAGCCGGGTAGTTTCCTTGTTTATGGCTGGTTGTGTCAAATGCTTCATTGGTGGACGGGGTGATGATGTATCGGATGTGAGTGACAGGGGAATAGCTGTTGTTGCAGGGTTTGCGAATGAAAGAAACACCTATAGCATGTAGGTGTTTACAAAGCTTACATATTACGTCATTCTTAAACCGAATATAAAAGGGAGGAGTGCGGTAATGTTTTATTCGGTAAGAGAGAATGGCCGGCTATGGAAAGAGTGTAAGAATCTGTGGCGACCCTCGTCACCGCCAATCCGTTTGATACCCAAGAAGACCCGATAATTTTCGAGCAGTTGCCCATCCAGGATGGGTGCGCTCGCGCGTGCGTTTGGCACGAAGACCGAATCGCTATCGTGATGGATATAGACCTGAAGGAAATACCATGAGTTCCCAGCAAACCCGGAAGAGATCCCCTCTGTTGTTTCGCGCCTTCTTACTTGTTGCCTCTATGGCGCTGGTTCTGTCAGGGTGCAGTGGTGGCGGTGGAGATGAGGCTGACCCAGCTCCAGCACCCCGTGGCATAGGCGGTGGTGGTGTCAAAGGGCCTCTGGCGAATGCGGTAACCACGGCCACCCTGTTCGATGCCTCTCAGCCTGGGTTCAAGGGTACGGTGGTGGATACAGGCACCACTGACAGCGCCGCAGCGATCCAGGGACTGGCCTTGCCTTTCCCTCTGACACCTCCTTATATCCTCGAGTTCACCAGTGACGCGGGAACCACGGATATCACTACCGGCGCCTTTCCGGTGATCAGTACCATGCGCACGGTAATTACCCTGGCTATGCTCGACAAGGGCGAGCAGATCTATGCCACGCCGTTGACCACCATGGCCACCGACCTGGCGGTGATGAACGCGGACTCCAGCACGGCTCCCTTCACCGGTGATGGTAATGGCACCACCACTGCGGCTGAGTTTATTGCGGCGCTGCCGATCGCGGCCGCTCAGGTGGCTTCCACCGTCGGCTTCGGCCTGAGTGGCGATATCGACATCTTCGCTACCCCACCACTGGTGGACGATACCACCGATACCACCGACGAGCAGGCGGATGTCGCCAGTTACCGCGCCGCCGTGGAGGCGTTGACCGCAGTAGTCGCCCAGATTGATGACCAGCTCCCGGATGCCGATGCAAATGCAGTACTGGAAGAGTTGGCCGCAGACCTTTCCACCGGCCAGATCGACGGCTAGGTACCCGATGAAACGGGCGCTCCCACCGCCAGTACGGTGCTGACCGAGACCTCTGCTACCGTGCTGCAGCAGGATCCAGCCACGCTGCCGATCCCCGGCACCGATGACGGCACAGGAACTCCGCTGACCGTCGATCAGGTTCAGCAGATCCTCATCGACGAAACGGCGACCACAGGTGTCACCACCAATACGGACGATCTCGATCCCACCACCGGTACCATCGAATTGGTTCTGGAGCCGGCTGAGCCAGACCCGGATCGGGACGGCGACGAAGTGCCGAATACCCTGGATGCCTTCCCTGACGATGCCACCGAGTCGGTGGACAGTGATGGTGACGGCACCGGCGACAATGCCGACACCGACGACGACAACGACGGCGTGGCAGATGTCGACGATGACTTCCCACTTGATCCCGCCGAGCAGGTGGATACTGACGGTGATGGCACCGGCAACAATGCCGATACCGACGACGACGGCGATGGTGTGCCGGATGCCAGTGACGATTATCCACTGGACAATACCAAGAGCAGCATCAACGATCAGGATAATGACGGTTGGGATGTACTCTACGACCCGGACGACAACGATGACACCAACCCCGGTGTAAGTTTCGCCTCTCAGGATCCTGACGGCGACGGCATCCCCAACGATGTCGATACGGATGACGATAACGACGGCGTACCGGATGCCCAGGATGCCTTCGATACCGATCCCAACGAATTCCTCGATACCGACGGTGACGGCACTGGCGACAATGCCGACACAAATGACGACGATGACGCCGAGCCGGATGCGAGCGACGCCTTTCCCAAGGACGCCAGCGAAACAGTGGACACTGACGGCGACGGCACCGGTGACAACGCCGATGCCGACGACGACAACGACGGTCTTTCCGATGTCGATGAAGGTGACGGTGCAGTCGATACGGACGCTGACGGCACGCCTGACTCTCGCGACATCGATTCCGATGGCGACGGATACCTTGATAGCGTCGACCTTGATCCCACAGATCCCAGCGTCACTGTAAACAGTGCTCCGGCTGCCTCGAACGGCACCCTGACCACTGCCGAGGCTACCGTGGGAACCGGAACCCTTATCGGATCCGATGTCAATGCGGGTGACGTACTAGCCTTCAGTGTGGACAGCCAGGGCACCAATGGCACCGTAGTTATCACCGATGCAGTGACTGGTGCCTATACTTACACACCCACAGACAACGACTTCAACGGCACCGACGCCTTTACTTTCCGGGTCAGCGACGGCACCGCCAGCTCCAACGTGGCCACCGTTGCGGTTACCATCACCCCGGTGAACGATGCGCCTGCGGCAGATGATGATGCGGGTGCCACGGATGAAGGCGGCTCAGTCACCGTCAATGTGCTTGATGGCGATACCGACGTGGAGGGCGATGCCCTGAGCGTCACCAACCTGAGTGTCCCTGCCAACGGCACGGCCACCCTCAATGCCGACGGCACTGTGACCTACACCCACGACGGTGGCGAGACTATCAGTGACAGTTTTACCTACACTGCCAACGACGGTACAGACGACTCCGCTCCCGCCATGGTAGATATCACCGTCACCCCGGTGAACGACGCGCCGATCGGTGTTGCCGATAGCGGCGCCACCCTTGAGGGCGGCACGGTCACCATCGATCTGCTGGCCAACGACAGCGACGCGGAGAGTGATCCACTCACTATCAGCGGCATGACGCTGCCGGTTAATGGTCAGTTATTGGACAATGGCGATGGAACCGTTACCTACATCCACAATGGTGGCGAAACGGTCAGCGACAGCTTTACCTATCGCGCCAATGACGGCAATCTCACCTCCGACCTCACCACCGTCACTATCACCATTACGCCGGTGAATGATCTGCCCACCGCAGATGACGATGCGGGTACTACGGCTGAAGGTGGTTCGGTCATAGTCAACGTGCTCGACGGCGATGCCGATGCCGAAGGCAGCGCACTGACCGTCACCAATCTGAGCGTTCCCGCCAATGGTACGGCGACACTCAATGCCGACGGCACCGTGACCTACACCCACAACGGCAGTGAGACTATCAGTGACAGCTTCACCTATACCGCCAACGACGGTACCGCTGACTCTGCAGTAGCTACAGTCAATATCACCATCACCCCGGTCAACGATGTGCCGCAGGCGGGAGCTGACAGCGGAACACTGGATGAAGGTGGAAGCGTCACTATCGACCTGCTCGCCAACGACAGCGACGGAGAGAACGACCCGCTCAGCGTGACCGGCATGACACTGCCGGCACATGGCCAGCTGCTGGACAATAGCGACGGCACAATCACCTACAACCACGATGGCGGCGAATCCACCAGCGACAGCTTTACCTATACCGCGTTTGACGGTGCGGATGCCTCCGCCGTCACCACGGTAACCCTTACCATCAACCCGGTAAACGATGCCCCTGTGGCCAACGACGACAGCTTCAGCGTCGGCTTCAACAGCAGTAATAATCTGCTTGATGTACTGGTCAACGATACAGATGCCGAAGGCTCGGCACTGACCATCAATACACCACTGGGTGCAACTTCACATGGTGGCACCGTCAGCATCGACGGCGGCGCTATTTCCTATACCCCTGCCGACGGTTTCAATGGCACCGAGACCTTCACCTATAGCATGACCGACGGTACCGCCAACTCGGCGGATGCCACCGTGACCGTGATAGTCAGTGACAACCAGGCGCCGCTGATCACCGAAGGGGTCTCCACTACAGTGACCATGGATGAGGACAGCACTCCCACGCCGTTCAGTCTGACCCTTAACGCCACTGATGTGGAAGGTGATGTTCTGACCTGGAGTGTCGACACCCAGGCCACCAATGGCGTAGCCACTGCCAGTGGTACCGGCAATTCCATGGTTGTCACCTATGTGCCGACCGCCGACTTGAACGGCCCGGACAGCTTTGTCGTCGCGGTTACAGATGGCACCAACACCGACACCATCATCGTCAACGTGACCGTCACGGCTCAACCTGATGCCCCGGAAATCACCGAAGGTGCAACCACTACGGTGAACATGGACGAGGATGGTGTGCCGACCGCCTTTGCCCTGACCCTCAATGCGACCGATGCAGACGGCGATGTACTGACCTGGAGCATATCCTCCGCCGCGACGAACGGTTTGGCTACTGCCTCCGGCACCGGCGTCTCCAAGATCATCGGCTATACACCGAATGCGGATGCCAATGGTACCGATACCTTTGCGGTGCAGGTGGATGACGGCACCGGCAATACCGATACCATCGACGTGACGGTGAACATCGCGCCGATCAACGATGCGCCGACCATCGGCGGAACGGCACCGGATGGTATGGTGGGCATTGCCTACTCCTTCACCCCGACCTCCGATGACACTGAAGGCGACACCTTGACCTTCACAGCCACCAATCTGCCCAGCTGGGCTGGCATTAACGGTACCACTGGTGAGATCAGCGGTACGCCGGATGCCGCAGGGATACAGATTGATATCACTATTACCGTCACCGACGATGGTACCCCGTCGGAATCCGCCGATCTGGGTCCGTTCTCCATCACGATCAATCCGGCAGCAGCGGTGGATGATCTGAGTGGTGTCTACAAACTGACGGAAATCACTACCGCGATTAACCGGACGATACAGTCCGGCACCGGCACCTGCTATGAAAATGATCTGGTTGGCGATGTCGAGCGGATGTATATCACGGTGGGCCAGACGGGTATCAACCTGATTGCAATGAGTGCTGATCCGTTTGGCGGCCAGCCTACTGGTACAGTTGACTCGGCCAACGACACCTTTACATTGGCTTTGAGTGAAAGCTACTCTGAAAACGGCTGGGATTTTACTGAGTCATTTATCCTCACCGACGGCACCTATGATTTGGTGGCCGGTACCTTTTCCGGGACTATTACAGAGACCGAAACGGGTGTGGATACCAATAATGCTGTCAACAATTACGACTGTACACGTACCACGAATTTGACTGCTGACTTCGTTTACCGCCATAACGGCACCGAAGACTACAACGGTGTCTACGGTATTGAGTATCGCGGTAGCGACAATATTCAGGCGGGTGACCAGGACCGGGGTACCATTCCAGTTGAGATTGTGATCAACGGTAACAGCTTCATGCCTTTCGTTGCCGGTGCACATCCGAATACTGTCTATAGCGATGTGAGCTTTGATCCGAATACTGGATTCTTTGTTTTTACCGAGAGTTTTTACGATTTGGATGATCTGGATGGTGATGGCTTCGTGAATGATATCCAGTGCTCCAGCACCATGATTGGAGGCATCTTTGTTCGTGCTCCGGATGATGCAGGCGGACTGCCGATCGTCTCTTTGTCGGCTGAAGGTACTGACAAGGAGTTCTATGGCCAAGTGGATCCAGCGGTATGTTCAGATCCGGGAGAATTTCCAGATTGGAGTGACGATTCATGGACCGAAATGTACGGCAAGCGTCTGACGACTGAAGACTATACCCTCAGGGTCACCAGTGCCGTCTCCGATGGCGCTATCGAGGATCTCCACATCATGGGGCTGTTCAATCCGCCGATGCGCACGGCGGCTACCGGTAGCATTCTGCGGGCTGAGGTCTACGACGCGACAGGCACTGTGTTGCTCTGCTCCCGGGCGTATGACCAGGGTGGCTTCAGGATAGTGAGCAGATTGCCCCATGCGGACTTCGACACCGAGGCGTTTCAGGATGGTTTCTACAGCTTCGCCAGCTGCGATACCAACCAGAATGGCATGGGTACCCCGCTGGTCGATGGTGAAAGCTATGTCGTGAAGATCATGGATGACATGGGTACGGTTGATGGTGGTGTCGACGATCAGGTGGTTGTCTCCCATAACGCGACTGCTCAACTCGCCCTGCCTGTGGCGGACCGTATCAGTCGCAGGGATCTGGATCTGAATGGTGTTGTCTCCTCAAGTACCGAGCGGGGCCGGGTGATTGGCCTCTACGGGTTCTTCAACCCCTACCAGGCCATGACTGCCAGCTTCCCTGGTGTCCCTGGTGCCAACGGCTATCATTTCGACTTCGACAGCACCGAGAGTCCTGAACGGAAACGAGTATCCAGTAGCACTCCGACTGTTACAATCCCGCCGGGTGTAATCAACGAGTGGGACGGTCCTTCGGAACTGCGTGTTTGGTCGGTTCACGATGACGGTCCACGCAGAGCAATCTCCTGGAGTCGCAGTCTGAACGTGTTGGCGGGCATGAACGGTTTCTTTACCGTTGAGACAGATAATCCGGATATCTCCCTGGGTAAGTTTGCCCTGCAGGTGATCAGCGACGGAAGTGATGTCACCTGCGTTGTGCCGACCTTCACCGGGCTCTCCTGCAGTCCGTGGCAGCCAGGAGCCTCAGGGTTCACTCCAAACGCCATCGACTGGGCCAACAATCGGGTGAGCCTGACGCTGTATGATCTGGTAGGCGGTGTGCCGATACCAACGACCCTGACCTTCACCGACAGCGGCAATGCCACTGTGACCATGGGGGCATCTACGGGTGTTGCGCGGGCAGTGAATCCCGAATTGATGGTCAGATCCCAGTTGACCGAAGATGGTTTAGCGATGACTGTGATCTCCTTTGGTAACGCACCGGCCGCTTTCCTCAATGCGGACGTGTCACTGCTGGCTGGAACCTTCGTCGGTGGAGGTAATAGCTTTGCGCTCTGGGATGACACGATTGCGGGTGATGGCAACGACTACATGGATGCCGTTGACGCCTACTTTCAGTTCCCTTTCGACGACGACAAGGCGCAGCGGGTGGGAAGCTATGCCAGTACCCGCGACCATTCAATATTGGTAGCAGATACCGTCTCTGCAACCTTCACCAACGACCGACTGGGTTTGGGTATCCCGCCCATGACATTTTCGCTGGACTACACAGTGCTGGATCCCGCTGCGGTAGCTGTGCCGGTGCGGGCGGACATCACGGTCCATCTGGATGATGGAACCTCGTTCACGGGTGACACAGCAACTTCTCTTACCACTGCCCATGATATCGGGACGGCAGCGGTAACCTCGGTTAGTTGGACCAGCACGCTGCCTGCGGACACCCTCTGGCTCGTCCGCGGACGGTTATCAGATCCTGTCACCGGGGATGCTATCCAGTATGGAGAACTCCGCTCAGAGCCGATGGACCAGGCGACTTCTGACGACTTGGTCCGCGATGCGGGAACCAATACCTGGACTTGGACCGCCCCGGCCGGACTTGATCTCTCCCTGGATGTGGATGAGCTTGCACGCTTGGGTCTGCGTACTATGGATCCAGACAGGACCATGCAGGGTGATACGAGAAGCATCTTCGTCAAAGGATCGGCCGCCCCTTAACGCTTTACTTAATAGGAGACAGAACCCCGGCACAGCCGGGGTTTTTTGTTTCCGGCGTTGTTTCAGGAACCAATTGACTGTAATCCCGTGCGTAAAATCACAGGAGAAATCCAATAATTCCCAGCCTGTGAATCTTATTCTCAGCTTCCTCAATATCCATACTGCCTCGCCGACTCATTGATCAAGCAACCGGTCTTGCATATGCCGGTACTCAGTTTGATTCGAGAGGAACCAAGCCTATGGATGATGTTGGGAAGAGCAGAAATGAGCTGATCGAAGAGGTTACCCGCCTGCACAGGGTGCGGCACCATGTCAGGCAGACCGGTTTTGAGGCCTTGCAGGAGCAGGTGCGTCTGCAGGAGATGCTGCGGGAATCGATGGATGCCATCGTGATGTTCGATGCCGACGGTCTGGTGCAGCTGTTCAGCCGCGGTGCGGAGCAGCTCTTCGGTTGTGAAGAGGCCGATGTGCTCAGCCGCTCGCTGGATGGTTGGATTCCCTGTCCTCCTGCGTTTGGTGAAGATGTGCCCCGTTACCTGGCGGATGTCTGCGCCTCCAAAGCCGACCTGTTTCAGCACCCGTTGGAAGTCAGCAACGCAACGGGCGGAAAACGGCTGGTAACGGTGACGATTTCTCTATCAGGTGTCAGGAACTCCCCGGTGGAACACGATTACTCTTCAGCGCTCTGTTTCTTTCAGGACATTACCCGGCAGAAGCATGCGCTGCAGGAGGTGGGGGCCTACAGGGATAATCTGGAGAACCTGGTGAAGGATCTCAGCAATGAACTCCAGGTCTCCAAAGATGATCTGTCATTGGCCAGCCACGCGGAGCAGGATGCCGTGGAGCTGTTGCTACAGGAGATTCGTGCGCCTTTGGGACGTATCCTCGATGTAGCCAATGCGGCGGCGGCGATGCGGACCGGGGTTGAATGCAACGATATGCAGGAAGGGGTGCGGACCATCCGCCATACGGCGGGTGAGTTGATGATGCTGCTGAAGGTGGTTACAAAGGAGAAGTAGCTTTCTTACGATATATCAGGAAAAACCTGGCTGGTTGGCAGGTGCAGAACCCACCATCGGATGCGTACCCGGTGGTGGGTTCTGTTTTTTTATCTCTTCAATATCTGTTTACAATTGCCCTTTGATATGGTCGAGAATCTCATCCAGCGGGATGAAGCTGTTCTCCGATGCGGTGCGGGCACGGTACTCCACATTACCCTCATCCAGAGAGCGCTCCCCTACCACGATGCGATGGGGGATGCCGATCAGTTCCATGTCGGCAAACATGAAACCGGGGCGCACATTCCGGTCATCCAGCAGCACCTCGATACCCGCAGTTTCGAAGGCTTCGTACAGTTGTTCAACGGCTTCCCGTACCCGGTGGGATTTGTTCATCTTCATCGGGCAGATGGCGACCTGGAAAGGTGCGAGCCCGGCAGGCCAGCAGATGCCTTTATCGTCGTGGTGCTGCTCGATAGTCGCTGCCACCACCCGTGAGACGCCGATGCCGTAACAGCCCATGGTCATGGTGACGGATTTTCCGTTCTCATCCAGCACCTTGGCGTTCATCGCCTCACTGTACTTCTGGCCGAGCTGGAAGATGTGACCTACCTCGATGCCCCGTGCAATGGTAAGCGTGCCGTTACCATCGGGACTGGGGTCACCCTCAACGACGTTGCGCAGGTCGGCGATGTTTTCCGGTTCCGGCAGATCCCGTCCCCAGTTGATGCCGAAGTGGTGTTTGCCGTCCTGGTTGGCACCTGCGCTGAAATTGGCCATCTGTGCCACGGCGTGATCGACGAAAAGCGGGATGTTCAGATTGACAGGACCCAATGAGCCGGTGCCTGCACCGACTGCAGCGCGGATCTGCTCTTCGTCGGCAAAGGTCAGAGGTATCGCCATCTGGGGCAGCTTCTCCGCCTTGATCTCATTCAGCTCGTGATCACCGCGTACCAGCAGGGCAACGAGATCGCTCTCGCTCTCTTCGTCCGCCAGCACGATCAGGGTCTTGACCGTTTGTTCGACCGGTTGGTTGAACTGCTCCACCAGCTCCTGGATGGTTTTTGCGTTCGGGGTGTCCACCAGCTCCATCTCACGGCCGGGGGCGGGGCGGTCACCTGCGGGTGCCACCGCTTCCGCCAGTTCGATATTGGCGGCATAATCGCTTTCCGTGGAGAAGGCGATGGCGTCTTCACCCGATTCCGCCAGCACATGGAACTCGTGGGAGGTGCTGCCGCCGATGCTGCCGGTATCCGCCGCCACCGGGCGGAAGTTGAGGCCACAGCGGCTGAAGATGCGCGTGTAGGTCTCATACATCTGCTCATAAGTACCCTGTAGGGATTCCTGATTCTGATGGAAGGAGTAGGCGTCCTTCATGAGGAATTCACGGGCGCGCATGATGCCGAAACGAGGGCGGATCTCATCGCGGAACTTGGTCTGGATCTGGTAGAAATTGATCGGCAGTTGCTTATAGCTCCGCAGCTCGTTACGCGCCAGATCGGTGATGATCTCCTCGTGGGTGGGACCGAAGCAGAACTCCCGGTTGTGGCGGTCGTGAAAACGCAGCAGCTCCGGGCCATATTTCTCCCAGCGGCCCGACTCCTGCCAGAGTTCGGCGGGCTGCACGGTCGGCATCAGTACCTCCAGTGCGCCGGCGCGATCCATCTCATCCCGCACGATGCGTTCTACCTTGCGTAATACTCGCAGTCCCAGCGGTAGCCAGGAGTAGAGACCGGCGGCCAGTTTGCGGATCATGCCGGCGCGCAGCATCAGCTTGTGGCTGGCAGTCTCCGCATCGGCGGGGGTTTCCTTGACGGTTTGCAGCGGAAAGTCAGAAGTACGCATTGCGGTAAAAGATCCTGTGGTGAAAACGCGCCATTCTAGCCTGCAATTTGCGGTGGGTCATCCACTCTGCAGGAACGGCTTGACGCAGGGTGGGCAGGGGCATACTTTCAGAATTACTCTCGGTATTGGAAATCTCAGACATGACCCAAGTTTACCTCAATGGCGAGTTTCTCCCCCTGGAGGAGGCCAGGGTCTCTGTGCTGGATCGTGGGTTTCTCTTTGGCGACGGGGTCTATGAGGTCATTCCTGCCTACGGTGGACGGCTGTTTCGTCTGGAGCAGCATCTGGATCGGCTCGACCGGAGCCTGCAGGGTATCCGCCTGGCGGTGCCGATCTCCCACGACGACTGGCGAGACATTCTCCAGTCTCTGCTGCCAACGGGGCAGATGGGTGATCAGGCGGTCTATCTTCAGGTCACACGCGGGGTTGCGCCGAAGCGGGATCACAGCTTTCCTGTGGTAGCCACGCCGACGATCTTTGCTATGGCCTTCCCGGTCGCGCCACCGGAACCGGGGCAAGCGGAGCAGGGTGTCGCCGCCATCACATTGCCGGACACCCGTTGGCTACGCTGCAACATCAAGGCAATCACCCTGCTTGCGAATGTGCTGTTACGTCAGCAGGCGGTGGACGAGGGGGCGGCGGAGGCCATTCTCATCCGGGACGGTGTGGCCCATGAGGGGACCGCCTCCAATCTTTTTGTGGTGAAGGATGGAGTGATTACCACGCCCCCCGATGGGCCGGAGCTGCTGCCGGGCATTACCAGGGACCTCGTGGTGGAGCTTGCCGGGTTGCACAACCTGCCATTGATCCAGGCGCCGATTGCGGAAAGCCGCCTGTTTGAGGCGGATGAGCTCTGGATCACCAGCTCCACGAAAGAGATCGTGCCGGTGATCTCCTTGAATGAGTGGCCGGTTGGTGAAGGGGTTGCCGGTCCCGTGTGGCGCCGTGTCTGGGCACTTTTTCAGGCCTATAAACAGCAGATCAGGGCAGGATTGGTTGATTAAACGTAGGCCTGATCCAGTCTTGGGTTCAGGATGTAATCCCTGAATTACCAGGGAGCCTCTGATTAATTGTCATTTCCATCCTTAGGTTCGTAAACGCTACATCCGTGTAGCACTACTCGAACGTAGTGAGAAATCGTATAACTCGAAACCAGCTAAGCACTTTGTAGTTTGAGATCTCTCCCTACGGTCGAGATGACAATGACCCAATTAATCAGAACTTCCCTAGAAAGTCCCTCCGCTCCAACCCCACATGTGGCGCTCCGCCATGGCGAATTCGATATAGATTCGATCCATCGGGATGAGTAGCTGCTCCGAGATCAGGTTGCAGAGACGGTCGGAGAACTCGCCGGTCCGGTCTCCCGGCAGGCCGATGCTTTTCAGTTCAAGGTAGGCCATTGGAGCGTTATCGCCCGCGAACAGCATATAGGGGTTGGTTTCGATGAACACCATGACATAGCGTTCAGGTTTGCCGAGCATCTCCGCGACCTGTGAAGAGGCCTTTTGGAGCAGCCGGGTTTCGATGTCTTCCGGGATTTCGGCGTTGGTCTGGATCTTGAGTACCGGCATGGATACCTCCCAGTTACTTTTTGCAGTTGTCCTCGATATCCTTGCGGGCCTGCTCCATTCTAGTTTGGCGCTCTTCTTCAGTCAGTCGCAGGTACTCTCCGTCCTGGGTACGCAATTTGCGGTTACCGAGGGCAGTCAGATTGCGCAGATTGGAGCGCCCAACCTCACAATTCTGCAGACGAGTGGCGGCGGCTTGCTGCTTCTCATCCTGCGCCTGCTTGGCCAGTTTGCGATCTTCCCGGCGATCTTCCAGATCCTGGCGCATCTTGTTCAGACTTTTTTTTGCCGCTTCGGTATCAGCAGGGTCGTTCTTTGGCGCCGGGCGATGTTTTATCACCTCCGCCGAATCCGAACCTGAAGATGGTGGCGTCTGTGAGTATACGGTGACGCCGTCTTCGCCCACCCATCGATAGGTTTGAGCACCTGCTGCGAGAGAGATTGCAGCCAGGAAAAAGCCTGAAAAAAGTCTATATCGCTTCATTTTTTATCGTTATTTCCATCCATCAACCAGCCACTCTAATTATGGAGCAAGGGCGTGGAATGGCAAGTGACGTAGCCCAATTTGAAAAGAAAACCTGGAGGGCATTGTGGAATACCGGTTATTGCTTGACCTCCCGTGCGACTATTAGTAGTTTGTACGGTTTTGATATTGCCCGCTGCCCGTGACTCTGGGCGTCATTTGGAGGTTGTTGAAGTGGAATTGAGTGGTGCCGAGATTGTCGTTCAATGCCTGAAGGATGAGGGCGTTGAACATTTGTTCGGTTATCCGGGTGGATCCGTCCTGCACATCTACGATGCGATCTATCGGCAGGATGCGGTCAAGCATATCCTGGTACGGCACGAACAGGGTGCCACCCATGCGGCGGACGGCTATGCCCGCTCCACTGGCAAACCCGGGGTGGTGTTGGTTACCTCCGGTCCCGGTGCAACCAATGCCGTAACCGGCATTGCCACCGCTTATATGGACTCCATTCCAATGGTGGTGCTGACCGGGCAGGTCCCGACGCCGGTGATCGGCAGTGATGCCTTTCAGGAGGTCGATACTGTCGGCATCACCCGTCCCTGTGTGAAACACAACTTCCTTATCAAGGATGTCAATGATATCGCCTTGACCCTGAAGAAGGCGTTCTATATTGCCACCACCGGGCGACCCGGTCCGGTGGTGGTCGATATTCCAAAGGATGTGACGGATCCGGGCATCAAGATCCCTTACGACTACCCCAAGAAGATCAAGATGCGCTCATACAACCCGCAGGCCAAGGGGCACCTGGGACAGGTCAAGAAGGCGGTCAACAAAATGCTCTCCGCAAAGAAGCCGGTCTTCTATACGGGTGGTGGCGTCGTGTTGGGGAATGCCTCCAAGGAGCTGACCGAGCTGGTGGATGAACTCGACTATCCGATCACCAGTACGCTGATGGGCCTCGGCGCCTACCCGGGCAGTGACCGCCACTTCATCGGCATGCTCGGTATGCACGGCACCTACGAAGCCAACATGTCGATGCACGAAACCGATGTGCTGATCGCTGTGGGCGCAAGGTTCGACGATCGTGTCACCGGTCATATTCAGCAGTTCTGCCCCAACGCCGAGATCATCCATATCGACATCGATCCAGCCTCCATCTCCAAGACCGTGCGGGTGGATGTACCGATCGTGGGCCCGGTCAAGCAAGTGCTGCGCGACATGCTCAGGGTCGTGAAGGAGCATAAAAAGAAACCGGATAAGGATGTGCTGGCAAATTGGTGGGTACAGATCGAAAAGTGGCGCGGTATGGACTGCCTCAAATATGATCAGAAAAAAAGTGGCCGCATCAAACCGCAGTTTGCAGTTGAGACACTGCACAAGGTGACCGGGGGCGATGCCTTCGTTGCCTCGGATGTGGGACAGCACCAGATGTTTGCGGCCCAGTTCTATGTGTTCGACAAACCCCGTCGCTGGGTCAACTCCGGCGGTCTCGGCACCATGGGTTTTGGCCTGCCTGCAGCGATGGGCATCCAGATCGCCCACCCCAAGGCGGAGGTTGCCCTGATCACCGGCGAGTCGAGCATTCAGATGTGTATTCAGGAGCTTGCAACCTGTCTGCAGTACAATCTGCCGATCAAGATACTGCTGCTGAACAACGGTTATATGGGCATGGTGCGGCAGTGGCAGGAGTTCTTCTATGACAGCCGCTACGCTCAATCGACCATGGACGTGACGCCTGATTTCGTCAAGCTGGCGGAGTCCTACGGTCATGTCGGTATGCGGATCGAGGATCCTGCAAAGCTGGAGGGGGCGATGAAGGAGGCCTTTGCCATGAAGGATCGTTTGGTGTTTATGGATGTGGTGGTCGATCCGGAAGAGAATGTCTTCCCGATGATCGCAGCGGGCAAGGGCCACCACGAGATGTACCTGTCACCTGAGAGCGAGCTGGTCTGATGCGACATATCATTTCTATTCTGATGGAAAACGAGTCCGGCGCGCTCTCCCGGGTATCCGGCCTGTTTACCGCCCGTGGTTACAATATCGAGTCACTTACCGTGGCGCCGACCCAGGACCCCAGCCTCTCCCGGCTTACCCTGGTGACTAGTGGCAGCGAGGAGATCATCGAGCAGATCACCAAGCAGCTCAACAAACTGATCGATGTGGTGAAGCTGGCGGATCTCTCCGAAGGCATCCACATCGAGCGGGAGATGATGATGATAAAGCTGCGCGCCGAGCGCACCCAGCGTGAGGAGATCAAGCGACTGGTGGAGATCTTCCGCGGCAAGATCATCGATGTCACCGACACCAGCTATATCGTCGAGCTGACAGGCGTGTCCTGTAAACTCGATGCCTTTGTCGAAGCGGTGAACGACGATCTGATTGTCGAGATGGTGCGCACCGGCCCATCGGGCATTGCCCGTGGTCCAAAGGGGCTTGGTATCTAAAAGCCAAAGCGTAGGTTGGGTTAGCGCAGCGTAACCCAACAAAATCAAACACGAGAGGGATTGGAGTTAAATTTGACTCCGGCCCTGGCACACAATTCAAAATTTTCCGAAGGAAAACAACATGGCTATCAACGTTTACTATGACAAAGACTGTGACCTCTCCCTGATCAAGGGTAAGACGGTCTCCATTATCGGTTACGGCTCCCAGGGCCATGCCCATGCCAACAACCTGAAGGACTCAGGGATAAACGTCATTGTCGGTCTGCGCAGCAGTTCACCTTCTGTCATCAAGGCGGAGAACTCGGGTCTGACCGTAAAGTCCGTTGAAGAGGCAGTTGCCGCTGCAGACGTTGTCATGATTCTGACGCCGGATGAGTTCCAGTCGTCGCTCTATTGCGACCAGATCGCACCCAACATCAAGAATGGTGCGGCCCTGGCCTTCGCCCACGGTTTTGCCATCCACTACAACCAGATCGTACCCCGCGAGGACCTGGACGTGATCATGATCGCCCCCAAGGCGCCTGGCCACACTGTGCGCAGCGAATATGAGAAGGGCGGCGGTATTCCCGACCTGATCGCTGTCTACCAGGACGCCACCGGCACCGCGAAAGAGACAGCTCTCTCCTACGCATCCGCTATCGGCGGCGGCCGCACCGGTATCATAGAGACCACCTTCAAGGATGAGACCGAGACCGATCTCTTTGGCGAGCAGGCTGTTCTCTGCGGCGGTGCGGTTGAGCTGGTCAAAGCGGGTTTCGAGACCCTGACCGAAGCCGGTTACGCCCCCGAGATGGCCTACTTCGAGTGTCTGCACGAGCTGAAGCTGATCGTCGACCTGATGTACGAAGGCGGCATAGCCAACATGAACTACTCTATCTCCAATAATGCGGAATATGGCGAGTACGTCACCGGCCCCAAGGTCATCAACGAGGAGAGCAAGCAGGCGATGCGCGATGCGTTGAAAAATATCCAGACCGGCGAGTATGCCAAGCAGTTCGTCATGGAAGGGCAGCTCAACTACCCCTCCATGACCGCCTATCGCCGTCTGAATGCTGCCCACCCCATCGAGCAGACCGGTGAGCAGCTGCGTGCCATGATGCCCTGGATCAAAAAGATCGTGGACAAGTCCAAGAACTGATCCGGTAACAGTGAAAGAAAAAGCCGCCTGTGGAGACGCAGGCGGCTTTTTTATGCTTGATTGATATGAATGCTCGGCCGCAAGCTTGGATGTATTGAGAAGTTACCGTGCTTTTGTGTTCTTGGCGGTGAGATAAGTGTTTCCTGATGGAGATTAGGTGCTGGGCAAAAATCAGCCAACCTGATCTGCTTCCCTTTGCTAGAATTCCAGCCCCATGGAACCCGCTTTCATCCATCTCCGCGTTCACTCTGAATACTCCCTGGTCGATGGCCTGGTACGGGTAAAGCCGCTGGTCGCCAGGCTGGTGGAGATGGGTATGCCCGCGGTGGCGCTCACCGACCAATGCAACATGTTTGCCCTGGTGCGTTTCTATCAGGCGGCGCTGGGTGCCGGGGTGAAACCTATTACCGGGGTGGATGTCTGGATCCGCAACCCGGAGGATGCCAACACACCTTTTCGATTGCTCCTGTTGGTGCAGAATCAGGTCGGTTATAACAATCTCACCCGCCTTGTCTCCCGCAGTTACCGGGAGGGCCAACACCTTGGCCGCCCGATGTTGGAACGGGAGTGGCTGGAGGGTAATGCAGATGGCCTGATTGCCCTCTCCGGTGGGCGTGAGGGGGATCTGGGCCGGGCGCTGCTCGCTGGGAATGAGGAGGAGGCGCAGCGCCTGCTGGCAGAATGGCTGAGGCTGTTTGGTGATCGCTACTATCTGGAGCTGACCCGAACCGGCAGGTCGGAGGAAGAAGCCTGTCTGCACGCCAGCGTGGCACTGGCGGAGAAGTATGATGTGCCGGTGGTGGCGACCAACGATGTCCGCTTTCTCTCCCCGGAGGATTTTGAGGCCCATGAAGTCCGGGTCTGCATCCACGATGGACGAACCCTGGATGATCCCCGCCGTCCCAGGCTCTACAACGAACAACAATATCTGCGCAGTTCAGAGGAGATGCAGGCGCTGTTCTCCGATATTCCTGAAGCACTGGAAAACTCGGTTGAGATCGCTCGCCGCTGTAATATTGAGCTGACCCTGGGCAAGAACTACCTGCCCGATTTCCCCATCCCGGAAGGGATGACCATTGATGAGTATTTTGCCGCAGAGTCCCAAAAGGGGCTGGAGTGGCGGCTTGAACAGATCTTCGATACGACGGCTGCGGAGTTCAGCAATCAGCGCAAGGTCTACGATGAGCGGCTGCAGATCGAGCTGGGTGTCATCAACAACATGGGGTTTCCGGGTTACTTTCTGATCGTGGCTGACTTTATCCAGTGGGCCAAGGACAACGACATCCCGGTGGGACCTGGGCGCGGCTCCGGTGCAGGTTCCCTGGTCGCCTATGCGCTGAAAATCACTGATCTCGATCCTATCGAGCACGAACTGCTGTTTGAACGATTCCTCAATCCTGAGCGTGTCTCCATGCCCGACTTCGATGTCGACTTCTGCATGGACAAGCGTGACCGGGTGATCGACTACGTGGCGCGTACCTACGGCCGTGATTCAGTCTCCCAGATCATCACCTATGGCTCCATGGCGGCGAAGGCGGTGGTGCGGGATGTGGGGCGGGTGCTGGGACATCCCTACGGTTTCACCGATCGGGTGGCGAAGATGGTGCCCTTCGAGATCGGCATGACGCTGAAAAAGGCGCTGGAGGAGAGCGAGGATCTCAAGCAGGCCTACGAAACCGACGAGGAGGTCACTGAGCTCATCAAGATGGCAAGAAAACTGGAGGGGTGCGCGCGCAACGCCGGCAAGCACGCCGGTGGCGTGGTGATCTCTCCCGGCCTGCTCACTGACTTCACTCCGCTCTATTGCGAGGCCAGCGGTGAAGGTCTGGTGACCCAGTTCGACAAAGATGACGTGGAGAAGGTCGGGCTGGTGAAGTTCGACTTTCTCGGACTGCGCACCCTTACCATCGTCGACTGGGCGTTGAAAACGGTGAACGCCGGTCGTGCTGCAATCGGAGAGGAACCCATCGATATCACCGCCATCGATATGGCGGACGAGGCGGCTTTCAAGTTGCTGTTGAGCGCAGAGACTACGGCCATATTCCAGCTTGAATCCCGGGGTATGAAGGAGCTGGTTAAAAAGCTCAAGCCCGACTGTTTCGATGACATTACCGCCCTGGTCGCCCTGTTTCGTCCAGGTCCGCTGCAATCGGGCATGGTGGATAACTTCATCGCCCGCAAGCATGGCAAGGAGAAGATCTCCTACCCTGATGCCAACTACCAGCATGAATCGCTGAAACCGATTCTTGATGCTACCTATGGCGTCATCCTCTACCAGGAGCAGGTCATGCAGATTGCCCAGGTGTTGGCGGGTTACTCCCTCGGCGGCGCTGACATGCTGCGTCGGGCGATGGGTAAGAAGAAGCCTGAGGAGATGGCCAAGCAGCGGGCGGTGTTCAAGGAGGGGGCTGAGAAGAACGGCGTCGATCCCGATCTGGCGATGAAGATCTTCGACCTGGTGGAGAAGTTCGCGGGTTATGGCTTCAACAAGTCCCACTCTGCAGCCTACGCGCTGGTCTCGTACCAGACCATGTGGCTCAAGGCGCACTACCCAGCGGCTTTCATGGCGGCGGTCTGCTCCGCTGACATGGACAATACTGACAAGGTGGTGCCTCTGATCGAGGAGTGCCGGCGCATGAAGCTCAAGTTGGAGCCCCCTCAGGTCAACATCTCCGAATACAAGTTCACTATCGATGGTGAAAACAAGGTGGTCTATGGCCTGGGCGCAATCAAGGGCGTGGGTGAATCGGCCATCGAATGTATCGTCCAGGAGCGCAAGGATAACGGCGCTTTTAAGGATATCTTCGAATACTGCCGTCGTATCGATTTGAAACGGGTCAACCGGCGGGTGCTGGAGTCCCTGGTTCGGGCGGGTGCGCTGGATGGGCTGGGCGCCAACCGGGCGACGCTGATGATGCAGCTGCCCCTGGCGCTGAAAATGGCGGAGCAGCACCATGAGGACTTGGCGCGGGGGCAGAATGACCTCTTCGGCATGAGTGATCCCCAACCCGCCACGGCAAACGAGCCACAGGTGGTGCCCGACGATGTGGAGGAGTGGGAGGACGAACAGCGTCTCCAGGGCGAGAAGGAGACCCTAGGACTCTATCTCACCGGCCATCCCATCGACCGTTACGAGGCCGAGCTGCGGCAGATTGCCGGGACCAGCATTGCCGATCTCTCGCTGGATAGCGGGTCGGGAAATGGTGGCGGTGGGCGTCGTCGTGGTGTACCCGTCGTAGTGGCGGGACTGGTGGTGCAGACCAGCCACCGGCAGACCCAGCGGGGTTATATGGGAACACTGTTGCTGGATGATCGCAGTGGCCGCATCGAAGCCACGCTGTTCAATGAAACCTATGAGTCCTATCGTGACCTGCTGGCCACAGACCGGATTCTGGTGGTTTCCGGCAGCCTGAACTATGACGAATACCGGGGAGGGCTGAACATTCGGGTGGATAATGTGCTGGCGTTTGAACAGGCGCGGGCGCTCTATGCGGGCCATCTGGGTCTGAATGTCCAGCTCAGCGGCAGTGATGCAGGCAGTTTCTGCCATGAACTGCTGCAGTTGCTGTCACCCTTCACCGGCGGAACCACCGGGATCAAATTGCACTACCGCTCAGCCAGAGCCGAAGGCGATATCGTCCTGGGACAGGAGTGGCGGGTCAATCCGGTCGATGAACTGCTGCGGCGCCTGGAGCGGTTTCTGGGGAAGGGAAGTGTCAGCGTGGTCTACAATAAACGGTCGCGTTGAATGACTCGGTTATTGTCATCTCGACCGTAGGGAGAGATCTCAAGCAGCGGAGTACTAACTCGTTGTTGTGGGGGTATGAGATTTCTCCCTACGGTCGAAATGACAGGTTTCTCTTTTCATTCAAGACTTCCCTGGGGGTCTGGACCTCTAGTTGAGACTGTCCTAAAAAAAACATTTCCGGTATAGTCCGCGCATGGATCTGAATTTTCTCGAATTTGAGCAGCCGATCGCCGAACTTGAGGCGAAAATCGAAGAGCTTCGCCTGGTGGGCGACGACAATGAGATCAACATTCAGGACGAGATAACCCGTCTTGAAAGCAAGAGCCGTACACTCACGGAGTCGATCTTCTCCGGCCTTAAACCCTGGCAGATATCCCAGCTCGCCCGACACCCCCAACGTCCCTATCTGCTGGATTATATCGGCCTGATATTCGACGAGTTCCATGAACTCCACGGCGACCGCGCCTTTGCCGATGACCATGCCATTGTTGGCGGTCTCGCGCGTATCGATGGTCAGCCGGTAATGGTGATCGGCCAACAGAAAGGCCGTGATACCAAGGATAAGCTGCATAGAAATTTCGGCATGCCCCGTCCCGAAGGCTATCGCAAGGCACTGCGGCTGATGGAGATGGCGGAGCAGTTCCAACTGCCGATCCTCACCTTTATCGACACGCCCGGTGCCTATCCCGGGGTGGGTGCCGAAGAGCGCGGACAGAGCGAGGCAATTGCCAGAAACCTGAAGGTGATGTCCGGTCTGCGTACCCCGATCATCTGCACCGTGATCGGTGAAGGTGGATCCGGCGGGGCATTGGCCATCGGTGTTGGAGATCGGGTGATGATGCTGGAATACAGCACCTATTCTGTGATCTCGCCGGAAGGGTGTGCTTCCATTCTGTGGAAGAGTGCAGAAAAGGCCCCCCTTGCCGCAGAGGCAATGGGTATCACCTCTGATCGACTGAAAGAGTTGAATTTGATCGATGAGATCATTCCCGAACCTCTAGGCAGCGCCCACAGGGACTTGGAGACGATGTCAAAGAATCTCAAGCACTCCCTGCTGGAGGGGTTGGAGAATCTGCGCAGCATGGCCATCGACAAACTGCTGGACACCCGCTATCAGCGGCTGATGCAGTACGGTCAGTTCAGCGGAGAGTAGTTCCTCTTTTCCGCCATCCTGTATGGAATTTTCTCCGGCCCGCCTGCTTGAAGGGATGCCGCAACTGCCCCGTTCCGGTGACTGGCATGTCGCCTTTAGCGGTGGTCTCGATTCGACAGTTTTACTACACGCGCTTGTTTGTATTCGCGACCGGACTCCCGGTGAACTCAAAGCCATCCATATTCATCACGGACTCCAGTCTGAAGCGGATGCCTGGGGTGAGCACTGCCGTGATTTCGCGGCAGCCCTCGATGTCTCCTATCAGCAGATCAATCTGGCGCTGACTCCGTCCGCAGGCGAGAGTATCGAGGCGCTGGCGCGTGAGGGGCGCTATCGGGTTTTGGCTGATCTGCTGCAGCCCGATGACTGGCTGCTTACCGCCCAACATAAGGATGACCAGGCAGAGACCCTGCTGCTGCAACTGCTGCGCGGCAGCGGGCCCGCTGGTCTGGCGGCGATGGCTAAAACGTCCCGGCTTGGAAACGGGTGGCTGCAACGTCCCCTGCTCGGTTTTACCCGGCAAGCACTCGAAACCTATGCGCAGCGCGAAGGTTTGATCTGGGTGGAGGATCCCAGCAACTGCGACCTCGAATTTTCCCGAAACTATCTGCGTCATGAAATCATACCGCTTATTCAGGTGCACTGGCCCGCTGCCAGTGCGACGCTTTCACGAAGTGCGGGGCTCTGTGCCGATGCCCAGGTGCTGATCGATGAGCTGGCGGCGGAAGATCTGCAGCGGTGCCGTGGTTCAGCGTCCGGAAGGTTGTCGGTGAAAGCGCTCAGTCGACTCTCTGAGCCGAGAATCCGCAGTCTGCTGCGGCATTGGGTTCTGGCGCAGGAAGGTGCGGCAGCGCCCGGTTATCGGCATCTTCAGCGCATGTTGGATGAGTGCGTACTGGGACGTGCGGACGCCAACCCGCTGGTGGGCTGGGGTGGGATGGAGGTGCGCCGTTATCGGGATGACCTTTTTCTTGGTCCCCGGCTGCTCCCCCATGATGCTGGATTATGCCTGAGTTGGAATGGTGAAGCGGCGTTGACACTGCCGTCCGGCTTGGGAAAGCTGGAGGTCTCTCTCTCCGAACATGGAGTCGATGCGGAAGCGTGGCAAAACGGTCGTATCGAGGTGAGATTCCGCCGGGGCGGTGAGCGTTGTCGCCCGGCAGGTGACAGTTTTCACCGTCCCCTGAAGCAGTTGTTTCAGACCTGGGGTGTACCGCCCTGGTTGCGGGATCGTATCCCCTTGATCTTCCTGGATGAGGAGTTGGCGGTTATTCCCGGATTTACCGTTTGCCAGCCTTTTGCGGCGGCAGAGGAGACCGCTGCGGTGCAGCCGTATTGGAGCGGTTCTCTATCCAGAAACCTGGCACTAAATGCACAGAAAAGCAGGCCCGATCAAACGTAGCGGATCGGGCATTCCGGGATTGACGTGATCTTTGAGGTTGCCGGTTCCGCTACGCTTGAACCGGCCTACGTCTGGCTGGCAATAGCCCTGGCTTGTTCCAATTCTTTAACCATCTCCTCCAGAGGTGGAATATCATCATTGCGTTCGATCATGGTGGCAATCTTACCGACATGTTTCAGGGTGTCGCGGTAGAGTTGCCAGATTGGATCTGACTTTAGCGCTTCTGCAGGATCGACCTGGTGTTCCACATTGCTGGCCGGCGGGGCGAGATGAATCTGCCGGATGCGCTGGGCAGGCAGGTTGCGCACAAATGTCATTGGTTCCAGCCCCAGTTTGTTGCAGTTCGACAGGACATTGTTCAGATCCAGCAGGATCAGCGAGTCGGAGGCTTCGGCAACTGCCGTCATGAAATCCCACTCCGGCATCTGATTGCCGCTCTCCTGATGATAGGCCGAGATATTCTCCAGCATGAGGCGTCTGCCCAGTCTCTTCTGAACCTCGCGAATACGAGGGATCAGGTGATCGATCATCTCAAGCGTTCTGGGCAGGGGACGCAGATCATAGCTGTGGGACTGGCCCGGCAGGGTCCAGCAGAGGTGGTCGGAAATCGCGCTGGGTTCCACGCGCTGCATTAGGGTTTTGAGTTGTTTGATATAAGCCCCATCCAGCGGATCCGGTCCCCCAATTGAGAGTCCCGCGCCGTGCATGAGCAGGGGATATTCAGCGCGGATTTGCAGTAGCTGATCCATCGTTTCTTCATCGGCATCCAGATAGCTGTCAGAGAGAATCTCGAACCAGTCCACGGCCGGACGCTGTACTATGACCGGCCTGACCAGCTCGCGCCGCAAGCCTAGGCCAAAGCCGGGATCAGTTCTATTTTTGGCAGGATCGTCGATAGTCATGATTGGAGCATCTGTTGGGACCAGCACTAGTATTATACCGATTTGTGCTTGATTGGTACCGCCTTGAAATCGAGAGATGGCCCCCCATTTATAGACATGATAATAGGGCCAACGCTGGGCATCCGCATAGTGTTAACAGGTCCTAATAATTTTTCGGGGATTGAGTTCATGTCGGAAGCAATGCATATCGTCTGCCCCCATTGTGGCGGCGTCAATCGGGTTCCAGCGGTGCGGCTGAAAGATGGTGCCAACTGCGGCAAGTGCCATAATCCTCTGTTTACGCAGCAGCCGATCGCATTGGATGGGGCGCAATTCCAACGCCACAGTCAGAAGAGCGATCTCCCGCTGCTGGTCGATTTCTGGGCCTCTTGGTGCGGTCCCTGCAAAATGATGGCTCCGGCTTTCGAGCAGGCCGCGGCGCAACTTGAACCGCAGGTGAGGCTGGCAAAGGTGAATACGGAAGAGCAGCAGCCGTTGGCAGCGCAGTTCGGTATTCGCAGTATTCCCACATTGATGCTACTGCATCGGGGCAGGGAGGTTGCCCGGCAGCCTGGAGCCATGGACGCCGGAGGCATCGTTAACTGGACCCGGCAACATCTTTCGGGTCTTTAGGCGGTTTATTCGGCGATGGCTTATCCACGTAGACAGAATTGCTCTCTTTCAAGTAGAATCGCCTTGGTTTGACGTGGCACTTTTCAGCCACTCATCCCAAACGATTCAATTGGAACGGGGTAAGCCGCAGGGCTTATCCCGTTTCGTGCGCTCGCAGTGGAGAATTTTTTGAACAAACCAGCAGTTCTGGTCCTGGAAGACGGCACCACTTTTCGGGGCGAAGCCATTGGTGCGGATGGGCAGTCTGTCGGTGAAGTGGTCTTCAATACGGCAATGACCGGCTATCAGGAGATTCTTACCGACCCTTCCTACAGCCGTCAAATCGTGACCCTGACTTATCCCCATATCGGAAATACCGGCGCCAATGAGGACGACGAGGAGTCGGGACATATCCATGCCGCTGGCCTGGTGATTCGCGACCTTCCCCTCTTGAGCAGCAACTGGCGGAGCCAGGAGGCACTGGATGCCTACCTGCGCCGTAATAACATCGTTGCTATTGCGGGTATCGACACTCGCAAGCTGACCCGGATCCTGCGGGAGAAAGGAGCTCAAAGCGGTTGTATCCTGGCGGGTGACGATGTTGACGAACAGGCGGCACTGGAGGCAGCCAAGAATTTTCCTGGTCTTAAGGGTATGGATCTGGCGAAAGAGGTCACCACCGATATCCCCTACGAATGGGCACAGGGCAGTTGGTCCCTTGAGGGTGGAATGCCCGAGGCCGAACATCCCATCGAAGAGAAGTTACCATTGCATGTAGTGGCCTACGACTACGGGGTTAAACGCAATATTCTGCGCATGCTGGTGGATCGGGGCTGTCGCCTGACGGTGGTGCCGGCCCAAATGTCCGCGAAAGATGTGCTTGCCATGAATCCGGATGGGGTATTCCTCTCCAATGGACCCGGCGATCCGGAGCCCTGCGATTACGCTATCGAAGCAATCCAGGAGATTGTCGATACAGGTCTGCCGGTGTTCGGCATCTGTCTGGGGCATCAGCTGTTGTCCCTTGCCAGCGGCGCCAGAACGGTCAAAATGAAGTTCGGCCATCATGGCGCGAATCATCCGGTGCAGGATCTGGGCGAAAAGACGGTCATGATCAGCAGCCAAAACCACGGCTTTGCAGTGGATGAGGTGAGCCTGCCTGAAACATTGACGGCAACTCATCGTTCGCTCTTCGACGGTTCATTGCAGGGTATCCACCGTACGGACAAACCGGCCTTTGGCTTTCAGGGACACCCTGAAGCCAGCCCCGGTCCCCACGACGTGGCGCCGGTGTTCGATCATTTCATCGAGTTGATGAAGACGGAAAATTAAATTAGCTGCAGGAATCGCGGCTGATTATCCAACGGTTCGAGTAAATGCCAAAACGTACAGACATACAAAGTATCCTGATTATCGGCGCCGGTCCCATTGTGATCGGTCAGGCCTGTGAGTTCGACTACTCTGGCGCTCAGGCCTGCAAAGCGTTGCGGGAAGAGGGTTTCCGGGTTGTCCTGGTGAACTCTAATCCGGCGACCATCATGACCGATCCCGATACGGCGGATGCGGTCTATATCGAACCCATCACCTGGGAGACGGTGGCGCGCATTATCGAAAAGGAGCGCCCCGAGGTTCTGTTGCCCACCATGGGCGGTCAGACTGCGCTCAACTGTGCCCTCGATCTGGTGCGCGAAGGTGTGCTTGAAAAGTTTGGCGTGGAGATGATCGGTGCCTCCAGGGAAGCGATCGACAAGGCTGAAGATCGAGATCTGTTCCGTAAGGCGATGCGCAAGATCGGTCTAGATATGCCCCGCTCGGCTATTGCGCACAGCATGGAAGAAGCGAATCAGGTACAGGTCGGTATCGGTTTTCCGACGATCATTCGTCCCTCTTTCACCATGGGCGGCAGTGGCGGTGGTATTGCCTACAATGCGGAAGAGTTTGTCGAAATCTGCGAGCGGGGGCTCGATCTCTCCCCCACCAGTGAACTCCTGATCGAAGAGTCGATTCTCGGTTGGAAAGAGTATGAGATGGAGGTGGTGCGGGACCGCAAGGACAACTGCATCATCATCTGTTCCATCGAAAACCTGGATCCGATGGGGGTGCACACCGGTGACTCTATTACCGTTGCACCGGCCCAGACCCTCACCGACAAAGAGTATCAGATCATGCGTAACGCCTCGCTGGCGGTATTGCGTGAGATCGGGGTGGAGACCGGTGGTTCCAACGTGCAGTTCGCCATCAATCCGGAAAACGGGCGCATGATCATCATCGAGATGAATCCCCGCGTCTCCCGCTCCTCGGCGCTGGCCTCCAAGGCCACCGGTTTTCCCATCGCCAAGGTGGCGGCCAAGCTGGCAGTGGGTTACACCCTCGATGAGTTGCAGAATGAGATTACCGGCGGCGCAACGCCCGCCTCTTTCGAGCCGGCCATAGACTATGTGGTCACCAAGGTGCCGCGCTTCGCCTTCGAAAAGTTTCCGTTGGCGGATGATCGGCTCACCACCCAGATGAAGTCGGTGGGCGAGGTGATGGCCATCGGTCGCACCTTCCAGGAGTCACTGCAGAAGGCCCTGCGGGGACTGGAGACAGGGAAATACGGTCTCAGTGAGGTCGTCGACCTGGAGGAAGAGGGCGTTGAGTACACTCTGACACGTGAGATGCGTCTGCCGGGGCCGGAACGTCTCTGGTATGTGGCGGATGCCTTTCGTTGGGGCATGAGCATGGAAGAGGTTCATGAGTACAGCCGCATCGAACCCTGGTTCCTGGTGCAGATCGAAGAGCTGGTAACCCTCGAAGGTCAAATCAAGGCGCAGGGACTGGCGGCTTTTGATGAGTCTCGGCTGCGCTATTTGAAACGCAAAGGGTTTGCCGATAGACGACTCGCGGTCTTGGCAGGTGTTACCGAACCGGAGGTTCGTGAGCTGCGACGGGCTACTGGCGTCCGGCCGGTATTCAAGCGGGTCGATACCTGCGCGGCAGAGTTTGCCACCAGCACCGCTTACATGTACTCCACCTATGAGGACGAGTGCGAGGCGCAGCCCAGTGACCGCGATAAGATCATGGTGCTGGGTGGCGGTCCCAACCGGATCGGTCAGGGCATCGAATTCGACTACTGCTGCGTACATGCCGCCTTCGCCATGCGCGAGGATGGTTACGAGACCATTATGGTCAACTGTAACCCGGAGACGGTCTCCACCGACTACGATACCTCGGATCGGCTCTATTTCGAGCCGCTGACCCTTGAGGATGTGCTGGAGATTATCGATAAGGAGCAGCCCAAGGGTGTGATCGTCCAGTACGGAGGTCAAACACCATTGAATCTGGCGGAAGATTTGGAAACCGCCGGTGCACCGATCATCGGTACCAGTTCCGATGCCATCGACTTGGCGGAGGATCGCGAACGTTTCCAGATGGCTGTGGAGAGGCTGGGTCTGAAGCAGCCGCCGAACCATACCGCCACCGAGTCTGAACAGGCGGTTAAGCTGGCGGAAGAAATAGGTTATCCGCTGGTTGTCCGGCCCTCTTACGTGTTGGGCGGACGTGCGATGGAGATCGTCACCAACGAGAATGACCTGCGTCGCTACATGCGCGAGGCGGTGAGTGTCTCCAACGACTCGCCGGTGCTGCTGGACCATTTTCTCAGTGATGCCATCGAAGTGGATATCGACGCCATCTGCGACGGTAAGGATGTGGTGATCGGCGGTATCATGGAACATATCGAGCAGGCTGGCGTGCACTCGGGTGATTCCGCCTGCTCCCTGCCACCCTATACCCTGTCGGCCTCCGTGCAGGACAGGATGCGCGAACAGATCCGTAAGATGGCCCTGGAGCTTGGGGTAGTGGGTCTGATGAACACCCAGTTCGCCGTGAAGGACGATGAAATCTACCTGCTGGAGGTCAATCCTAGAGCTTCCCGCACCGTGCCATTTGTCTCCAAAGCTACCGGCGTTCAACTGGCCAAGGTGGCTGCACGCTGTATGGCGGGTGTGAGTCTGGCGGAGCAGGGTTTCACCGATGAGGTGGTGCCTAAGATCTATTACGTCAAAGAGGCGGTATTTCCCTTCGTCAAGTTTCCCGGCGTCGATACCGTGCTGGGACCGGAGATGAAATCCACTGGTGAGGTGATGGGGGTCGGCAAGACTTTTGGTGAAGCTTTCAGCAAGGCGATTCTTGGCGCCGGGTCACGCTTGCCTGATGGTGGCAGGGCGTTGATCAGTGTGCGTGATGTGGACCAAAAACGTGCCGTAAGCGTGGCTGAGGATTTGATCGCTCTTGGATTTGAGATCTGTGCCACTAGGGGTACCGCAAAAGTGATAAGGAGTGCAGGAATCGATTGCATTCAGGTCAACAAGGTCAAGGAAGGACGACCGCACATCGTGGATATGATCAAGAATAATGAGATCTCTTTCGTTGTTGTCAACACGGCAGAGGGCGCCAAAGCCATTGCGGACTCTGCGGAGATTCGACGTGCTGCGCTACAGTATAAGGTTAACTACACAACCACCATCTCCGGCGCCGAGGCAACCTGTCTGGCGCTGAAACAGTTGGACGCAGTCGGCGTAAATTGCCTGCAGGATCTGCACGGCTGATTGCAATGAGGCGAGGAGACAGAATATGAGCAAGGTACCTCTGACCGCCAGAGGCGCGGAGCGTCTGCAGGAAGAACTTGTTGAGCTTAAGCGGGTGGCCCGCCCCAAGGTGATCAAGGCGATTGCCGAAGCCCGCGAACATGGTGATTTAAAAGAAAATGCTGAGTATCACGCCGCGCGTGAACAACAGGGTTTTATTGAAGGCCGTATCAAGGATCTGGAGGGTAAGCTGTCCCACGCCCAGATCATAGATGTCACCACCCTCAATGCTGGAGGCAAGGTGGTGTTCGGCGCCACCGTCGATGTGCTGGAACTCGACAATGATGCGGAGTTGACCTACCAGATAGTCGGCGAAGATGAGGCGGATATCAAAAACGGTCTGATATCGATCAGTTCGCCTATTGCACGAGCGCTGATCGGCAAGTCCGAGGGCGATGACGTCTTTCTCGAGACGCCGGGTGGCGCGAGGGAGTTTGAGATATTGGACGTCCGTTACGTCTGACGCTCATATTGTAGGCAGGTTCAAGCGCAGCGAAACCGGCAAGTATACGTAGGGTGCGCCATGCGCACCAAAACAAGCCGTGATCACGGTATGTACGCTATTCATGGTGCGCATGGCGCACCCTACAAATCCTGATTTTGTTTATTGAAGGACTACTAGACCACAATCCGGTTTTTCTTTTTATCCGGATTGGGCCGGTAGAAGATGGCGACGCGGCCGATAATCTGCACCAGGTCAGCATTTTGGCGGGAGGCAATCGCCTCGCTGAGCTGCTCACGGTCGGCTTTATCAGCGCCGGCAAGCTTTACCTTGATCAGTTCATGGCTGTCGAGGGCGATGCCGATTTCATCCTGCACACTCTCCCTGAGCCCATGTTGACCTACCATGACCACAGGTTTGAGATGATGCGCCAATTTTTTCAGTTCGCGTTTTTGCTGGGCAGAGAGGGCCATAATCGGGTGCCGTGTAAAGATTGGGGCGGAATTCTACCTTAGATAGCGCCTCTCCTGAAAGACGCGTTGTGGGATTTTTGCCGGAATGATGGTCTGATACTGAATATGAAACGTAGTAAGAGCAGCCGCCAGTGGCTTGATCGTCACTTCAAGGATGAGTACGTGAAACGTGCCCAGAGAGAAGGGTACCGGTCTCGTGCGGTCTTCAAACTCATGGAGATCCAGGAGAAGGACCGGCTTATTAAACCCGGAATGCGGGTGGTGGATCTGGGTGCCGCACCGGGGGGCTGGTCACAATTTTCCCGGCAGTTGGTCGGAGATAAAGGCATGGTGGTTGCCCTGGATATCCTGGAGATGGATCCTATTGCCGGGGTGCCGTTCATCCAGGGGGATTTCCGGGATCAGGAGCCACTTGATGAGTTACGGGGAATTCTGCAAGAGAAGCCCGTGGATCTTGTAATTTCCGATATAGCCCCCAATGTTACGGGTATGGCCACCGTGGATCAGCCTCGTTCCATGTACCTGTGTGAATTGGCACTGGATTTTGCCAAAGAGGTGCTGCGCCCCGGTGGCGGTTTTGTGGTCAAGGTATTCCAGGGCGAGGGTTTTGAGCACTATATACGGGACATGCGTGAGGCGTTCGGCAGGGTGGTAAGCCGTAAGCCCAAGTCTTCCCGGTCGAAAAGCCGCGAAATCTATCTGGTAGCGACGGGCTTTAAGTTGTAGTACCGTACAGAACTGCCAAAATTCCAGGTATCCCTTTGGTTACGGTGCTGAAATAGTTTGATGACGGTGGTCTTTTTCTTGCTAATTAGTTGATGTAAAAAGATATTTTTAGCTGCCGGGATAATTTGAGAGGAAAGAAGTTTGAACGATATGGCAAAGAATCTGATTCTTTGGGTGGTGATCGCCGTTGTATTGATGACGGTTTTCAACAATTTCACCACCACCGAGACCAAGGCCCAGCCGAAAAGCTACTCTGAGTTTATCGGTGATGTTAAGTCCGGCGCAGTGAAAGATGTCACCATCAATGGGCGCACCATTGATGGCACCCTGAGTTCCGGGCAGCATTTCTCCACCTACAGTCCCGGCGACGATGGCCTGGTGAGCGACCTGCTCAACAACAATGTTGAGATTGTGGCCACGCCGCCTGAGAAACCCTCGTTGCTGATGAATATCCTCATCAACTGGTTCCCCCTGTTCGTGCTTATCGGCCTGTGGATCTTCTTCATGCGTCAGATGCAGGGCGGCGGCGGCGGCCGTGGCGCCATGTCCTTCGGAAAGAGCAAGGCGCGTATGCTCAGCGAGGACCAGGTGAAGGTGACATTCAGCGATGTGGCCGGTGTCGAAGAGGCGAAGGAAGAAGTCTCCGAGATGGTGGATTTTCTACGAGATCCCTCCAAATTCCAGAAACTTGGCGGCAAGATTCCCCGTGGCGCACTGATGGTGGGCTCGCCGGGTACCGGTAAGACCCTATTGGCTCGCGCCATTGCCGGTGAAGCCAGGGTGCCTTTCTTTACCATCTCCGGTTCCGACTTCGTGGAGATGTTCGTGGGTGTCGGCGCATCCCGTGTGCGCGATATGTTCGAGCAGGCGAAGAAACACGCGCCCTGCATCATTTTCATCGACGAGATCGACGCAGTAGGCCGTCATCGCGGTGCGGGTCTCGGTGGTGGTCATGACGAACGTGAACAGACACTGAACCAGCTGCTGGTGGAGATGGACGGCTTCGAAGGTAACGAAGGCGTTATCGTGATCGCTGCCACCAACCGCCCCGATGTGCTGGATCCGGCGCTGCTGCGTCCCGGTCGTTTCGACCGTCAGATTGTTGTACCCCTGCCGGACGTGCGGGGACGTGAGCTGATCCTCAAGGTTCACTTGCGCAAGGTGGCAGCTGATGATGATGTAAAACCCTCTATCATTGCCCGTGGCACACCTGGCTTCTCCGGCGCAGATCTGGCCAATCTCGTCAATGAAGCGGCGCTTTTTGCCGCCCGCACCAGCAAAACCCTGGTGGAGATGGTGGACATGGAGAAAGCGAAGGACAAGATCATGATGGGTGCCGAGCGGCGCTCCATGGTTATGAATGATGATGAGAAGAAACTCACTGCCTATCATGAGGCAGGCCACGCCATCGTTGGGCGTTCGGTGCCATCTCATGATCCTGTCTACAAGGTCAGTATCATCCCCCGTGGACGGGCGCTCGGCGTGACCATGTTTCTGCCGGAGGAGGATCGTTACAGCTACAGCAAGGAGCTTCTTGAGAGCCAGATCTCCAGCCTGTTTGGCGGTCGCATCGCCGAAGAACTGATTTTCGGCATCGACAAGGTGACCACCGGCGCCTCCAACGATATCAAGCGGGCAACTGAAATCGCTCGCAACATGGTGACCAAATGGGGGCTCTCCGAGCGCCTTGGTCCATTGCTCTACGGAGAGGAGGAGGAGGAGGTTTTTCTCGGCCGATCCGTCACTCAGCACAAAAATGTCTCTGACGATACCGCACATGTCATCGATGAGGAGATCCGCGGTTTCATTGACCGCAACTACCAGCGTTCCGATCAGATTCTGAAGGACAATCTCGATAAGCTGCACATCATGGCTGAGGCGCTGATCAAGTACGAAACCATCGATTCTGACCAGATCGACGACATCATGGCGGGCAAAAAACCTCGTCCCCCAGCAGATTGGGATGAGTCCGACTCGGATGATTCGGAAAAACCTTCTGGCGAGGCGCCTGCTTCAGACGGTTCCTCGGATACTATTGGAAACCCCGCCAACCAGCACTGATCCTTCAGCCGTTCCCGTTGATTATTGATTGTGCAGGCAAACCCGTTGACCTGGGGACCCCCCGGGTCATGGGCATCCTTAACATTACCCCGGACTCTTTCTCTGACGGTGGTCGTTTCACTCGATCCGATCCAGCGCTGAGACATGCTGTCGGCATGGTGGAGGCGGGGGCTGCGATGGTTGATATCGGCGGTGAATCCACCCGGCCCGGCGCCAGTCCCGTATCCGAAGGGCAAGAGATCGACCGGGTTGTGCCGCTGATAGAGCGGCTCAGTCGGGAGCTCGACGTTCCCATTTCCATCGATACCAGCAAGCCGGCGGTGATGCGTGAAGCGGTTGCGGCCGGCGCCGGACTGATCAATGACGTGCAGGCTTTACAGGCGGAAGGTGCGCTTGAAACGGCAGCTGAGTTGGCGGTGCCGGTCTGCCTGATGCACATGCGGGGTGAGCCACGCACCATGCAGGCGGCGCCGGAGTATGCTGATGTTGTGGCCGATGTGCGTGATTTTTTCTCTGAACGCATCAAAGCCTGCCGCAGTGCAGGTATCCCCCTTGAGCGACTATTGCTGGATCCTGGGTTTGGTTTCGGCAAGACCCTGGCGCATAATCTTGCCCTATTGAAGAATCTGTCGGAATTTTCTGCGTTGTCGGTGCCGCTGTTGGTAGGCATCTCGCGCAAATCGATGATTGGCGCGTTGCTTGGTGATGCGCCGGTGGATCAGCGGTTGTACGGCAGCGTTGCAGCAGCCGTTTTGGCTGCCACTCAGGGGGCGTCGATCATTCGCGCACACGATGTAAAAGCAACGGTTGATGCGCTGCAGGTTGCTGCTGCAGTGATGGAATAACCGAAAAAGGAGAGTAGGGTGGAACGCAAATATTTTGGTACAGACGGTATTCGCGGATTGGTCGGTCAGGGTGCGATAACTCCGGGGTTTGTGCTCAAGCTCGGTTGGGCTGCTGGTCGTGTCCTGGGTGGTGGGGGCAATAGCAGTGTGCTGATCGGTAAAGATACCCGCATCTCCGGTTATCTTTTAGAGTCAGCGCTTGAGGCAGGCTTGTCGGCTGCCGGAGTCAACATCAAGCTGTTGGGGCCCATGCCGACCCCAGGTATCGCCTATCTCACCCGAACCCTGCATGCCCAGGCGGGAATCGTGATCAGCGCCTCTCACAATCCATTCCACGACAACGGCATCAAGTTTTTTTCCGCCCAGGGTACCAAGCTGCCTGATGATGTTGAAACCACCATAGAACAAGAGCTGGACAAAGAGATCACGACGGTTGATTCTGCCAGTCTCGGCAAAGCCTACCGCCTGGATGACGGCGAGGGACGGTACATCGAGTTCTGCAAGAGCACGATTCCCATGAGCCTGAGCTTCAGGGGCATGAAGATCGTGGTCGACTGTGCCCACGGCGCTACCTACAACATCGCCCCCTATGTGTTAGACGAGTTGGGTGCAGACGTAGTGGCAATCGGTGTGCAGCCTGACGGATTGAATATCAATGACGGCGTGGGCTCCACCCATCCTGAGCACCTTAAGGCAGCTGTGTTGGAACACAAGGCTGACCTTGGTGTCGCCTTCGATGGCGACGGTGATCGGTTGATTATGGTGGATGACCGGGGGGAAGAGGTCGATGGTGATGAGATTCTCTTCATTATCGCCAGTTCCCGCATGCGGAAGGGAACCCTGAAAGGGGCGGTGATTGGCACCCTGATGAGTAATTTGGGGCTGGAGATTGCGTTACGCGAGCAGGGTGTGGTGCTGGAGCGGACCCAGGTGGGGGATCGTTACATCATGGAACGCCTGACTGAAAAAGGCTGGAATCTCGGTGGTGAGCAGTCCGGTCACATCATCTGCCTCGACCGGACTACCACTGGAGATGGCATAATCTCTGCGCTGCAAGTACTGGCGGAGGTTCAACTATCCGGTCAGCCTCTACGGGAACTGGCGGCCGGTATGACGAAATATCCCCAAAAACTGGTCAACATAAAGCTTGGAGATATGACACCAGCCGATGTAATGGCCTCGGGCGAGGTGACCAATGCCGTGCATGATGTGGAAACGGAGCTGGGACGTAGTGGCCGGGTGCTGTTGCGGCCTTCCGGTACTGAGCCGTTGATCCGGGTCATGCTTGAGGGAAATGATATGGAGCAGGTCGACCGGCTGACGGAGCAGCTCGCGGATGTGGTGCGGGGACTGGTCACAGTGGATTGAGTATGGTCTCTGCGTAGATGGCTGGAGATTAAATAGCTTATCCGCCATTGATTTCAGGCGCGTTGCCCGTTAAGCTAGTCCGCTTTGTTCGTTCAGCAGGAGTTTTGACATGCGTAGGCCGCTGGTAGCCGGAAACTGGAAGATGAATGGTTCCATCGAGAGCGTTCGCGAACTGCTCGAAGGTCTCAGGGCCGGTGCGGGTGAAGTCAAAAATGCTGAAATGGCAGTTTGTCCCCCTGCTGTGTTCATTCCGCAGGTTCAGGAACAACTCTCGGGTTCTGTGATTGCCTGGGGTGGCCAGGATCTCTCTGTCGAGACATCTGGAGCCTTCACGGGTGAGATAGCAGCTTCCATGTTGAACGACTTTTCCTGCAAGTATGTCATTGTCGGTCACTCTGAGCGCCGTACCTATCATGGGGAGAGCGACGAGTTGGTGGCAAAGAAGTACGCCGCCGCGCGTGCGGCCGGCTTGGTTCCCATTCTATGCATCGGGGAGACCCTCGAAGAGCGCGAGCAGGGCATTACCGAGGATGTGTGCGCGCGCCAGCTGAATGCGGTGATCGAACTTGAAGGCGTCGAGGCGCTGGCTGATGGCGTTGTCGCTTACGAGCCGGTTTGGGCAATCGGTACTGGTAAGACGGCGACCCCGGAACAGGCACAGGATGTACATGCTTTTATCCGTGGTCGCGTGGCTGAGAAGAGCGGGGAAGTGGCAGAAGGACTGCGTATCCTCTATGGCGGTTCCATGAAGCCGGATAACGCCAGGGAGTTGATCGGCAAACCCGATATCGATGGTGGTCTGATAGGCGGTGCTTCACTCAAGGCGGCGGATTTTCTTGGCATCTGTACCGCCGCAAACTAAATTCTGATAGGCAGCGAAAAGTTTCATGCAGACGATTCTTGTTGTATTTCACCTCTTTCTGGCACTGGGCCTGGTCGGACTGATTCTGATTCAGCACGGTAAGGGTGCGGATGCCGGTGCGGCATTCGGCAGTGGTGCCTCTGCGACCGTGTTTGGTGCGCAGGGTTCAGCCTCATTCCTGTCGCGGGCCACCGCAGCACTGGCGGCGCTCTTTTTCATCACCAGTATGGCGCTGGCTTACTTCGCCACTCAGAGTCGACAGCCGCAGGGGCTTATGGAGTCGATGCAGACTGAGCAGGTGGAGACGGCGGTTCCCGCTGCAGAAACGATCAATTCTGACGTGCCTGTGATCCCTGCGCCTGGGCAGGACGTTCCGGCAAGAGCGCCTGAACCAGAAGTGAAAGAGTAATATCCAACGATTTAATTGCCGATGTGGTGGAATTGGTAGACACGCTATCTTGAGGGGGTAGTGGCGTAAGCCGTGCCGGTTCAAGTCCGGCCATCGGCACCATTAATGAACGGTATCGTCCATAATCGGGTGATGCCGTTTTTTTATGCCTGAAAAAAATAGAATAACTTATTGATAAATATCAGTTTATTCGGCTGTATGCGACTTGACATGAATTGGGTGCTGCTCTAAACTTTCGCGTTAATAAATAAAAGAGTTCGCTTTGGCGATAATTATGATCGTTCTGAGGGGGGCGACATAACAATGCTCGAAAATTATCTACCTATCCTGATTTTTCTGGCTGTGGCCTTTGTTCTGGGGGTCGTGGTTATCGGTATGGGGTTTCTGCTTGGAACCCGAAAGCCTGATGCGGAGAAGCTCTCGCCTTACGAGTGCGGCTTTGAGGCCTTCGAAGATGCCCGCATGAAGTTTGACGTTCGTTACTACCTCGTTGCCATCCTCTTTATTATCTTTGATCTTGAGATTGCCTTCCTCTTTCCCTGGGCTGTCGTTTTGGGCGAACTCGGAATGGTGGGTTTCGTCGCAATGATGGTCTTTCTCGGTATTTTGGTTATCGGCTTTATCTACGAGTGGAAGAAAGGGGCACTTGAATGGGAGTAGAAGGTCTTCTCGAGAAGGGTGTTATCACCACTTCCGCCGACAAGCTGATCAACTGGGCGCGTACCGGGTCTCTCTGGCCCATGACTTTTGGCCTGGCCTGCTGTGCCGTGGAGATGATGCACGCTGCTGCGGCTCGCTACGACATGGATCGCTTCGGAATCATCTTCCGTCCCAGTCCACGGCAGTCAGATGTGATGATCGTGGCCGGTACCCTGGTCAATAAGATGGCCCCGGCTCTGCGCAAGGTCTACGATCAGATGGCAGAGCCTCGCTGGGTGATCTCCATGGGTTCCTGTGCCAACGGCGGCGGTTACTACCACTACTCCTATGCGGTGGTGCGCGGTTGTGATCGCGTAGTGCCGGTCGATATCTATGTGCCGGGATGCCCGCCCACTGCGGAGGCGCTGCTGTATGGTGTTCTGCAGTTGCAGGACAAGATTCGCCGCACCAGCACGATTGCGCGATAGGTGAATTGAATGAGTGATAGCGCGCAGACTCCCCTGGAAGCAAGAATGACGACCCTGGCAGACGACCTGAGCGGACGATTTGCCGACTTGGGTTGCGAGGTTGAGCAGGGTTTCGGCGAAGTCACGCTGATCGTGCCCCGTGATCATCTCCTGGAGATTGGGGAGATCCTTCGGGACGATGAGGCTTTTTCCTTTGAAGAGGTGATCGATGTCTGTGGCGTCGATTACTCTGCCTATGGTGTGGCGGAGTGGGATGTGACCACGGCCTCATCAACCGGCTTTGGACGTGGCGTGGTGGAGTCTGACAGGGTATTTGATCTCGAAGCGGAGAAGCGCTTTGCAGCGGTCTATCATCTGCTCTCCGTGAAAAACAACATGCGTTTGCGGCTGCGTGTATTCGTGGATACGACACACCCGATTGTCGCCTCAGTGGTGGGTATCTGGAATTGTGCCAACTGGTTCGAGCGAGAGGCCTTCGATCTCTACGGTATCCTGTTTGAAGGGCATCCCGATCTGCGCCGCATACTTACCGATTACGGTTTTATCGGTCACCCCTTTCGCAAGGACTTTCCGCTTATCGGTCAGGTGGAGATGCGCTACGATCCGGAGCAGGCTCGTGTCATCTATGAGCCGGTAAGTATGGAGGGGCGCACGCTGGTTCCCCGTGTTATCCGCGGCAACGATCAAGACCTCCCGGAAGCGTCAGAACAGCAGGATTCCAGCGATGCCTGAGATTCGTAATTACACCCTGAACTTCGGACCGCAGCATCCCGCCGCGCACGGCGTTTTGCGTCTGGTACTGGAGATGGACGGCGAGGTTATCGAGCGCGCCGACCCGCATGTCGGCCTGCTGCATCGGGCGACAGAGAAACTGGCTGAGACCAAACCTTACAACCAAAGCATTCCCTACATGGATCGTCTCGACTACGTCTCCATGATGTGTAGTGAGCACGGCTATGTGCGGGCAATCGAAAAACTGTTGGATGTGGAGGTGCCGGAGCGTGCCCAATACATCCGCACTATGTTCGACGAGATCACCCGTATCCTGAACCACCTGATGTGGCTGGGGACCCATGCGCTCGACGTTGGTGCGATGACGGTTTTTCTCTACGCCTTCCGTGAACGTGAGGACCTGATGGACTGCTACGAGGCGGTTTCAGGCGCGCGTATGCACGCAGCTTACTATCGGCCCGGCGGCGTCTATCGTGATCTGCCGGAGCAGATGCCTCAGTACCAGCAGAGCCAGTGGGTGACGGGGCGTGATGCCGAGCGGCGCAACGATGCCCGTCACGGTTCCCTGCTCGATTTTATCGAGGATTTCGCCAATCGTTTCCCAGCCTGCGTCGATGAGTATGAGACGCTGCTGACCGATAACCGGATCTGGAAGCAGCGCACAGTCGGCATTGGCGTCGTCTCCCCGAAACGTGCCCTGCAGTTGGGTTTTACCGGCCCGATGCTGCGTGGTTCCGGCATCGAATGGGATCTACGCAAAAAACAGTCCTACGCCGCTTACGATAAGATCGATTTTGATATCCCGGTGGGCGTCGAAGGCGACTCTTATGATCGCTACCTGGTGCGTATCGAGGAGTTGCGTCAGTCCAACCGGATCATCAAACAATGCGTCGAGTGGCTGCGCAACAATCCCGGCCCGGTGATGGCGAATGACCACAAGGTCGCTCCGCCGCTGCGGGCCGACATGAAGGGCGATATGGAGAGTCTGATTCACCATTTCAAACTCTTCACAGAAGGTTACTGCACCCCGCCCGGCGAAGTCTACGCCGCAGTGGAGGCACCCAAGGGTGAGTTCGGTTGCTACATCATCTCCGACGGGGCCAACAAGCCTTACCGACTGAAGATCCGCGCTCCCGGTTTTCCCCACATGGCTGCGATGGATGAGATGGTCAAGGGTCATATGCTTGCCGATGTGGTAGCCGTGATCGGCACCATGGATGTGGTATTTGGTGAGATTGACCGCTAGAGCACTGAGATGAACACGATAGAAGTGAATAACAAAGCGGAAATTTTCTCCACCGAGATTCGGGAAGAGATCGACCGGTGGGTTGCCAAATACCCTGCAGACTGGAAGCAGTCGGCGGTGATGGCGGCACTGCGTATCATCCAGGACGCCAATGGCGGCTGGCTGACCACCGAGCTGATGAACGATGTGGCGGCCTATCTCGATATGGCGCCGATAGCGGTCTACGAAGTGGCTACCTTCTACTCGATGTACGAGTTGAAGCCGGTCGGCAAGCACAAGATCTGCATCTGCACCAATGTCTCCTGCATGATTAACAATTCCGACCGGGTTGTTGATCATCTGGAGGATCGGTTGGGTATCAAGCTGGGCCAGACCACGGAAGATGGTCGCTTTACCCTCAAAGAGGTCGAGTGTCTGGGGGCCTGTGGCGGTGCGCCGATGATGCAGATTGGCAAGCAATATTACGAAAACCTGACACCAGAGATCATCGATTCGATCCTGGAAGGACTGGAGTAAGACGGATGGTGAATGAAGTCTGTTTGCGTACTCTGGATCTGGATCGTCCCTGGCTGCTCGAGCAGTATCAGAGCCGGGGTGGCTATGAGATGCTGACCAGGATTCTGAAAGAGAAGACTCCACCGGAAGAGATCATCGAAGAGGTGAAAAAGTCCGGTTTGCGCGGTCGTGGCGGCGCCGGTTTTCCCACTGGTCTGAAGTGGAGTTTCATCTCCCGTAACGCCCCGGGAGAGAAGTATGTGGTCTGCAACTCGGACGAGGGTGAGCCGGGTACTTTCAAGGATCGCGATATCCTGCGCTACAATCCGCACCAGCTGGTTGAAGGCATGATTATCGCCGGATATGCGATAGGCGCGACCCAGGGCTACAACTACATTCGCGGCGAGTTCTGGGAACCCTACGAGCGTTTCGAGGCGGCTCTGAAAGAGGCCCGCGAGGCTGGTTTCCTGGGTGAAAATCTGCTGGGTTCCGGTTTCGATTTTGAGTTGCACGCCCATCTTGGTGGTGGTGCCTATGTCTGTGGTGAGGAGACGGCCCTGCTGGAGTCGATCGAAGGCAAGAAGGGGCAGCCCCGCTTCAAACCGCCGTTCCCAGCCCATTTCGGCCTCTATGGCCGTCCGACGATCATCAACAACACAGAATCCCTTGCCTCCATCCCGATGATCCTGAAAGAGGGCGGACTCTGGTTTGCCGATATCGGTGTCAAGAACAGCGGGGGGTCCAAGCTCTTCTCGATCTCCGGCAATCTGAATAATCCGGGCGTGTTTGAGATCCCCATGGGTACACCTTTCTCTGAGTTGCTGGAGATGGCTGGTGGCGTGAAGGGTGGACGCAAGCTCAAGGCGGTTATTCCGGGCGGTTCCTCCGCGCCGGTCATTCCCGGCGAGCAGATGATGGATCTGACCATGGATTACGATGCTATCGCTGGAGCGGGGTCCATGCTGGGATCCGGTGCGGTGATCGTGCTTGACGATACCAACTGCATGGTCAAGGTGCTTGAGCGTATGTCCTACTTCTACCATGAAGAGTCCTGTGGCCAGTGTACCCCCTGCCGCGAGGGTACCGGCTGGCTCTATCGCGTGGTGAGCCGTATCGAAAACGGCCAGGGTCGCCAGGAGGATCTGGATCTGCTCAATGACGTGGCTGCCAGAATCAGCGGTCGTACAATCTGCGCATTGGGTGATGCAGCCGCGGGACCTGTGGCTGGTATGCTCAAGCACTTCCGGGATGAATTCCAATACCACATCGACCACAAAAAGTGTCTGGTCGGTGCGGGTTAAAGGTCAGTAGAGACGAAATACGACGATGACTCAGGATTCCATGGTAACCATCGAAATCAACGGCCAGGAGCTGAAAGCAAAGGCCGGGGCCATGCTCATCGAAGTAACCGATGAGGCGGGTATCAATATTCCCCGTTTCTGCTATCACAAAAAACTCTCCATCTCCGCCAGCTGTCGTCAATGCCTCGTCGAAGTGAAAAATGCGCCCAAGCCGCTGCCCGCCTGCGCCACGCCGGTGATGGAGGGGATGAAGGTGTTTACCCGCTCGCCGCTGGCGCTCGCTGCACAGAAAGGCACCATGGAGTTCCTGCTCATCAACCATCCGCTTGACTGCCCGATCTGTGATCAGGGCGGCGAGTGTGAGCTGCAGGATGTGGCTGTCTCCTGTGGCAGCGATGTCTCCCGTTTTGTGGAAGGCAAACGTGTGGTGCCTGCTAAGAACATCGGTCCGTTGATTGCCACCGAGATGACCCGCTGCATCCACTGTACACGCTGCATCCGTTTCGGTGAGGAGATCGCCGGCATCCGGGAGATGGGCGCCACAGGCCGTGGTGAACACATGGTGATCGGCACCTACGTTGAAAAGAGCATCGACTCCGAGCTTTCAGGCAATATCATAGATCTCTGCCCGGTGGGGGCTTTGACCTCCAAGCCATTTCGTTTCCAGGCCCGTGCCTGGGAGTTGACCCAGGTCGAGGGTGTGGCGCCACACGACTCCGTCGGTTCCAATCTGCATCTCCATCTGCGCAGTAACAAGGTAATGCGGGTAGCGCCCAAGGATAACGAGTCGATTAATGAGTGCTGGATCTCCGACCGGGACCGTTTCAGCTATCAGGGTCTCTACAGCGATGACCGTCTGATCGTGCCGAAGATCAAGCAGAGCGGCGAATGGCAGGATGTGACCTGGGAAGTGGCGCTGGATATGGTAGCCGCAGGGCTGCAGGAGATCGGTGAAGGGGAGCAGATTGCCACTTTGGTATCTCCCTCGTCGACTCTCGAAGAACTCTACCTTGCACAGAAGGTGACTCGGGGGCTGGGCAGCAACAATATTGACTACCGTCTCCGTCAGGGCGACTTTCGTTTGGATGGCGCGGAACCGGCCTTTAGCTGGCTCGGTTTGAAGATAACTGAGATAGAGGGTTTGAATGCGGCGCTGCTGGTGGGCTCCAATACCCGCAAGGAGCAGCCGATCCTGGCGCACAATCTGCGCAAGGCGGCAGTGGGTGGTGCCAAGTTGCATTTCATCAATCCGCTGCAGTTGGAACTGAATTATGCTGCCGGCCAGCAGGTAACCACCCCTGCGGGCATGGTGCAAAGCCTGGCCGCAGTTGCCAAGGCATTGGGGGCGGCGGGTGAGGGGGCTGCGGCCAAGGTCATCGATAAAGTGGTTGCTGACGATGATGCAAAAGCCATTGCAAGCGCCCTGAAAAATGCGGATAACGCAGCAGTGATGCTGGGAAATATCGCGGCGGCCCATCCCGACTACTCAATACTCTGTGCGCTGGCATCTGCGGTAGCAAACGCGAGCGGTGCTACATTAGGTTTTCTGGCAGAAGCGGCCAACAGTATCGGCGCCCGTCTCGCCGGCGCACTGCCCCATCTGCTGCCGGGCGCCAAAGCGGCAACTGAGAAGGGGCTGGATGTCATGAAGCTGCAGAAACTGCCCCGTAAGGGTTATCTGTTGCTTGGGGCCGAGCCTGGTTATGATTTCTGGAATGCGGGTTTGACCCAGAGTGCGCTGGAGAGTGCGGATTTGGTGGTTGCGCTGAATACACATACTTCCCCTGCCCTGGAAGCTGCTGCCGACATTATGCTGCCGATAGCCGCATTCGCGGAGACCTCGGGCACCTATGTCAATGCCGCAGGTGAGTGGCAGAGCTTCCGCGGCGCGGTAAAACCGCTGGGGGAAGCCAGGCCCGCCTGGAAAGTCCTGCGGGTGCTGGGTAACCTCCTGGATCAGGAGGATTGCGAATACACCTCATCTGAGCAGGTTCGCGATGAACTGGCTTCACTCTGTGAGGGTGTGATGCCGGACAACAGTGTTGGAAAGACTGAGAGCTCCGATCTGCAGAGCGCCGTCGATGGCCTGATCAGAATTGGTGATGTGCCAGCCTACGCGATGGATAGCCTGGTGCGCAGGGCAAGTGCGCTGCAGCAGACCAAGGATGCGGCGCCCGCTGCGATCTGTATCAACGCGGAGGAGGCCAAAAAAGCGGGCCTTGCCGATTGCGACTCCGCAGTTGTGACACAGGATGGCAGAGAGGCAACACTGCCGGTTTCGATCGACGTGAACATTCCGGACGGTTGCGTCCGAATCTCTGCCGGACTGGCCGGCACCGAGACCCTCGGTGCACAGTTTGGCGAAGTGACCCTGGAGAAGGCGTAAACCGATGGATTTTTTTATCAGCATCTGGGAAGCCCTGCCGCTTGGGTTACAGACTCTGATCTGGACCCTACTCAAGATCGTCGCTATCGTGGCGCCGGTGATGCTCTGCGTGGCCTACTTTACCTATGCCGAGCGCAAGATCATCGGCTATATGCAGGTGCGGGTCGGCCCCAACCGGGTTGGTCCGAAGGGCTGGCTGCAACCCATTGCAGACGCAGTCAAACTGATGTTCAAGGAGATCGTGATCCCGACCAGTGCAAACAAAGTGCTGTTCCTGATTGCGCCAACGTTGGTTTTGGGTCCGGCACTGGCAGCCTGGGCTGTATTTCCATTCAATGAAGAGCTGGTGCTGGCGGATATCAACGCCGGACTGCTCTATATCCTGGCGCTGACCTCAGTAGGTGTATATGGGGTCATCATCGCTGGTTGGGCCTCCAATTCGAAATACGCCTTTCTCGGCGCCATGCGCTCTGCAGCGCAGATCGTCGCCTATGAGATCGCCATGGGTTTTGCCCTGGTGGGCGTGTTGGTCGCAGCGGGAAGTCTGAATCTGGGTGACATCGTCAGAGCCCAGCAGGGCGGGCTATTCTCCTGGTTCTGGTTGCCGTTATTGCCGCTGTTCGGTGTCTATGTGATCTCCGGTGTGGCCGAGACCAATCGTGCCCCTTTTGATGTGGCGGAGGGTGAGTCTGAGATCGTCGCAGGTTTCCATGTTGATTATTCTGGCATGACCTTCGCGGTCTTTTTCCTTGCGGAGTATGCCAACATTATACTGATCTCAGCCTTGACAGCGGTACTGTTCCTGGGTGGCTGGTTGTCTCCTTTCGAAGGCTGGCCAGTCCTTGGTCCCCTGTTTGACTGGGTGCCGGGTTTTGTCTGGTTGGTGATGAAAACGGCGCTGTTCGGTTTCATGTTCCTCTGGTTGCGCGCCACATTCCCCCGATATCGTTATGATCAGATCATGCGTCTCGGATGGAAGGTGTTCATACCCATTACCATTGTTTGGATTGCCGTAGTAGGCCTGGCAGTGGTCTATCAGCTCCCCTGGTGGTTCGATTGAGAGGCTCTGACGCATGAACGCCCTGACCAACTATTTCAAGAGCCTGTTCCTGTTGGAGTTGTTCCGCGGGCTTAGCGTGACTGGCAGATACCTGTTCAAGCGCAAGTTCACGGTTATGTACCCGGAAGAGAAGGCGCCGGTATCGCCACGCTTCCGCGGTCTGCATGCGCAACGCCGCTATCCGAATGGGGAAGAGCGTTGCATCGCCTGTAAACTGTGCGAAGCAACCTGCCCGGCGCTGGCAATCACTATTGAGGCAGAGCCTCGTGACGACGGCTCCCGTCGGACTACGCGCTATGATATCGATCTTTTCAAGTGTATCTTCTGCGGCTACTGCCAGGAGTCCTGTCCCGTGGATGCAATTGTCGAGACACGACTCTACGAGTACCACTTCGAAAATCGTGAAGACAGCCTGATGACCAAGGCAAAACTGCTGGCGATGGGGGATAAATACGAATCCCAGATTGCCGCTGACCTTGATGCACAGGCGAAGCATCGCTGATTTGGATAAATACAGGCTAAC